>NZ_JBAMYD010000008.1:0-314702 GCF_037002925.1 Rhizobium aouanii
TCGAGTAAAGGGCGAGGCCTGTCAATAAAAAGCCCGGCGAACCGGGCTTTTCGTCATCTGTTTTGGGGCCGCTGTCAGCCGTTGGCGACCATCCGCTTTTCGTCGCGGCCGCCCTTCATGCGTTCGGCAAGCAGGAAGGCGAGTTCGAGCGCCTGGTCGGCGTTGAGGCGCGGATCGCAATGGGTGTGGTAGCGGTCCTGCAGGTCTTCTGCGGAGACCGCGCGGGCGCCGCCGGTGCACTCGGTCACGTCCTTGCCGGTCATCTCGATATGGATGCCACCCGGATGCGAGCCTTCGGCGCGGTGGATCTGGAAGAAGCTTTCGACTTCCGACAGGATCCGCTCGAAGGGACGGGTCTTGTAGTTGTTGAGCGTGATCGTGTTGCCGTGCATCGGATCGCAGGACCAGACGACCTTGCGGCCCTCGCGCTCGACGGCGCGAATGAGCTTCGGCAGGCTGTCGGCGACCTTCTCATGGCCGAAGCGGCAGATCAGCGTCAGGCGCCCGGCCTCGTTGGCAGGATTCAGGATGTCGATCAGCTGCAGCAGGTCGTCGGCCTGCAGCGACGGGCCGCATTTCAGGCCGATCGGGTTCTTGATGCCGCGGCAATATTCGACATGCGCATGGTCGGCCTGACGTGTACGGTCACCGATCCAGATCATGTGGCCCGACGTTGCATACCAGTCGCCCGACGTGGAATCGACGCGGGTCAGCGCCTCCTCGTAACCGAGCAGCAGCGCCTCATGGCTGGTGAAGAAATCGGTCTCGCGGAGCGCCGGCTGGTTTTCCGAGGTAATGCCGATCGCCGTCATGAAATCCATGGTTTCGCTGATGCGGTCGGCAAGCTTGCGGTAGCGCTCGCCCTGCGGGCTGTCCTTGACGAAGCCGAGCATCCACTGATGCACGTTTTCGAGATTGGCGTAACCGCCCATCGCAAAGGCGCGCAGCAAGTTCAGCGTCGCAGCCGACTGGCGGTAGGCCATGGCCTGGCGTTCCGGGTTCGGAATGCGCGACTCCTCGGTGAATTCGATGCCGTTGATGATGTCGCCGCGATAGGCCGGCAGCGTCACGTCGCCCTGCTTCTCGACATTCGACGAACGCGGCTTGGCGAACTGGCCGGCGATGCGGCCGACCTTGACGACCGGCAGCTGCGCACCGAAGGTCAGTACCACGGCCATCTGCAGGAAGGCGCGGAAGAAGTCGCGGATATTGTCGGCGCCGTGTTCGGCGAAGCTCTCGGCGCAGTCGCCGCCCTGCAGCAGGAAACCGTCGCCTTCGGCGACATTGGCGAGATGCTTCTTCAGGCGGCGCGCTTCACCTGCAAAGACAAGCGGCGGATAGCTGGCGAGCGTGGCCTCCGTTGCCGCCAAAGCGGCCGCGTCGGGATAATCCGGAACCTGCAGGATGGGTTTTTGCCGCCAGCTGCTCGGGGTCCAATTCTCTGCCATTTCACTCACCCGTTCTTACATCCCTTCCATGGGATGCCTTATCCTCGATATGCGGCGGCTTATAGACCTTTAGCTCACGCTTGCAAAGGCCATTCGCCCCGGCCTGATCGCCCCAAAAGGCATCGTCTCGCAGCTCCCCAAAAGCTCGCATATCGGTGGTTGCAAGCGGTCGTTCTACGCCCGATCCGCCGTTAAACCCTCATATACCATGTCGATTTTCCCATATTTTATACTTTGAATATAAAAGCAAAAACAGTTTTAACGTTGAGGACATGGCATGGCGATCCTTCCGCCCGGTTTCATATCGGACCGCTCGGGCAATTTCGGCATCATGACGGCGCTGCTGATGGTGCCGCTTGCCGGCGCGGCCGGCATGGCGGTGGATCTCGCCCACGCGCTGAGCTTGAGGACGGCGCTTTTCGCCGCCGCCGATGCCGCCGCCGTCGGCGCGATCTCTGAAAAATCCGGCGCCGTCGCCGCCGCGATGAAAATGAGTGGCGACGGCACGATCTCCCTCGGCAAGGACGACGCCCGCAGCATTTTTACATCGCAAATGTCCGGCGAGCTGACCGAGGTTCATGTCGATCTTGGCATCGACGTCACCAAGACCGCCAACAAGGTGAATTCGCTGGTCTCCTTCAGCGCCACCATGCCCACCACCTTCATGCGCATCCTCGGCCGGGACACCGTCACGATCTCCGGCACTGCCACGGCCGAATACCAGACCGCCACCTTCATGGATTTCTACATTCTGCTCGACAACACCCCTTCGATGGGTGTCGGCGCCACCGCAGCCGACGTCGCGACCATGGAAAAGAACACCAGCGACACCTGCGCCTTTGCCTGCCACGAAACCGAGAACAAGAACAATTACTACAAACTCGCCAAGAAGCTCGGCGTCAGCATGCGAATCGACGTCGTTCGCCAGGCGACCAAGGAGCTAACGCAAACCGCCAAGACGACGCGTGTTTCCGACAACCAATTCCGCATGGGCGTCTATACGTTCGGCACCAAGGCCGAGGATGCCAAGTTGACCACCATATCCGAGCCGACGGATAAACTTGATCAGGTGCGCACCTATACCGACGCCGTCGATCTGATGACAATTCCGAGACAGGGCTTCAACAACGACCAGCAGACGAGCTTCGACAGCGCGCTGGACCAGATGAAAACCATCATCCCCGTACCCGGCGACGGCAGCACGTCGACAACGCCGCAGAAGGTCTTGTTCTTCGTCTCGGACGGCGTCGGCGACAGCGAAAAGCCGAAGGGCTGCACGAAGAAACTCACCGGCAAACGCTGCCAGGAGCCGATCGACACGTCTTTCTGCCAGCCGCTGAAGGATAAGGGAATCAGAGTTGCAGTGCTCTACACCACCTATCTGCCGCTGCCGAAGAACAACTGGTACAAGGACTGGATCAGGCCCTTCCAGAACGAGATCCCCACGAAGATGCAGGAATGCGCCTCGCCCGGTCTTTATTTCGAGGTATCGATGACCCAAGGCATCACCGAAGCGATGAAGGAACTCTTCCTCAAGGTCATCCGCGCACCCCGTATCACCAGCTAAGTGGGCTCAGAGGCGGAATCAAATCCGCTTGCCATCGCGGATCCGATAGCTCGGCGCATACATGGTGACGAGCTCCTCGGCCGCCGTCGGGTGCAGCGCCATCGTCCGGTCGAAATCGTCCTTGGTGCAGCCGGCCTTCAGCGTGATGCCGAGCAACTGCGCCATCTCGCCGGCATCGTGGCCGAGGATATGGGCGCCGACCACCTTGCGGCTCGCCGCATCGACGATCAGCTTCATGATCATCCGCTCGGCCCGCCCGGAAAGCGTGGCCTTCAACGGCCGGAACTGGGCGCGATAAACCTCGAGTGCGGGATAACGCCTGCCCGCCTCCTCTTCCGAGAGACCGACGGTGCCGATCTCAGGCTGCGAGAAGACAGCGGTCGGGATCAGCTCGTAGTCCGGTCGGGTCGGATTGTTCTTGTACTCGGTCTCGATGAAGCACATCGCCTCGTGGATCGCCACCGGCGTCAGCTGTACCCTGTTGGTGACATCGCCGAGCGCATAGATGTTTTCGACATTGGTCCGTGAATATTCGTCGACGACAACGGCGCCGCGCTCGTCGACGGCGACACCGGCCGCCTCGAGGCCGAGGCCTTCGGTGTTCGGATCGCGCCCGAGCGCCAGCATGACGACGCCGGCTTGCAGCGTGCCGTTGTTCAGTGTCTCCAGAATGAGCCCGTCCTCACCCTTCGAAACCTTCTGCAGCGTGTCGTGGCAGAGGATGCGGATACCCTTTGCGGCCATCGCCTCGTGCAGCCCGCGCCTCAGATCCTCGTCGAAGCGCGACAGGATCTCGGCACCGCGATAGATCAGCGTCGTCTCGACTCCGAGCCCATGGAAGATATTGGCGAACTCGACGGCGATATAGCCGCCGCCTGATATCACGATCGATTTCGGCAGCTCTTCGAGATGAAAGGCCTCGTTGGAGGAGATGCAGAGCTCATGACCGGGAAGGGCCGCATGCGGGTTCGGCCGCCCGCCGGTGGCGATCAGGATCGTCTTTGCCGTCACCGTCTGTCCAGTCTTCAGCAGCCGGACGGTATGGGCATCGACGAGCTCTGCGCGCGTTTCCAGGATCTCGGCATTGGCGCCGGCGAGCCCCTTCTTGTAGAGACCTTCAAGCCGGGCGATTTCGACATCCTTGGCTGCCACCAGCTTCTTCCAGTCGAAGCTGCTTTCGCCGACCGTCCAGCCAAAGCCCGCCGCATCCTCGAAATGCTCATGGAACTGCGAAGCATAAACGAAGAGCTTCTTCGGCACGCAGCCGCGGATGACGCAGGTGCCGCCGTAGCGGTATTCTTCGGCGATCGCCACTTTCTTGCCGAGCGAGGCGGCGACACGCGCACCGCGCACACCTCCGGAACCGCCGCCGATGACGAAGAGGTCGTAGTCGTAGGAAGACATGAGGAGCTCCGGAAGGGAATCGCAGGAAGGATGTTGCTGATATAGGGGCGATCGTCATGAAAACAAAAGCCCGCTCCTGCGTCATCCCGTTCCCATCGCCGATTCTTCATTGTAAACGGCTGGCCCCGGTCACCAGTGCGGTTGACCCAGTCACCGTCTTCGGTTGACCAGTCACCGTTTACGGTTGACCCGGTCGGCCGAGGCTGGCAGGCAATCCGTGGGATGGAAAAGAATGGCGGAGCAAAAGATGGATCAAACTCTCTTCAGCAACCTGTGCAAGGCTGGTAAATTCAAGGAAGCGCTCGGCCTCGCCATTCAGGGCCACGAGCATGAAAAATACACGCCGAGCCGCTTTTCAATCGACAAGAAGACGAGGCTGCCGATCTTCTATCGCGGCAACAAGCGCGTGGAGCCGGATGAGGAGGGTGTGTGGCAACTTGCGAAGAACCCGAACCCATAGGGGCTGAGTTGCGGCGCATATGCGTTGGCAATTGAATCTGCCTAGCGATTGCTGCTATCAGCGGCTAATGCGGAAATCCGACGGCTTCTTCTCAAGCTGGGCTGCTTCCGTCTCGACGCCCGAAACCGACGCCCCCAAAGGCCCGCGCCTGAAACGCTCGATCATTGTCGTGATGGCGGTGTCGGGTCCTACGATCACTGCGACGACCGCCCCGTCCTCTTCATTGCGAACCCAGCCCGTCAAACCGAGCCGCACCGCCTCGTCGCGCGTCCACATGCGAAAACCGACACCCTGGACCGTGCCGGATATCCGCACTCGGACGGCCTTATCATGATCGGACATGTCTGCAGTCACCTGAAGCCTCGCCAACGGCATTTGCCGCATCATATCAAAAAAGCCCGGACGATGCCGGGCTTTCGCAAATTTGAGGGGGCAGGCCTTACTGCTGGGCAGCCGGCGCCGGTGCCGGAGCGGTCGGGCTGTCGGTTGCCGGAGGCGGCGCCTTGATGACCTTGGAAAGCTCGGCGTTGCTCTGCTTTTCCAGGTCGCGGGAAATGCCCTGCGCCCAGATGTCGGCAGCCTTCGCCGTCTCGCGCGAGGCGACCGGGCCGTCGCGCAGCAGCTTCTTGCCGACGTCGGAATTATAGAAGTCGGCGATCGCCTTCAGCTCTTCGACGGTGAAGGTCTTGGCATAGGTGAGTGCCGCCTCCTTCTCCAGATCGCCGCGGCGCGGCGCCAGCGCCAGCGCCTGCGCATCGACTGTCGACGAAATAACGTCCTGGTAGTTCGGCGAATCCTGGATCAGGCCGGCCTTCAGGCGCTCGGCAAGACCGGGCAGGATGTTGTCGAACTGGGCAGTGGCGCCGATGGCGTCGATCGCCGCGCGGGACGCCTTCAGTTGCTCTTCGGAGACCTCCTGCGCATTGACGGCGGAGCCGAAGGCAAGCCCGGAAAGAACGACGGTCGCAGCGGCGAGACGGCCAAGACCTGCAATGTTCATCATGAGTATATGCTCCTGTTATCTGTTTGCCTGCAGCGTGCGCGCACCCGCAGGACCGGCAATGATCGCAAGTGCCGCCATATTGATAAAGAGCCCGTGTTCAACGACGCCGGGTATGGAATTCAGCTCGCTCGAAAGCGCCTCTGCATCAGGAATGCGGCCAAAAGATGCATCGATGATGTGATGGCCGCCATCCGTGGTAAACTCTCCGTCACCCGATTGGCGCAGAGCAAGTTCACCCGAGAGGCCGAGCCGGGTCGCGACCTTTTCGATCGCGATCCGCGTCGAGACCAACCCGAACGGATTGACCTCGATCGGCAGCGCAAAGGCCCCGAGCGTTTCGACCAGCTTGCTCTCGTCGGCAATGACGATCATCCGCTCGGAGGCGGCCGCGACGATCTTTTCGCGCAGCAACGCACCGCCGCCGCCCTTGATCAGCCTGAGCGCCTGATCGACCTCGTCGGCGCCATCGATCGTCAGGTCGAGTGCCGGCAGTTCGTCGAGCGACTTCAACGGCACGCCGAGTTCGACGCAGAGCCGCGCGGTTCGTTCGGAGGTCGGAACGCCTTCGACCCTGAAGCCGCCCGCGACCTTCTCCGCCAGCAGGCGAACGAATTCTTCCGCCGTGCTGCCGGTGCCGATCCCGAGACGCATCCCGCTTTCGACATGGGCGAGTGCGGCCTCGGCGGCCTTGATCTTCATTTCGCGGGCATCCATGCGCCGCCAGCTCCTGATATTGCGTTGGATGTGCTGTTTACACGGCTCGCCTGGCAAACGAAAGTCAAAATCATCACGGAAAATGAAAAGCCGAAACAGAGGCCTGCAGCCTTCCCGACCATCGCCGGACGTTGCTTTCCGCCACACGATCGCCTACCTCAGGGACGATCCATCGTTCCCTAGGACGCTCCTCAAGACGACCATCGCTCAAAGAGACATGCCCTTGACCCCTGTTCCCGCTCGCCCGGCGCTCGTCGTCTTCGATCTCGACGGCACCCTTCTCGATACCCACGTGGACCTGGTCGAGAGCCTGAACCACACAATCGCGGCCCTTGACCTCGAACCGGTCAGCTACGACGACCTCACCCATCTCGTCGGCCAGGGCGCACGCGTCATGATCGAGCGCGCCTGCCGGTTGCGCGGCCATCCGCTCGAAAGCGACGCCCTGCCGCCGCTGGTCGAGCGTTTCGTTGCCCACTATGCCGGCAACATGCCCGGCCGGACCGAACCCTATCCCGGCCTGGTCGCCGCCATGGACCGGCTGAAATCCCAAGATTACCGCCTCGCCGTCTGCACCAACAAGATGGAAAGCCTGGCGCTCGGCCTGCTCGGCAAGCTCGAGCTTACCCGATATTTCGACGCCATCACCGGCGGCGACAGCTTCGAATACCGCAAGCCCGACGCCCGCCACCTCACCAGCACCATCGAACGCGCCGGCGGCGACATCACCCGCACCGTGATGATCGGCGACAGCGTCAACGATATCGCCGTGGCGAGAAACGCCGGCCTACCGTCGATCGCCGTGCCTTTCGGTTATTCCGACGTGCCGGTTTCAAGCCTCGATCCGGATGTTATCATCACCCACTTCGATGAGTTGACGCCGGAGCTGGTGGAAACGCTGTTGCGGGAATATGCGGAGAAGGTTGACGTCTGAGGCTTGGCGATCAGCCGTATGTCTTTGCGATCGCGGCCCCCTCATCCGACCCTTCGGGCCGCCTTCTCCCCGCTGGGGCTATGGCATTCACACATTTAGAATTGCCTATGGAATTCAGTTCTGATTCTTTTGCTGCAAAGCAGGAGAATTGAGTGATGGATGATTTGAGGCTGGGACGGTTTGGGCGACCGTCGCCTGGAAAAAGGGGGGCGTTCTTGCTGGAGCGCCTTGTTGCCACTGCCGGCCAGGCAATGCGGGTGCGCAAGCTCGGCGGCAACCGCGCCGGAGAAATCCGCTTGAGCCGTTTTTTGCGCAATGCTGCGATCGATCCGCAGGCGATGATCGATGAGGCGGCGCTACGCACGGCCAGCCGTTGTGCGGACCGTCACATCCTGGCCATTCAGGATACGACGGTCGTGCGCTCCGGCGGCGGCGGTGGTCTTTATCTGCACGCGATGATCGGGGTCGACGCCGATGATGGCGCGATCGTCGGGGCGATCCACGGACAGTTTCTCAGCCGCGACCAGGGCAAGCGCGGCACGCAGCGCGCTCGTCCGATCGAGGAGAAGGAAAGCTATCGCTGGCTGGAGGGCGCCGATCGCGCCGCGCAGGTTTGCGCTGCGGCACGCCACATCACCGTCATTGCCGACCGTGAAAGCGATATCTACGAGGCCTTCACGCGTCGACCCGCCAATGTCGACCTCATCATCCGGCTGGCCCGAGACCGCAGCCTCGGCAGGGACCAGCCGTCGCTGCTTTCCCTGGCGGACGCCCTGCCGGTTGCGGCAAGCTTGGCCTTCACCCTGCCGGCCAAGCCCGGCCGCAAGCAACGCGACACGCAGCTGGCGATCCGCTTCAGCGCGGTGACCTTGCCGGCCCCGAGGAACGGCATCTACAAGAAGGTCCCGGATGGTGTGCGCCTTTGTCTGGTGGATGTGCGCGAGAGCGCGCCACCGCCGGGCGAGACGCCGATCCATTGGCAGCTGCTGACGACCTACGCGGTGTCGGATGCCGATCAGGCGGCGGCGGTCATCGCTCTTTATCGCCGCCGCTGGGCGATCGAGCAATTGTTCCGCACCCTGAAGACCCAGGGCTTTGATATCGAAGGTCTGCGCATCGAGGACGAAGCGCCGCTGAGCAATCTGGTCATGGCCGCCTTCGTCGCGGCCGTGATCGTGCAGCAACTGGTGCATGCCCGGGACGGTGCTCCGCCCGGTGGCGCCTTGCGGCCGATCGAAGACGCCTTCGAGCCGTGCGACCGGCCGCTGCTGGAAGCCTTCTGCGCCAAGCTGGAGGGCAACACCGCCCGGCAGAAGAACCCGCATCCCAAAGGCTCACTGGCCTATGCCGCCTGGGTCTGCGCCCGCCTCGGCGGATGGACCGGCTACTACGGCAAGCCAGGCCCGATCGTCCTGCTCGACGGCTGGCAACAGTTCCAGGCCGCCAAGCGCGGCGTATCCCTCCTCCTCGACGCTTTCGAGGATGTGTGAATCTAATAGCCCCGCTGGGGAGAAGAGGGAGAGCAAGTTGCTTTCGCTCGTTTCCACAAACGGCGCTTTCAGGAAGGGCGAGACGCCGCCACGATTCCGCTTCTCCCCGGCGGGGAGAAGATGCCGGCAGGCAGATGAGGGGACCACACGGCACGTCCTCTCCTCTTATTTCTTGCACGCAGACACCCCAAAACAAAAACGGGCGGCCCAAAGACCGCCCGCCAGCGTCATCAAATCCAATTATCAGATCTGCGCGCCACGCGCCTTAGTCGTCGCGTCGAAAGCCTTGTCGACATAAGCGTCGCGGCCGTAGACGTCGTCGAAATATTCCACCACGCCGTCCTTGTTCGGCCAGGCGGTGAAGTAGGACACATAGACCGGGATCTTCTGCGGCACGCGGACCGCATGGTTCTGCCCGCTGGCGATCTGCTTGGCGACGTCGTCGACCGTCGTGCCGAGCACGGCGGCCGCCATCGCCCGCGGATCGGCAAGGCGTACGCAACCGTGGCTCAGCGCCCGCATGTCGCGCTTGAAGAAGCTCTTCGACGGCGTGTCGTGCATGTAGATCGCGTGGCTGTTCGGGAACAGGATCTTCAGTTCGCCGAGCGCATTGTCGCTGCTTGGCGGCTGGCGCACCGAAACATTGTTGGTCGAGCCGTACCAGTCGACGCTCGACGAAGCGACGGCGTGGCCGTTAACTTCGACCTCATAACCGAGCTGGTCGAGATAGTTCGGATCCGAGCGCAGCTTCGGCAGCATCTCGTTGATGATGATCGACTGCGGTACGCCCCAGAAAGGGTTGAACTCGACCGTCTCGATTTCGTCGTCGAAGAAATAGGTCTGGTTGTTCTTGCCGCCGACCACCACGCGCATCGACAGCTGTTCCTTGCCGTCATTGTGGTAGTAGACCATGTAGGCCGGCTGGTTGATCATGACGTAGCGGGAACCGAGATCCTCTGGCAGCCAGCGCGCCTGCTCCATGGCAACGACGAGCTTGTCGATCTTCGAGGCATTGGTATCGCCGCCGGTCATGGCACGCACTGTCGCCTGGCCGATGACGCCATCGGGCTTCAGCCCACGCTCTTTCTGGAAATCCTCGACCAGCGAAACGATGTCGGGCGAATAGTCGATGCTGCCTGTGTAAGCAGCAAGCGTTGCCGCATGATCGGTCCTCAGCGTTTCAGAGCCGTGCTTGCCGATCGCCTTGACGATATTGGCGATCTCCGGCGAGCTGTCGCCAGGCCGCAGCAGCCTGTCGAGCGAAACGACGATTCGCTCCTCATTGCCGCCGTCGGCGGCGCGAAGCTTGGCAAGCTCCGCCTTCAGCGCCTGGAATTGCGGGCTATCGGGCGAGCGGCTGGCGATGTAGGCACCGACATCTGGGCTCAAGCGGGCAAGCTTCAGCACCGGGGCCAGATTGACCACCTTGCGCTGGAAGTCATGATAGCCGGAGATCTTGTTCGGATCGATGCGGCCGCGCACCGTGTCCTGCACGAAGGCGAGCACCTTGGCGGAGAGATCGAGCTCGAACTGTGTCAGCGCCCGGTCGCGGAAGGCGGGATCGGGATTGGCCGGGTCGATATCAGGCGTCTGGACGGCGTAATCCGCCGGGTCGAGGCCAACGAAGGACGCATCGGCAAGTACCAGCATCGCCGACTTGGCGCGGTCGTTGATCTGGTTGCCCTCGACCCAGACGAGCGGATTGCGGCTGTCGCCGTAATAGGCTTCGAGTGCCTTTGCGACGTCGGCATTGGCGCGCACCTTGGCCTGTGCCAGGAAACGACGCTGCACGGCCGGCTCGACGCTGGCGTCACCGCTGCCTGAAACATCGGCAACCGCGCCGGTGACGACGGGATCGGCAAACCTGCCGGTATCGACGAACTGCAGCGTCTCGGTTTTATAGGTATAATAACGCGGACCGCTCACCTTCGGCAGCGGCGCTTCCGGATCGAGCCCGCCGAGCGAGCCGCCGCGCTGGCCCACACGGCCGGGCGGCATCTGGTCCATGAAGATGGTGCTCTGTGTCCGCTGCCTGTCGCCGCGCAGCATGTCCATCAGTGTATAAGCATGCGCGGGTGCGGCACTCATCATTGCCACGCCGCAGGAAAGTGCCAATGCGGATGCCGCGCTTTTCAAAACGAACGTCATATATCTTCCAGTCCGGTCATGCTGTTCTTGTCACGAGCGCAAGGCTCAAGCTCAAATCCCGCGAAACTCAAGCAGCGTAGGGGCCTCATTGATCAGAAACCGGCCTGCGCCGCCAGCGCCGGCGGACTCAATTTTGTGTGACGGAGATCCTGCACGGCGCCGCCCAGCAGTTCACACAAAATTATGAAATTATTAGTTAATTTTTTACCGAATTTTCGCCGCCAGACCAGTGCGGCGAAAACGCCCGGACGCATAAAATTTCCAAAGTGGCCTAAAAGGCACGCCGAAAAGCCAGCGCAAACATGACTGCCGATTTCAATATTTCGCGCGGCCTCCAGTTTTCTTGTCGGACTTTCCAACCTATAAGACCTCATCTTTCGAAAATGCCCGAAAACAGCATGTAAAGGGAAGGCAAGGCCGATGACCGTAACCCGCACCGAAACCGATACTTTTGGCCCGATCGAGGTCGCCGCCGACCGATATTGGGGCGCCCAGGCCGAGCGTTCGCTCGGCAATTTCAAGATCGGCTGGGAAAAGCAGCCGCTGTCGATCGTGCGCGCGCTCGGCATCGTCAAGCAGGCCGCCGCCCGCGCCAACATGTCGCTCGACCAGCTCGATCCTGCCCTCGGCAAAGCGATCGTCGACGCCGCCCAGGAGGTGATCGACGGCAAGCTGAACGACCACTTTCCGCTGGTCGTCTGGCAGACCGGTTCAGGCACGCAGTCCAATATGAATGCCAACGAGGTGATCTCCAATCGTGCGATAGAAATGCTCGGCGGCGTCATGGGTTCCAAGAAGCCGGTGCATCCGAACGATCATGTCAACATGAGCCAGTCGTCGAACGACACCTATCCGACGGCCATGCACATCGCCTGCGCCGAGCAGATCGCCCATCACCTGCTGCCGGCCCTGAAGCACCTGCATGCCGCCCTCGACATGAAGGTCACCGAATTCAGCCACATCATCAAGATCGGCCGCACCCACACCCAGGATGCGACGCCGCTAACGCTCGGCCAGGAATTCTCCGGTTATGCCGCCCAGGTCGGCTCCGCCATCAAGCGCATCGAGATGACCCTGCCCGGCCTCTGCGAGCTTGCCCAGGGCGGCACCGCCGTCGGCACCGGCCTCAATGCGCCTGTTGGTTTTGCCGAAAAGGTCGCCCGGGAGATCGCCAATATAACAGGCATGCCCTTCGTCACCGCGCCGAACAAGTTCGAGGCACTCGCCTCGCATGACAGCATGGTCTTTTCCCATGGCGCCATCAATGCGGCAGCCGCTGCCCTCTTCAAGATCGCCAACGACATCCGCCTGCTCGGCTCCGGCCCGCGCGCCGGCCTCGGCGAGCTGGCGCTGCCGGAAAACGAACCCGGCTCATCGATCATGCCCGGCAAGGTCAACCCGACCCAGTGCGAGGCGATGACGCAGGTCTGCATCCACATCTTCGGCAACAATGCAGCACTCACCTTCGCCGACAGTCAGGGCCATTTCGAGCTCAACGTCTATAACCCGATGATGGCCTATAATTTCCTGCAGTCGGTGCAGCTGCTCGCCGACGCCGCCGTCTCCTTCACCGACAATTGCGTCGTCGGCATCGAGGCGCGCGAGGACAACATCAAGGCCGGCCTCGAACGCTCGCTGATGCTGGTGACGGCACTTGCCCCGAAGATCGGCTACGACGCGGCCGCCAAGATCGCCAAGACGGCGCATAAGAACGGCACGACACTGAAGGAAGAAGCCCTCGCCAGCGGCCTGGTGACGTCGGAAGAATATGATGCGATCGTGCGCCCGGAAACGATGATCGGGCCGAAATAGGACGGTTGAGGTGGCCTGCCCCACCTCTCCTTTTGCTCCCTCTTCTCCCCAGCGGGGAGAAGGTGGCCCGAAGGGTCGGATGAGGGGGCCACACGGCACACACACAATATTCCCCTTCGCTTGCGCTCCGTGCATTCGCGGCTTTGCCGCTCACCCCTCATCGCCTCGCTTTCGCTCCGGCACTTCTCCCCGCTGGGGAGAAGA
The DNA here is from genome assembly GCF_037002925.1 of Rhizobium aouanii. Classification (NCBI taxonomy): domain Bacteria; kingdom Pseudomonadati; phylum Pseudomonadota; class Alphaproteobacteria; order Hyphomicrobiales; family Rhizobiaceae; genus Rhizobium; species Rhizobium aouanii. The sequence goes on from NZ_JBAMYD010000008.1 coordinate 13,185, forward strand.
GACGTTTAGCAACGCCTTGCCCTCTCTTCTTAGCCGGAGCAAGATACATCGGACCAAGTTGCTGTCTTACCAACGCCGATAAAACCCCCGCATCCGCCTGCCGGCACAGGCCAGGGCGCCCTCGGCATACCCGCCAAGCCTCAGACCCACAGCGAAAAATTGTCCATCACGACCGAATTACCCATGAAGTCGAACTGGATTTCGTCGATGTCTTCGATATCAACCACCAGATTGGAATCTGTGACCTCGAGCTCCTGCTGATAGACGATCTGGCCGTCATTCAGGGCAGTCAGCGTCAAGTGAAACGGCGATGCCGACAATTCGGCGATCGAGACGCTCTGAAAGGTGAATTCCCCGCCATCGATCAATTTCAAGCTTACCGGCGCGGAACCCGGAGATAGGACGGTATCGCTGAAACCATCCTCGGTGATGGCGTCGACACCCGGGATGGTATCATAGACATACCCGTTCAGAAGCGTGAGCTCGTGACTGCCGTTCACGGAGAGCGAAAACCCCCGATAGTCGGGGAGGAAGAAATTATCCGCCCTCGATGTGACGCCCATGTCGTCGAAATCCAGGACTTCGTGATACTTGTCCTCTTCATTGACGCCGTCGATCGCGAGCGTCAGAACCCCGACATCCGTCCCGCCTGCGCCATCGGAGATCTTGTAGCGGATCTCTTCGATCAGCTGCTCATGCGCCCGCAGGTTCTTCACCACGTCGAGCGTAAAATCCAGCTCATACTCGAAGTGGCCATCCGGCCGCACGGTGAAGGTTCCATAGGTCCCTCGTATGATCGTTTCCTGTGCGAGCCCGTGTTTCGCGTCGACGCGCACGCCGTCGAAAAAGCGAAGATAAAGGGGTGCCCCCTCGGGATCGCTGTCATTGGCGAGCAGATCCCCTCGGATCCAGTCATGCTCGAAGAAAATGCGGAGATCGTCGTTAGCAGTTGGCCTTGCATTCGTCATCGGAAGCTCCAGCAAGTTAACGCGGCCGGGAATATGGACTGGCTTCGAAGCGGAGGCAACTTAAAGTCATCTTTTATCGAGGCGATTACGCCGGCTCGCCTCACCCGCTGCACGTGGTGCAGCACGTGCGACATGGCTTAACCGGCCGGACTCCGGCGCATGCTGATTGCATTTGCCCCGCGGCGGATTTAGACCGGTTCCAATCTAGCGACGCCTACCAGAAAGGTCACTTCGATGGCTGACGATCTCTTCCCTCTCGGCAAGGATGCCACCCCCTACCGCAAGATCAGCGGAGACCATGTCTCGGTCGATACGTTCAAGGGCCAGGAGATCCTGACCGTCGAGCCGGAAGGCATCCGGCTGCTGGCCGAAACTGCCTTTGCCGACATCAACCACCTGCTGCGCCCCGGCCATCTGAAACAGCTCGCCTCGATCCTCGACGATCCCGAAGCGACCGACAATGACCGTTTCGTTGCCTACGATCTCTTGAAGAACGCCAATATCGCTGCCGGTGGCGTGCTGCCCATGTGCCAGGATACCGGCACCGCGATTATTATGGGTAAGAAAGGCCGCAGGGTCTGGACCGAGGGCGAGGACACGGCGGCGCTGGCCCGCGGCGTCATGGACGCCTATGAGAAGAAGAACCTGCGTTACTCGCAGCTCGCGCCGGTCAAAATGTTCGAGGAAAAGAACACCAGAAACAATCTGCCGGCCCAGATCGACATATACGAGGAAGGCACCGACGCCTACGAATTCCTCTTCGTCGCCAAGGGCGGCGGCTCGGCCAACAAGACCTTCCTCTACCAGGGCACGCCCTCGCTTTTGACCCAAGACCGGATGATCGACTTCCTTAAGGAGAAGATCCTGACGTTAGGGACGGCAGCCTGTCCTCCCTACCATCTGGCGATCGTCATCGGCGGCACCTCGGCCGAAATGAACCTCAAAACCGTCAAGCTCGCCTCCACCCGCTATCTCGACGAGCTGCCGACCGAAGGTTCCGAGAGCGGCCACGCTTTTCGCGACGTCGATATGGAGAAGGAAATCCACAAGCTGACCCAGCAGATGGGGGTCGGCGCCCAGTTCGGCGGCAAGTATTTCTGTCATGACGTGCGTGTCATCCGCCTGCCCCGCCACGGCGCCTCGCTGCCGATCGGCCTCGGCGTCTCCTGTTCCGCCGACCGTCAGGCCAAGGGCCGGATCACCCGCGATGGCATCTTCGTCGAGCAGCTCGAAACCGATCCGTCGAAATACATGCCCGAGATCGACGAGGCGAAACTGTCGGAATCGACAGTGCGGATTGACCTCAACCGGCCGATGGCCGAGGTTCTCGCCGAACTCTCCAGGCATCCCGTCAAGACGCGCTTGTCCTTGACCGGCACCATCATCGTCGCCCGCGACCTAGCGCACGCCAAGATCCGCGAGCGGCTGGAAAAGGGCGAAGGCATGCCCGATTATCTGAAAAACCACCCGGTCTATTACGCCGGCCCCGCCAAGACACCGGTCGGCTACGCCTCCGGCTCCTTTGGCCCGACCACGGCCGGCCGCATGGACAGCTATGTCGATCAGTTCCAGTCTTTCGGCGGCTCGATGGTGATGCTCGCCAAGGGCAATCGTTCGCGCGCCGTGCGCGAAGCCTGCAAAGAACACGGCGGCTTCTATCTCGGCTCGATCGGCGGCCCCGCCGCCCGTCTTGCCCAGGACTGTATCCGCAAGGTCGAGGTCTTCGAATATCCCGAACTCGGCATGGAAGCGGTCTGGAAGATCGAAGTCGAAAACTTCCCGGCCTTCATCGTCATCGACGACAAGGGCAATGATTTCTTCCAGGAGCTGAATTTGGGGTGATGGGGCAGGCTGCGCCTGCTCTACCGTGCCGACGCCTTATCCGACGCGCTGATGTTCCGCGCCGTCGCCGCCTCGCCTACGCTCACCACATCCCCGGCATTGATCCTCGCCAAGATCTCCGTGCGGAAAACCCCGGCGAAGAAGCCGGTGTGCTCCAGCAGCAAGGTGCCGGCGGCGAGGACGGTGAAGGCGAGGATGGCGAAAGAAATATGAGGGGAGGTTTCCACGATCTCAAGCCCTGGCTTGCAGGATACGATCGGGTCTATCACCAAGAAATATCACGCCGAAATACCGGGACTGCAATACGAAACGGCCTGTCGACAAGATGAATACGGTCTCCAGCAGAGAAGAACTGTAAGTTTTTTAGACACTGCTCCCGCTCAGCGAGTATCCACTGTCCCGCTAAAGATACGTTTTTCCGTGGAGAATCATAGGCCTGCTCGAAGTATTGGCCCATGGGGCGTTTGTCGCATGTAATCTTTGGTATATATCGCTTTAATCTTTTCCCAAGAAATTTAAGCTAACAAATGGAATATTGCCTTTGAATATATGAGGAGTTCGCCGGATGAATACGGCTGTCGCGCCCAAGGTGCAGGTTCCCGACGTTGCGGGTCAGATCACCTACGCCATGCGCTCCATGGGCGTTGCGCCGATACCGCGCAATTACCAACTCTTCTACGAGGCCTATATCGGCTCCAATCCGGCCTTGACCCGCGAGCTCGCGGCCCTCGGCGGCCAGGTGACCCAGGCCGAACTCGATGCGCTCGGCGCGCAGCACTTCACCCACAGCCCTGCCCGTGTCTTCGACGATGCCCATACGCGTATTGCCGGCGAACTCGAGGGCCTGCTGCGCATTCTCAGGCAGGAGCAGAGCTCGCTCGAAAGTTATACCAAGCTGCTCGGCGAAACCCACAAGCGCATCACCTCCAAGAGCAATGCCAGCGTCGAACTGATCGAAAACGCCATCGATCTGCTGAGCCAGGCGACCGGCGACACCATGGCGCATGGCGAACGCACGGTCGAGGACGTCGTCCAGCGCTCGCAGGAGATGGATCAGGTCCGCAAGGAACTCGACGAATACAAGCGCATCGCCAACACCGACTCGCTGACGCGCCTGTCCAACCGCCGCGCCTTCGACGACCGCCTCGCCGCCATCTTCGACAATTCGAGCATGCGGCCGGTAACGGCGCTGCTGCTCTGCGACATCGACAATTTCAAGAAGATCAACGACACCTACGGCCATCCGGTCGGCGACAAGGTCCTTGCCACCGTCGCCTCCGTCATCCGCAGCAATGTCCGTCGCGACATTTTCGTCGCCCGAACCGGCGGCGAGGAGTTCGCCCTCATCATCGACGGCAACACGCCCGAAGAAGTCACCGCAATTGCCGAGCGCATCCGCCGCACGCTGGAAACGACGCCGTTCAAAAACTCCCGTACGCGGGTGAATTACGGTCCAGTTACCGTCTCGATCGGCATCTGCATGGCCTCCAATGCCGAGGATGCCGGCGAACTCTATAGCAAGACCGACATCGCCCTTTACGGCGCCAAGAATGCCGGCCGCAACTGCACCATCCTCTATCAGGACGGCATGCAGAAGGATTTCACCAAGAGCTGGCTGATCTACAAGACTTGAGGGTAATCGGTCTCGGCATGCCGAGACCAGCCCCTCATCCGCCTGCCTGCACCTTCTCCCCGTAAACGGGGCGAAGGGGTATGCCGCAACCTCTCCGTTCCCCCGCCGACCTCAAGCATGGCACGTCCCCTCGCCCCGTTTACGGGGAGAGGGTTAGGGTGAGGGGCTGCCACCAGCGCGAACCGGGCAGCAGTGGGTTTGTCCCAAACATCTGCAGTCGGTGCAGCTTATATCAGGCTGGATACCCTACCACATCGTCTTCGCCGCCCGCCCGGGCCATTCTCGATCATAGGTTTCCTGGTCGAAATCGCCGACCGCCGCCTTCAGCATCTGCCCGGGCGTCGGCAGCTTTGCCGGATCGGCGAAGTGTCCTCCATTCCAGAGCTCGGCTCGCATCACGGCGCGCGCGCATTGGAAATAGACCTCGTCGATCGAAATCACGACGACGGTGCGCGGATGTTTGCCATCCATCTCGAAGCTCGAAAGCAGCGCGGCGTCGTCGGAGACGACGCCGTGGCCGTTGATGCGCATCGTCGTGTTCGAGCCGGGGATCAGGAACATCAGTGCCAGTCTCGGATCGCGCACGATGTTGGACAGCGAATCGACCCGGTTGTTGCCGCGCCAATCCGGCAGATGCAGCGTCTCGTCGTCGACGACGCGCACCACGCCGCCAAGATCGCCGCGCGGTGAACAATCGAGCCCTTCCGGCCCGACGGTCGCAAGCGCTGCAAACGGCGAGATCTCGATCATCTCCCGATAGAGCGGGGTCAATTGCTTCGTCACCTTGGTGACGGAGGCCGGCGAAAGCCCGGCCCCGTAGATCGTGTTAAGCTCTTCGATGCTGCTGATGATTTTCATGAGGCGTCCCGCCGCGGCTTGATCTTCGCGACGGACGCTACAATGCCGCGCGTCTTGCCGGAAGCTCAAAAAACGGAATGATCTCCGCATCTTTTTTGATGTCTTTATCAGGCGCTTCACCCGCGTCCCGATCGCCGCCGAGAAACGCCGCGATCGCAGCAAGAACCGGTGCGGCGCCGATGATGCGCCGGTGGCCGAAGCCGTTCGCCCAGAGAAGCCGAACGCCCTTCCCCGCCGCGCCATAGCGCCTGGCATGGAGAGACGACACCTCCTTGTCATCTTCGGCATGGATGACGAGCACCGGTCGGCCGATCGCGCCCGCCGCCGCGCCGACGTCGAAATCTTCAAGTCTCCGTCCGGTGACGCGATGGACCTCGTTCTCCAGTGCCGCTTGCGCCGCAGGGCGAAGATCGACCATCCGGCCGAAAGCGGTAAACAGCCAGCCCATCTCGCTCGGCGCGCCGATCAGCACCAGTCTCTCCGTGGTGACAGGCGCCACGCCAGGCAGCAGGCCTGCCGCTGAGACCATCAGCGCCGCACCGCCGAAGGAATGGCCGATCGCCGCATCGAACGCGCCGAAGCGCGCCTCGACCGCCGCGATCGTCGCGACCGCAAGTCCCATATGCAGGAAGCGCCCGCCCGAGCGGCCATGGCCGGGAAAATCGAGCGCCACGACCTCTGCACCCGTTGCCGAAAGCATCGAGACGAGTTCGGCCATATATGCCGCGCTCGATCCCCAGCCATGCGTCACCAGATAGCGCTTGCGCTTGCCTCTCGCCCCGCCGTTCAGCCGATAGGCATACGCTTGGCGCCCGCCAGCGAGCCGGAGGGTAAAACGTTCGGCGCCGGCAAGCCGGGCCGCACCCGCTACATGCGCCGCCCTCGCCTTTGCTCCCTTCGGCTTAGCCGATGGCGTCCGGCAGAACAGCCGGAACGCTGCCCTCCCCGCCAGATCAGGCGAAACCGCCTGCAGCAGCGAAAACCCGAGGCGGGTGACGTCAAGCGCAAAGTTTGCCATAGTGGGATTCCAAAATACTGTTCAACAATGAACAATAAAGTACAACGATGAACAAAAATCAATCCCTTCCATGGGATCATCCGCGTTTTCGCAGCTGGATCGCGGTGGCGCGCGCCTGCCAACTGATGCAGCAGTCGCTTGCCCGCTCGCTTGCCGATCTCGATATCAAGCCGCCGCATCTCGATATCCTGGTCAATCTCTACCGTTTCGAAGGCATCTCGCAGCAGGAACTGGCGCGCAAGCTGCTGGTCGGACGCTCCAACATGAGCATGCTCTTGCCGCAAATGGAAAACCGCCGGCTGATCGAACGGCGCGGTGACCAGCGCGACAAACGCGTGCTGCGCCTTTATCTGACGCCGGAGGGCCGCAAGCTGACCGAAGCGGCGATGGCGATCCAGACGGATCTCATCGAACGCACGCTCTCGGAAGAGCCGATCGAGCAATGCATGGCGACCGCCGATTCGATGGAGCGGATCATCACGGTGCTGCTGAAAGATCTGCGCGACGAGGACTGATGTTCAATGCAGCGTCGGCGCTGCCTCCGTACCGGTCAGCGAGCGGTATTCCCAGGCGGCGACGACGATCAGCACCAGCGTCGCCAGAATGCCCATCAGATAGACCTCGATGAAGGGCGCGGCAAAGGCAAGCAGGATCAGCAGCACGAGACCTGCGAGATGCGAGAGCGGCATCCGCCCGCTGGTCGCGCCCTTGAACCAGAGATTGCCGATCAGGAACAGGCCGGAACCGCCGAGCACCGCGGCGGCGATACCGAGATCTCCGGTTTCGTGCGGATGCGAGAACATGAATTCAACCGCCACCGCATGGACGATGATGCCGGCGAGGATGGGGATATGCCCATAGGTGAAGGCCTGCCGCGCCAAGCGGCCCGGCGTCTCTGAATGCTCGATGCGGTGGGCGGCACGCCCGTGTCCGAAGCGGAAATAGAGCCACCACATGGCGACCGTTCCGACGAAGGCGGTGACGAAGACGACGCCGGTCAGCCCCGAGAACGGCAGCTCGGAAAAGGTGCGGCCGGAAACGAGGATTGCCTCGCCGAGGCAGATGATGACGAAGAGCGCGCAGCGCTCGGCCATATGCGCGCCGGACACGTCCCAGTCACTCGCCGTCGAGCGGCCGAGCCCCGGTACGGCAAAGCCCGCAGCCGGCCCGGCATATTCGATCGCCAGCGCAATCGCCCAGGCGATGAGCCGGGCTTCATGCTCAAGCAGCCCGCCGACGATCCAGAAGACGCCCGATACCGCGAGCCAGGTTGTGATGCGGATGAAATTCAGCGTATTGGCGCGGTCGACGCGCGTCATCGCATAGGTGGCAAACAGCGAGCGCCCGACCTGCATCGCCACATAGGCGCCGGCAAACAGCAGTCCCTTGTCGCCGAAAGCCTCGGGGATCGAGGCAGACAGCAGCAGCCCGAGCATCATCAGCGCCACCAGCATGCCGCGCACCGGCATCTTGTTCGGATCGAGCCAGTTCGTCACCCAGGCCGTGAATATCCACACCCACCAGACGGCGAAGGTCATCAGGCCCGCTTCGGCGGCACCGAGCGGCGTGTAGTGGGCGGCAAGCGCATGCGAAAGCTGCGAGATCGAAAAGACGAAGACCAGATCGAAAAACAGTTCGAGGAAGGTCACCTTGCTGCCGCTGGCGCTACCCTTGGCGCGCAGCCAATTCTTTCCGTTCGTCTTCGCCATATGGCCCCCCGATGGCTGGAATTATAGGTCTATTGAAAGTGATAGCGGCGCTCTCGTGAGCGTCAGCGCGGCTTCTCCGCCGTGTCGCGGTTCATGCCCTTTTCGCGGAGCTCGTCCTCATAGGCGGAAAACAGCTCAGCGCCGCGTTCACCCAGTTCGCGCAGATAGGTCCAGGTGTAGATGCCGGTATCATGCATGTCGTCGAAGCCGATCCGGACCGCGTAATTGCCGGTCGGCATCATCGAGATGATCGCGACATTGCGTTTGCCCGGCACAGTCACCTTCTGCCCCGGCCCATGGCCCTGCACCTCGGCCGAGGGCGACAGCACGCGCAATAGTTCGGCCGACAGGTCGAAGCTCTGGCCGTCGTTGAAGGTCACCACCAGCCGCTGCCTGTCTTTCGAGACGCGAAGTTCGCTCGGCCAGATATCGCTCATCATTTTGTCCTCTTCTCATGCGAGGAGTAGGCGCTGATCTTTTTCAGCGCAAGCTGAAATTGGCATGCTCGCGCGGGCTGTTTCCCTTGACGCGACAATAGCATATGCCCACATTGATGAGAGTACGGAGATACAGGTGAACACCAGAGTTGGAACGATAGGCAATGCATCGCCGCTGTTGGCGGATGTACACCCGATGATCGACCCCTTCGGGCGGGCGGTCACCTATCTCCGCGTCTCCGTCACCGACCGCTGCGATTTCCGCTGCACCTATTGCATGGCGGAGAATATGACCTTCCTGCCGAAGAAGGATCTCTTGACGCTGGAAGAGCTCGACCGGCTCTGTTCCGCCTTCATCGCCAAGGGCGTCAGCAAGATCAGGCTGACCGGCGGCGAACCCTTGGTGCGCAAGAACATCATGTATCTGGTGCGCCAACTCGGCCAGAAGATCGGCTCCGGCCTCGACGAATTGACGCTGACCACCAACGGCTCACAGCTTTCCCGCCATGCCGAGGAGCTCTATGATTGCGGTGTACGCCGGATCAACGTCTCGCTGGATACGCTCGACCCCGACAAGTTTCGCAAGATCACCCGCTGGGGTGATTTCGCCAAGGTCATGGAAGGCATCGACGCGGCTCAGAAAGCCGGGCTGAAGATCAAGCTCAATGCCGTGGCGCTGAAGGATTTCAACGATGCCGAGATGCCGGAGCTGCTGCGCTTCGCCCATGGCCGCGGCATGGATCTCACCGTCATCGAAACCATGCCGATGGGCGAGATCGAAGAAGACCGCACCGACCAATACCTGCCGCTTTCAAAGCTGCGCGCCGATCTCGAAGACCAGTTCACCCTTGCTGACATCGATTACCAGACCGGTGGCCCGGCGCGTTATGTCAGGGTCGAAGAAACCGGCGGCCGCCTCGGCTTCATCACCCCGATGACCCATAATTTCTGCGAAAGCTGCAACCGCGTGCGCCTCACCTGCACCGGCACGCTCTACATGTGCCTCGGCCAGAACGATGCCGCCGATCTCCGCGCTGCCTTGCGCGCCACCGAAGACGACGCCCTCCTCCACGCCGCCATTGACGAAGCCATCACCCGCAAACCCAAGGGCCACGACTTCATCATCGACCGGACGCATAACCGTCCGGCAGTGGCCAGGCATATGAGTGTCACTGGTGGGTGAAAATTAGGGGACTCGTCCCACCCACCCTCATTCCTGTGCTCGTCACAGGAATCCAGTGCGCCCCAAGTCCTTGAGCGCGGAAAACTCACTTGCCTGGCGCCGACGCGCCGTGGCTGGATTCCTGTGACGAGCACAGGTGAGGGAGGATACGCGCACCGCCGAGATGCTGCGCGAGATCTACAGGGTCGAGGCCCGGGTCGAGAAATGCTCGATGGAATCCGATCATGTGATCGTGGATGGGACGGCGCGTTGAGGCTAGCAACCGTCTGCCTCATCAGTTGATCAATCGCTGCGCGGTAAACTTGTCCGTAACAAGCATGTCGATGACCCCCACGCGGAGTGCCCCTGCAATCGCGTCAGTCTTTTTGGATCCGCCGGCAAGAGCAATGACCCGGTCCACTCGTTCGAGATCCTCAAGTGGAAGGCCGATAACCCGGTCGTCGAGGGGCGTCTTGACGGGCTTGCCATTCTTATCGAAGAAGCGAAGAGAGATATCGCCGACGGCTCCCGCTTCCGCGAGATCAGACAGTTCGCGAGACGAAAAGATGTTGCCGGACCGTGCGAGAAGTTCGGACGGTTCGACTGCTCCGATTCCGACAATCGCAAGCGTTATGCTGCCGAACAGGTCCATCGTCTCGCGGACGAACGGGTCGGCCTGCATAAGAAGCTTTGCCTCTCTGGACGACGTAACACCCTGCACGGGGAGCAGTTTCGGCTCGGCGCCAGTCAGGCGCGCGAGCCGCGTGGTAAGCTGCGTCGCATGCGTCTGCACTGAAGGATCGCCCATGCCTCCAAGGGTCTGGACGACGTATTTCGCCTGAGCGCTCTTCTGAGGATGAATGTTCTCGACCATCTTGAAAATGGTCTGGCTCCAACTCGAAACGCCGATGATTTCCCCAGGCGCAAGCGTCACCTCCAAGAGATGAGCCGCTGCCTCACCGATACGGGCCATGATCGCTCCGTCCCGATCTTCCGTGCACTCAACGACGATCGCCTCCGGCAGATCGTATTTCTCGCGAAGCGCGCCCTCAAGCTCGCTGTAGGTGCCGGCGGGAGGGATCACGCTGGTTCGCACGATATCCTCGGCCTCGGCACGCTTAAGCATGCGCGACACCGTCGCCTGCGACAGGCGAAGGTGGTGTGCGATCTCCGCCTGTCGCCGCCCCTCCATATGGTACATCTGGGCGACCCTTGAAATCAGGCGGAGTTCGTTAAGGCGAGTCATCGCTAATCCCAGAGTGAATTTTTATTCACCTTTAGCCTTTGTTTCGCGGGCCGTCGAGCGGGCAAGCGCATCATTCCAGGTATCAAGAAGCACCGCGCGATCCACGGGTTCCGGGTCAATGATATGTGAGCTCCGGGGCAGCTCCGCGATAACCTGAAGATCGCTCCACAAGCCAAGTGAAAGACCCGCGAGATATGCGGCTCCCAAAGCCGACGCCTCGGGTGCTTCGCATTGGATCATCGGATGTTCGATGAGATTCGAGACACACTGCATCAGGAAGCGGTTCTGGCTCGGTCCGCCGTCGACATAGAGCGCCCCGAGCTCGCCGCCGCTTTGTGCTCGCATGGCGGCGATCACGTCGTGCACCTGGAAGGCGATCGAGTCGGTGACCGACCGCGCCATTTGCGCACGTGTCGTATTGAAGTTGATCTGGGAGAACAGGGCACGGGCGTCGGAGTTCCAATAGGGTGCGCCCAGTCCCACGAACGCTGGCACGAAGCCCGGTCCGCCCGGTTCGGCGCTCGCCGCAAGTTCGACAAGGGCCGCCACGTCCGAAAGGCCGAGAATGCCTGCCATCCAGGGGAGACTGGCGGCGCAAACGAGAATATTGCCTTCGAAAGCGAAAGTCGGCTTTCCCTCGATACGCCATGCGACGGTGGTTGTGATGCCGTTCCGTGGGGGAATGAATCGCGGCAGCGTCGTCATTACCGAAGAGCCGGTTCCGAAGGTCACCTTCCCGTCGCCCGGCTTGAATGCTCCATGACCGAACAGGGCTGCATGGCTGTCTCCGATCGCAGCCATTATCGGAGTGCCATCCGGCACCCCAGGCAATCCTTGCGTTCGGCCGAAATCGGCAGAACTGTCGAGCACCTTGGGAAGGAGCGCGATATCTACGCCGAAGATCTCGCCAAGTTCCTCGCTCCATCTCTGCTCCCGGAGATCGAACAACTGGCTCCTGGCAGCATTCGAAGCGTCGCAAACATGCCGACGCCCGCCGGTCAGGCAGTGGACGAGCCAACTGTCGACCGTTCCCAGCCGCACCGATCGCCCGACCGGAATACGGTCGAGCAGCCATCGGAATTTCGAACCCGGAAACATCGGATCCAATGGCAGGCCTGTGAGCGCCTGCACACGGTCAAGATGGCCTTCGGCAATAAGACGCTCGCAATCCTGTGCCGTACGACGGCACTGCCAGCTTACCACCGGTCCAAGCGCGTCTCCCGTTTCGGCGTCCCAGGCAGTGACAGACTCGCGCTGGTTGGAAATGGCCACCGCCTCGATAGTCACATCGGAGCCAGCCTTCAGGCAGGCATCGATCGCTTCGCAGACCGATGCGTAGAGCCTGCGTGGGTCTTGTTCGACCCAGCCCGCCTTCGGATAGGAAATGCCGACAGGAGCCGAACCCCTGCCGACGATTTCTCCCTTCTCGGAAACCAGAACGGCCTTTGAATTGGTCGTGCCCTGGTCGATTGCCAGAATTGCCCGCATTCTATCCTCCCCAGATCAGGTGGCGGCCGAGACGACAAAAGCGTCCCGGCTAGAGCAATTCCAGGAAAAGTGCCAAGCGGTTTTCCGTCCGGAATTGCGTAGGAACAAAAGTCACGCGATCCCAGTTACTTGCGCCTAATCAGCGACTGCGCGGCGTCGGCGATTGCGGACGGCGCCATTCCGAATTCGTCGAGCAGGAACTCTGCCGAACCGGTCGGGGCGTAGACGCCGGGAACTCCAAGACGTTTCATCGGGACCGGCGCATTGTCGACGACCACTTCGGCGACCGCGGAACCGAGCCCGCCAAAGATCGAATGCTCTTCGGCTGTAACGATTGCTCCGGTCTCCTTCGCCGCGGCGATGATAGCCTCCTCGTCGATCGGACGAACCGTTGCAAGGTTGAGCACCCTGGCATTGATGCCGCGGTCTGCGAGGATTTCGGCAGCCTTCAAAATACGGTGAGTCAAAGTGCCATTGGCGATAAGGGTGACGTCGGAACCCTGGCGAAGCAGATTTGCCTTGCCGAGCTCGAACTTGTGACCCTCCGGAAGCAGATCCGGTACGCCAACGCGAGACAGACGCAGGAAACAGGGCCCGTTGTAGGCCGCGGCCCACTTGACCGCAGCAGCTGTTTCGATGCGGTCACAAGGCGCAATGACCGGAAGATTGGGCAGAACGCGCGTCCAGGCAAAATCCTCGATCGAGTGATGGGTCGGACCAAGTTCGCCATACGCCATTCCGGAAGAAATGCCGACCAGCTTGACGTTGGCATTCGAATACGAAATATCGGCCTTGATCTGCTCCAGCGACCGTCCCGTGAGAAACGGAGCAGCGGCGCACACGAACGGAATACGTCCGCCATTGGCGAGGCCTGCTCCAACCCCCACCATATTCTGCTCGGCGATACCGACATTGACGAGGCGCTCTGCAAACTTCGCCTTGAAGCCACCGAGCTTGGAGGAACCCACAGAGTCGTTGCAGACGGCAACGATCGTTTCGTTTTCGGCGGCCAGCCGCTCAAGCGTGGTGGCGAATGCGTCGCGGCAATCGTAGAGCTTGGGTGCGTTTATTGGCGCGTTCATTACAATGCCTCCGACAATTCTGCCAATGCGATTTCGTATTGTTCCTTACTCGGTACCTTGTGGTGCCAGTCGACCCGGTCCTGCATGAACGATATTCCATGGCCCTTATTGGTATGCGCAACGATGCAATGAGGTCTTGACCCCCGATGTTCGAGAGCCGGAACGATTTCGCTCATGTTGTTGCCGTTGATTTCGCTGACTTCCCAATCGAACGCTTCAAGCTTCGGACGAAGCGGGGCGAGATCATTGGTTTCGGCCAGGGCGGCGCCCTGCTGGAACCTGTTGTGATCGATGACCAAGGTCAAGTTATCGAGCTTGAACTGAGCGGCCGCCATGATCGCTTCCCAGTTTGAGCCCTCCTGCATCTCACCGTCGCCAGTCACGACGTAGGTGTGAAATTTCGCGCCCGAGAGCTTGGCAGCTATCGCCATTCCTACTGCGACCGGGAGACCGTGGCCGAGCGGCCCGGTATTCGTTTCGACGCCAGGAACCTTGTTGCAATTTGGATGCCCGTTCAGCCTCGAATGCGGCTGCAAAAAGGTGGAAATCTCATCCTCCGGGATAAAGCCGCGTTTTGCGAGCGTCACATACAGCGCGCATGCCGTATGCCCCTTTGAAAGAACGAACCTGTCGCGGTCGGGATGTTTGGGCTGATCCGGCCAGACATTCAGCACACGAAAATAGAGAGCCGTCAAAATGTCGATGACCGACATCTCGCCGCCAATGTGGCCGGCGCCCGCTTCAAAGACCGCCTGGAGATCGCGCAATCGGATCTGGCGGGCAATGCGCTCAAGTTCTATCGGATCCATGTCTTCCTCCGTGCATAAATATTCAGTCATCAATATTTTTGCATAACAGGCCGATTAGTCAAGCCCCTTAGGCGGCGCGCGAGAGCACGCGCCAGAAGAAAGCTTATTGACAGCCGGATAGCAAGTTGTTAATGAATTTTCCAGCAGGTGTGAATAATTATTCTGCCGTGCACAAATATCGGATACAAGCCTACGCATAGGGAGGAGCAATGGTGGCGCTCGATATCAATGAACACAGGCTGTCGTCCGGAGCCTGGCTGAGCAAGCTCAAGGGAGCTACCGGCCCACTCGTCGGACTGCTCGCACTGTGCGTCTTTCTGAGCCTCAGCACAGACACGTTTCTTTCGGTTCGAAACGGCCTCAACATTCTCGACCAGATCACTGTTCTCGGCATCATGGCCGTCGGAATGACGTTCGTCATCCTGATCGGCGGCATCGATCTTTCCGTCGGCTCGGCACTTGCTCTGGCCATGATGGTCATGGGCTGGACCGCCAACGTCGCCGGCCTACCGCTGCCCGTTGGGATCGCTTTTGCTCTGGTCGCATCAGGCGTTTCGGGCCTGATCGTCGGACTTCTGGTGACGCAGTTCAGGGTTCCAGCGTTTATTGCCACTCTTGCGATGATGTCTGCGGCTCGCGGCGTTGCAAATATGATCACGGACGGCCAGCAGATCGTCGGATTCCCCGACTGGTTCATGATGCTGGCAATCGATCGCCATTTCGGCGTGTTGACAGCCACCGTGTTTCTCATGCTTGCGGTTGTTCTTGCCGCGTGGCTTTTCCTGCACTTCCGGTCCGAAGGTCGCATGCTCTACGCGGTGGGAGGAAATCCGGAAGTCGCACGCCTGGCCGGTATCAACGTCCCGCTCGTGACGATAGCCGTTTATGTCGTGAGTGCCGTCCTTGCGGGGCTCGCAGGCATCGTGCTCGCCGCGCGGCTGGATTCCGTCCAGCCGTCCAGTGGTCTGGGTTATGAACTGGACACCATCGCTGCGGTCGTCATCGGCGGGACGTCGCTCTCGGGCGGTGCGGGCGGCATCGGGGGAACGCTGATCGGCGTTCTTATCATCGGTGTGCTTCGCAACGGTCTCAACCTTCTCAACGTCTCGCCGTTCCTGCAGCAGGTGATCATCGGCATCGTCATCGTTCTTGCGGTCGGCGCGGAGACCATTCGTCGGCGTCGCGCCTGACCAGCGGGGTCCGCCGCGTCGGCGGACCAGAAATTCCGCCCCAAGAATTTGGGTCGGATCAATACCCCGAGGGGGAGGACATACCCGAGGGTTCCATCAAACAACGGAGGAAAATACAATGAAAATAGCGCGCACCATGCTCGCGTCTGCTGCACTGCTCGGCCTCACGCTCGGCCCCGTACAAGCGGCGGAACTGAAGAAGCTCGGCCTGGCCGTTGCCAACCTTCAGGCAAACTTCTTCAACCAGATCAAGCAATCGGTCGAAGCCGAAGCCAAGAAGCGCGGCATCGAAGTCATCACCGTCGACGCAAAGGGCGACGGGCCGACACAGGTCAATCAGATCCAGGATCTCCTGACCCAGAAAATCGACGCGCTGATCTACATTCCGGCAGGTGCGGCGGCTGCGACCGTTCCGGTCAAACTCGCCAAGAGCGCCGGCATCCCGGTTGTGAACGTGGACCGCAACGCCGCAGGAGCACCCGGCGATACATTCCTTGCAACGGATTCGGTCGCGTCTGCCAAGGCCGTATGCGACTACATTCTGAAGGAAGCCGGCGGCAAGGGGAAGATGGTCATCATCCACGGCCAGAAGGGCACGACGCCGGAAGTCGACCGCTCGAAGGGCTGCGCTGAATCTCTCAAGGCATATCCGGACGTCAAGGTTGTCGCCGAGCAGTTCTCGAACATCTGGAGCCAGGACGAAGGCTTCCAGATCATGCAGAATATGCTGCAGGCAAATCCTGACGTTTCCATCGTGTTCGCACAGGCCGACGGCCTCGCACTTGGCGCCGCGCAGGCGATCAAGGTCGCCAATCCGTCGCAGAAGATCGTGGTTGGCGGCTTCGATGGCGACACCGCGGCTCTCGAAGCGCTCAGCAAGGGCGTCTTCAACGTAACGGCGACACAGCAGACGCAGAAGATGGGCCGCGATGCGGTCGAAAATGCCGCCAAGCTTGTCGCCGGTGAAAAGGTACCCCCGGTACAGCTTATGGATGCCACGCTGACAACCAAGGAAAACGTAGCAGGCTTCATCGCCAACCATCCCTAGCGCATCGGCCCGAAAATCGGAATCGATTTTCGGAAAGCACGATGCGTAGATTCAAAGTGTTAGAGCGTCCTTTGTGCGTCCGAAAGGACGCACGGCGCTCTAATGAAACCGAGGTCTTGAGGAGGTGTGCCGTGACTGATCCAGTTCTTTCCCTGAGGGGCATATCCAAATGGTATGGACCGCTCCAGGTTCTGAAGAATGTCAGCTTGGACGTCCATCCGGGTGAAGTGGTTGCACTTCTCGGTGAAAACGGAGCGGGCAAGTCAACGCTATCGGGCATCATCGCCGGGTCCCGCACACCATCCGAAGGATCAATGACGTGGCTGGGGCAGCCTTATGCCCCGGCCACACCAAGGGAAGCGATCGACAAGGGCGTTGTCCTGATCCATCAGGAGCTGCAGCTTCTGCCGCAGCTGTCGATCGCGGAAAACGTGTTCATCGGACGTTGGCCGATGAAGAACGGCGTCGTCGACCGCGCTCAGATGGTTCGCCGGGCCCAGGACCAGCTCGCTCGCTTGAACCTTCACATACCCGCAACGCGGACAGTCGCCGGCCTTTCCACGGCAAATCAGCAACTCATCGAGATCGCCAAGGCGCTGGCTCTCAACGCAAAGCTCCTGATCCTCGATGAGCCGACAGCCGCCCTTGGCGGAGCGGAGACGGAAGCTCTCTTCGAACAGGTTCGGAAGCTTCGGTCAGAAGGCGTCGGCATCGTCTACATTTCCCACCGTATGGAAGAGATCAAGCAGATAACCGACCGGATCGTCGTTCTTCGTGACGGGGAGCGGGTGCAAGAATTCTCAGACAGCGCGACCCCGGTGCGAACGATTGTCGAGAGCATGGTCGGGCGCCCGCTTGACCGCTTGTTCCCTACCCTGCCGGTTCCGACAGATCGTCCGGTACTCCAGGTGTCCGGGCTGAGCTCGCCGGACAACTCGTTCCGTGAGGTTACCTTCGAGGTTCGGGCCGGGGAAATTCTCGGGATCGCCGGATTGGTCGGCGCCGGCCGCACCGAACTGGTGCGTGCGATTTCGGGAGCAGACCCAATCAGTGCTGGTTCGATCAAGCTGGAAGGCGAGGAACTCAGGCTGCGCGATCCGGCGGACGCGATCGCCAAGGGTATCGTGATGGTTCCGGAAGACCGCAAGGAGCAAGGCCTGATCGTCGGGCACCGGATCAGCGAGAACATTATCTATGCCAATCTTGACAAACTCGGCGGCGGTTGGATCACGCCGCGCGTCAAGCGCTCCTTTGCAGAAAAAGCAGTTGCCAAGTTCGGGGTAAAGGGCCGTGCTGAACAACATGCCTCGGACCTATCCGGCGGCAACCAGCAGAAGGTCGTGATCGCGAAGTGGCTGATGCGCGATCCCAAGGTCGTCGTGCTCGACGAACCTACGAGAGGCATCGACGTCGGCGCCCGAGCGGGCATCTACGACATCATCGTCAATCTTGCCAAACAGGGCGTCGCGGTCATCGTCGTCAGTTCGGACCTCGAAGAGGTTCTCGGAGTCTCCAATCGCATTCTCGTGCTTGCGCAAGGCAAGCAGGCGGGGATTCTCAATCGTGACCAGGCAAATGATGTTTCGGTCATGGAGCTAGCTACCATTTAATCAGACAGAGAAAGGAAGAGCGGTGTCCGACATCACTCTGAACGCCCCGAAGCTTTTCGATCTCAGCGGCCATGTTGCCATCGTTACCGGAGCTGGCAGCGGCATTGGTCAGCGCATTGCCATCGGCCTTGCGCAATGCGGCGCCGACGTGGCGCTGCTCGACCGCCGAACTGACGACGGGCTGGCCAAGACGGCTGAACATATTCGCGCCGCCGGCCGCCGCTCGATCCAGATCGCGGCGGATGTCACGAGCAAATCTTCCCTTGCAGATGCCGTAGCACGTACCGAAACGGATCTCGGCGCGCTGACGCTTGCAGTCAACGCTGCAGGCATCGCTAACGCGAAGCCGGCGGAAGAGATGGAGGAGGACCAATATCAGACGTTGATGGATATCAACCTCAAAGGCATATTCCTTTCCTGCCAGGCCGAGGCCCGCGCCATGCTGAAGAATGGACGCGGCTCCATCGTCAACATCGCTTCCATGTCCGGCGTGATCGTGAACCGGGGGCTGGTCCAAGCCCACTACAATGCCTCCAAGGCGGGCGTCATCCATATGTCGAAGTCTTTGGCCATGGAATGGGTCGACCGCGGCATTCGCGTCAACACCATCTCCCCCGGATACACGGCAACGCCCATGAACACCCGACCGGAGATGGTCCACCAGACCAAGCTCTTCGAAGAGCAGACGCCGATGCAGCGCATGGCAACGGTCGACGAGATGGTCGGTCCGGCGGTGTTCCTGCTGTCGAATGCAGCAAGTTTCGTGACCGGCGTCGATCTTCTCGTCGACGGCGGTTTCTGCTGCTGGTGATGAGAAAGCTCATTGCCGCCGCTGGAAAGTGACCGGTCTCGCTTCCTCCCTAGCTGAGATCGAGGCGCTGAAGGGACTAACGGGCATGACGGCGTGCAATATCGTCGTCTGTCCGCCCTTCGCGCTGATCGAACGGACGGAGGGCGCTCAAGAGTGCCTGAATTCGCGACAACCAGTTGAGCTCCAATAAAGATCGCATGGTAGGTCGCATCGAGATTTGCTGTTTATCGATGGACAAGGAAAGAGCATGAAACGCTTTGAGCAGAAGACCGTCGTCATTACCGGGGGCAGCCGCGGCATCGGCGCCGCCATCGCCAGACGTTTTGCGCGCGAGGGCGCCAATCTCGTCGTCTCGGCCAACGAGGAGCTGGTTCACAGCGTTGCCGAACAGATCCGGGCCGAAGGCGGCAAGGCGGTCTCCTTCATCGGCGACGTCACGGATAAGGCGAGCGTCACCGCCCTCTACGATACCGCCGAAAAGGAATTCGGCTCGGTCGACGTCTCGATCCAGAATGCCGGCGTCATCACCATTGCCCGCCTCGAGGATCTGACCGAAAATGAGTGGGACAAGGTCATGGCCGTCAACACCAAGGGCGTCTTCCTCTGCGCCCAGGAGGCGATATCAAGAATGCGCAAGCACAAGCGCGGCGGTCGCATCATCAACACCGCCTCCGGCCAGGCCCGCGACGGCTTCATCTACACGCCGCATTATGCCGCCTCCAAAATGGGCGTCGTCGGCATCACCCAGAGCCTGGCCAAGGAAGTCGCGACCGAAAAGATCACCGTCAACGCCTTCTGCCCCGGCATCATCGAAACCGACATGTGGGCCTATAACGACCAGGCCTGGGGCAAGCTGCTTGGCAACTACGCCCCCGGCGAACTGATGAAGGAATGGGTCGAGGGCATCCCGATGAAACGGGCAGGCTCCGGCGAAGACGTCGCCGGCCTGGTGACCTTCCTCGCCAGCGATGACGCCGCCTATATCACCGGCCAGACCATCAATGTCGACGGCGGGCTGATCATGTCCTGATGCAGGTCGCCCAAAATGCGCAGTGGTTTTGGGACAACGACATGCATGGAAGGATCAAACCACCAACGAAGCGCGGAAGGCGACATGGTCGTCGCCTCTGAGTGAACAGTGTGTCCATCGGCGTTAGGGCAGCTTTGCATTTTTGCCCGGTCGAGTGACCTTGCCATCCGCCTGTTTTTAATCCTATCTTTGCAATGTTCTCAGGGCGGGGTGAAATTCCCCACCGGCGGTATCAGGAGCAATCCTGGAGCCCGCGAGCGCTTCCGGCACTACAGCGCCGCGTGTCTTTCAGACGCGCAAAGGACGCTGTAGCACTTTGAATTGCTGGAAGGTCAGCAGATCCGGTGAGATGCCGGAGCCGACGGTATAGTCCGGATGGAAGAGGACAACACGGGCAGTCGCACTCCATCCCGGAGTCGGCTGACGTTTGTTCGCCCAAGGGAAGAAGGCTCGCTCACGGATTGAGCCGAGCAGACCATGTCAGCCCGCTGACATAACCCTTGAAAGGCCAGACAGCATGACTATCGCAAGAATTGAAGATGCCATATCAGCCATTGCTCGTGGTGAGATGGTCGTCGTCGTCGATGATCAGGACAGGGAAAACGAGGGCGATATCGTGGTCGCCGCCGACGCCGCCACTGCTGAAACAATCGCCTTCATGATGACCCACGCCCGTGGTCTCATCTGCGTCGCCATCGAAGGCGAGCGTCTCGATGCGCTCGATATCCCGCTGATGGTGCCCAACAATACGGAATCGCACAAAACCGCCTTCACGGTCTCGGTCGATTATCTCAAGGGCACCACGACCGGCATCTCGGCAGCCGACCGCGCCGCCACCGTCAGCGCCCTGGTTGACGACCGCGCAAAACCCGCCGATTTCGCCCGCCCCGGCCACATCTTTCCGCTGCGCGCCAACCCCCGCGGCGTGCTCGGCCGTCCTGGCCACACCGAAGCCGCCGTCGATCTCGCCCGCCTCGCCGGCAAGACCGCAGCCGGCGTCATCTGCGAAGTCGCCAATGACGACGGAACCATGTCCCGCCTCCCCGAACTCACCCTTTTCGCCAAACGCCATAACCTCCTCCTCGTCACCATCGAGGATCTGGTCGCCTATCTCGAACGCCAGGCGGAAAGAGACATACGCGAAGTCGCATGATCCGCGCAAAGCGGCCAGCCCGTCCTTCGAGGCTCCCGCGGGGCATCTCAGGATGAGGCTGGAGGGAGGGCGTGCCAAGCCCCACGGCACACCGACCAGCCCTCATCCTGAGGTGCGCAGGCCAAAGGCCGGAGCCTCGAAGGACGAGGGCGGGTGGCTGAGTCGCAGACGCGCACGGCCGGTTGCCACAGCACACCCCATTTCCTGCCCCTATGTCCGGCTGATCGAAACCCCACCATCCGCCAGCATCGCCGTGCCGGTCACGAAGCTCGACATGTCGGAGGCAAGGAAGAGCGCCGCATTGGCGATCTCTTCGGGTTGCGCCATGCGTTTCAGCGCATGCAGTCCCTCGACGAAGGCGAGCACTTCCGGCGTGGCATCAGGCGCGTTGGTGATGCTGGCGGGTGTGTCGGTGCCGCCGGGAAGCAGCGCGTTGACGCGGATGTTCTGCCTCCCGAGTTCGGCGGCGAGCACCTGCACGAAGCCGATCAGCCCCGCCTTGCTCGCCGCATAGGCGGCCATACCAGGCATGCCGGCGGTGTGGCCGACGAAAGTCGAGGTGAAGATCAGCGATCCGCCGCGGTTTCCGATCGCCGCCGACTGGTGCTTGGCGCCGAGAAAGGCGGCGGTGAGATTGGTCTCGATCGTCTCGCGCCAACCCTCCAGCGACAGGCCGGCAACCGGCCCCATCTCACCGAGGATGCCGGCATTGTTGAAGGCGATATCGAGCCCGCCGAAGCGCGAGACCGCCGTTTCGGTAAGCCTTGCCTGCAGCGCCTCGTCCCTGACATCGCCTGATATGGCGACGGCCTGTCCGCCCTCCGCCTCGATTTCCGCGATGACGGCATCGAGCGCATCCTGCCGCCGGCCGGTGACCACGAGCTTGGCGCCTTGCCGCGCAAAGAGTTTCGCCGCCGCGCGACCGATGCCGGAGCTTGCGCCGGTGATGATTGCGATCTTGTCGTTGAGAAGTGTCATATCGGTCTCTCCTGGGGTTGTTGCGAGATCTGAGATGCTCAAACATCAGGCGATGCAGCCACCCGTTTCCCGCGCAGGAAGAGAAAAACGCCTATGGCCGAACCGGAAGCTCGACGGCGCGTCCTCATCGACGCCTTGATTGCGACGTCGGAAATATCGGAATTCATCTTTATAAAACGGGGATTTGCGGAAACCTGCATCCACGCTTACGTTGACGTGGACGCCATTGTGCACCGCATCATCGATTTATGCTTTGTGTGACATTCATCCGATTCCCTTCATGCATCTTCGCGACTAAAAGGAGCGCACAGGTAACGGGAATCTCTTCATGCCGCGGTCACGCAACACTGAGGGCGCCATCTATATGAGCTTGGCAATGGCCGGCTTTTCCGCGAGCGACGCTCTGTCCAAATCGGTCATCGCCCACATGAACGCCGGCGAAATCATGTTCCTGCGCGGCCTCTTCACCAGCCTGCTCGTTTATCTGATCGCCTGGAAAATGGGCGCGCTTCGCTCCTGGCGCATCATGCTGCAGCCGATGATCATCTTCAGGATCATCTGCGAGACGCTCTCTGCCGTCACCTATATCACCGCGCTCGGCATGATGCCGATCGCCAATGCCTCGGCGATCCTGCAGTCGCTGCCGTTGGTCGTCACCTTCGGTGCGGCGCTCTTCTTCTGCGAGCCGGTTGGTTGGCGGCGCTGGTCGGCGATCCTCGTCGGGCTCGTCGGCGTGCTGATTATCATCCGCCCCGGCCCTGATGGATTCACCGCCGCCGCCCTCCTCTGCGTCGCCGCGGTGCTGACGACGGCTGGCCGCGATCTCGCCACTCGGAGCATCAGTCCGGAAATCCCCTCGCTGATGATAACCGTCATCACCGCCATATCAGCCTCATTCTTCGGTGCGCTGCTCATTCCGGTGCTCGGCGGCTGGCAGCCGGTCAGCGCCGCAGCACTTGGGCATCTCGTGCTCGCCTCGGTGCTGGTGCTCGTCGGCTACCAATCGGTCATCCTCGCCATGCGCACCGGCGAAATCTCTTTCGTCGCGCCGTTCCGCTATACCAGCCTGATCTTCTCTTCTGTGCTCGGCTTCTTTTTCTTCGCCGAAGTGCCTGACAACTGGACGCTCGTGGGGGCTGCGATCGTCATCGCCTCCGGCCTCTATACGTTCTATCGTGAGGCCAAGCGCCGTGTGTCGCCGATTGCGCAGGAATCCGCGCCGCGCGCGCCGGTTTGAGGAAGAATGATGGCTGAATTCTCGTTGGATAAATCTCATATAGCAGGCGTCGTGCTGGCCGGCGGCCGTTCGCAGCGCATGGGCCGCGACAAGGCGGGCGTGATGCTTGGGGCCGAGAGCCTGCTGCGCCATGTGCTGACCCGCCTCTCGCAGCAGGCTTTGCCCGTTGCCGTCAATGCCGATGCCGTCGCCGAGGACGTGCCTGTCGTTCCCGACTGTTTTCGCGGCAAGGCCGGACCAATGGCCGGCATCCATGCGGCGATGGTTTATGCCGCCGGCCTTCCCTCAATCACCCACGTCGTCACGGTCTCGGTCGACTGCCCATTCTTCCCGACCGATCTCGTCGCCCGGCTGGCGGCGGCGGTCGGGCACCCGTCGCAGATCGCCATTGCCACCTCCGAGGGCCGCAGCCATCCCGTCTTCGGGCTTTGGCCGGTGACGCTGGCCGCCGATCTCGAAGCCTGGATCGCCACCGACGAGAAGCGCCGCGTGCGCGACTTCCTGTTACGGCATGACGTTGCGGAAGTGGCGTTCCCGCTGCATCCGACCCGCGCCAGCCTGCTCGATCCCTTTTTCAACATCAACACGCCTGATGATCTCGTCGAGGCGGAACGCTGGCTGGAGGCCCTCCGCGCATGACCGCACCGAAAATCTTCGGCATCGCCGGCTGGAAGAACTCGGGCAAGACAGGCCTCGCCGTCCGGCTGGTCACGGAATTCACCCGCCGCGGCTACAAGATCTCGACGATCAAGCACGCCCATCATGATTTCGACATCGACAAGGTCGGGGCGGACAGCTACCGCCACCGCCAAGCCGGTGCCCATGAGGTCACCATCGTCTCCGGCACCCGCTACGCCATCATGCACGAGCTGCGCGGTGCCCCCGAACCTGAATTCGAGGAGATCCTCGCCCGTCTCGCCCCTTGCGATCTCGTGTTGATCGAGGGCTACAAACGCGAGCCGATCCCGAAGATCGAGGCCCGCCGCCTGGAGGCTGCCAATCGCGAGCCGCTGGCGCCGAGCGATCCCCATATCTGCGCCGTCGCCGCCGATCATACCGTCACGGATACGGCCCTGCCGGTCTTCGATCTAGACGACACAGGCGCCATCGCCGATTTCATCGCCGACATCGTCGGCCTTGGACAGGCGAGGCTTTGAACCACCTGCGTCGCCACCGGATCTGCGAATCGGAACCGTTTCGCTTGCCATCGCCTTGGCGATTTCCTTAGCGAGCTGAGCCTGATCATAAGGCTTTCCCAATCTCGGAAGGTCGACATCGGTGCCAGAGGGAAGATCGGCATAACCGGTCGCCAGCACGATCGGCAACGCCGGACGAATGTCCCGCGCGGCCTGGGCGAGCTGTGCGCCGGTCATGCCGGGCATCGAATAGTCGGTGATGACAAGATCGAAATGCTCGCCGCTCCTGATCAGTTCCAGCGCCTGCGAGCCGGTATTTGCTTCGACAACCTCGTGGCCGAGATCTTCAAGCATGTCGACCGAACTCATGGCAATCAAGGCGTCGTCATCGACCAGAAGGATCTTCAGTCTGGATGCGGCTTGCTCAACAACCACCTCCGACTCGGTCGGCGCCTCGGTTCGCCAGGCCGTCGCCGGAAGCCACAATTCCGCGGTCGTCCCCACCCCAAGCTCACTTGTCAGACGAAGTGCGCCATTGAGCTGAACGGCAAGTCCATGGATCATCGATAAGCCCAGACCCGTGCCCTTTCCGAGTTCCTTGGTCGAGAAAAACGGATCGACTGCCTTCTTCAGGGTCTCCGCGTCCATGCCGGTGCCGCAGTCGACCACTGCCAAGACAAGATAGGGCCCTTCGCCGAGATCACCCTTATCGCCGGCAACCTTTTCCTCGCGCAGCGAGATGGACAGCGTCCCTCCGTCCGGCATCGCATCGCGGGCATTGACTGCAAGGTTGAGCAGCGCCAATTCGAGTTGGTTCGCATCAACCAGGGCCGGCGGTAGACTTGTCGGCAGATTGGTTTCGATGCTGATCGAGGATCCGACTGAGCGCCGCAGCAGATCATTCATGCCGGAGACCAGCTCGGACAGATTGACGGGCTTGACCTGCAGATCCTGCTGCCTGGCAAAAGCCAGCAGCCGTTGCGTCAGAGCAGCTCCGCGCCGCGCGCCCTGAATTGCCCCGTCAACCAGACGCGTCGCCTTGGCATCTCCGGCAACGTGCTTGCCGAGCAATTCCAGATTTCCAAGAACGACCATCAGCAAATTGTTGAAGTCGTGGGCGACGCCGCCGGTCAACTGGCCGATTGCCTCCATTTTCTGCGATTGGCGTAGCTGCTCCTCGGCTTTTTCTCGCTGGGCGGCTTCTTCGAGCAGGGTCTGGTGAGCGACGTTGACCTCTTTGGTCCGTTCCCTCACACGTTCTTCGAGGTTTTCATTGAGCCGCCTCAGATTTTCCTCGATGGTCTTGCGGGCGGTGGTATCGGAACAGACGCCGACGAGTTTCCTGGCGGAACCATATCTGTCGGCATAAAGCTGCGCATGGACCTCGGTCCAATGCAGTGATCCATCCGGCCAGATCGTCCTGTGCTCGATCGAATAGTCGCGTCCGGTATCAATCGTCCGGCGCAGGCGTTGCAGCACAAGATCCCGGTCGTCGGGGTGGATGCTTGCGATGAGGTCGTCGCGTGTGACATCCTCATCCGGACTGCGGCCGAAAACTGCTTTGCAGGTGGCCGAGGCTGATAAGGCCATCGAGGATAGCTCCAGCTCCCACGCCCCAAGACGACCGGCTGCAAGCGCCGTCTGCAGCCGTCGCTCGCCCTCGGCCAAAGCCTCGAGCTGAGCTCGAGCCTCATATTGGCGCAGGCGCCCTTTTAACGCGGTCCGCGCAATACTGATGAAGGAGGTCGCATGGAACGGTCTTTCCAGGAAAGTGACGTTGCCGAGAACCTCGGAAAGCCTGGCAGCGGCCGGATTTCGTTCAGGCCCGCCACCGCGCGTGGTGAGCACGATGAACGGTAGATCGGACCAGCTGGGCTGGGCGGAGACCCAGGCGGCAATCGGCTTCAAATCGCTCCAGCGAACGGCCTCTTCGGTCAGCACGCCAAGTGCGATGTCATCTTGCAGTGAAGAGGCAAAGACATTCAGGTCGGCAGCCGCAATCGATGATAGGCCGGCTTCGTCGATTAGCGATACCGCCACCTGGGCATCGCGTCCGGTGGGAGCATAGATCAATGCTTTCGGCTTTACGGAATTAGGAATTGCCGCGATCCCCGCCATCAGTCGATAGGAGCGGCTCTGCGCCGGTGACAAATTCGGGAACGCCGCGAAGCACACCTTGGAACCCGACCAGAGGATCCCCGAACGTCAGCCCGGAACTGTCGATACGATACTCTCGGATTGTATCCTCATGCAGCCCAGTTCTTTTCTTGATCACGGAGACCGCTCGCCGCACCCTCCCCGCAGCCTCGAAGTAGCGCAGCAGTATGACTGTGTCCGCAAGATAGGTCACGTCGACAGGCGCCTTCATATCGCCGACAAGTCCATGCTGTGCAACGGTAAGGAAGGTATTGGCGCCTTGCCTGTTCAAATATTGAAGCAACTCATGCATATGAAGGATCAGCGAATTTTCATCCGGCATCGATGCTTGATAGCCGTTGATGCTATCGATGATGACGGTCTTGGCATTCGACTTGTCCACGCACTCGCGCACGCGATGCGCGAATTCACCTGGTGACAGTTCAGCGGCGTCGAGCTGTTCGATGTGAATTAGACCGCTGCTCCTTAGCGTCTCGAGATCTATTCCGAGCGCCTTGAGCCGCGTAAAAAGCAGGCCAAGCTCTTCGTCGAAGATGAAGGCCGCCGCTCTCTCGCCACGCGCAACCGCCGCGACCAAGAATTGAAACGAGAAAGTACTCTTGCCGGTACCGGATGGACCGAGGATAAGCGTACTGGAACCTCTCTCCAACCCTCCGCCTAATAGAAGGTCCAGTTCCGGAATATTTGAGGATAACTCGTCGCGGACATAGCTCGACCGATGTTCGGCGGCGACGAGACGTGGAAAGACAACGACGCCGCCGGTTTGAATGGTGAAATCGTGGAAACCGCCGCGGAAGGCTTGCCCACGGTATTTCGTGATCCTGAGCCGCCGGCGCTCGGCACCATAGCTCGGCGCCATCTCCTCGAGATGGATGACCCCGTGCACGACGCTATGCACCGTTTTATCAAGCACGTCGGACGTCAGATCATCGAGCAAAAGGACTGTCGCCCCCTGCCGGGCAAAATAGTGTTTGAGCGCAAGGATCTGGCGGCGGTAGCGCAGCGAGCTTTGAGCTAGAAGCCTTATCTCCGACAGGCTGTCGAGAACCACGCGACTTGGTTTAATCCGCTCGAAAGCGGCAAAGATCTCCTTTGTCGTCTCTCCGAGTTCTAGGTCTGATGAATAAAGCAGGCTCTGCTGCTGGTCGGCATCCAGCAGGCTTTCCGGAGGCACGACTTCGAAGACCTCGATATTGCCGTCGATCACCATGCCGTGCGATGCGGCACCGGCACGGAGTTCACTCTCGGTTTCGGAAAGGGTGATGTAGAGCCCCTGCTCGCCGAGCCGCGCACCCTCGATCAGGAACTGCAGCGCAATCGTTGTCTTGCCCGCCCCCGGATTTCCCTCCAGGAGAAACACGTGCCCTGGCGAAAGGCCCCCTGCCAGAATTGTGTCCAAACCGGACACTCCGGTCCGTGCTTTCATGGCAGGCACAGCAGTATTCATTCATTGTTTCCTTCATTTTATACCGTGAATTAGTGGCGGCCGAAGGAATGTCAAATGGTCAAGCGCGTATGATCCCGACGTGCTGATCCGGGGCTGGGGTCGGCGATCTAACCCCGATAGCGAAGCGCATCGACGACAAGGGCGAATGCCGGCGACGTATGCCGGCGGCTCGGATAGTAGAGATGGTAGCCGGAAAATGGTGGGCACCAATCTTCGAGGACTCGCACCAGCCGCCCTTCGGCGAGATGTGCCTCGACCAAGTCCTCCGGCATATAGGCCAGCCCAAGACTAGCCAGCACTGCATTCAGCCGCAGGGCTATATTGTTGAAAACCAACTGTCCTTCGACCCGAACCCTGAGTTCGCGCCCGGCCTTCTCGAACTCCCATGCATAAACGCTTCCATAGGTCGGCAGGCGCAGATTGATGCAATTGTGATCCGTAAGGTCCTGCGGCGTCAGCGGCTTCGGCCTGGTGTCGAAATAGGTGGGAGCGCCGACCACGGCCATGCGCATGTCGGGGCCGATGCGCACCGCGATCATGTCTTTCGCCACCTGTTCTCCAAGCCGCACCCCCGCATCGTAACGCTCGGCGACGATGTCAGTCAGACCGTAGTCGACGATGATCTCGACATTGACATCAGGATAATGGGGCAAGAGCTGTTCCAAGGCGGGCCAGAGGACGGCATCGGCCGCATGCTCGCCGGCATTGATGCGGACGGTGCCTGCCGGCTTCTCCCGGAATGCGCTCAAGGCAGCCAGCTCGCTCTCGATCTCGTCGAGCCGCGGCCCGATGGAGACGAGCAGACGTTCGCCGGCCTCCGTCGGCGAGACGCTACGCGTCGTGCGTGTCAGCAATCGCAGTCCAAGCCGCTCCTCGAGCCCTCGAATGGTGTGGCTCAGCGCCGATTGTGAAACACCGAGCTTGCCCGCCGCTTTGGTGAAGCTTTGAGCGCGCGCGACGGCGAGGAAGGCGATGAGGTCATTGACGACGGGGCGCGGCATTTATGAAACTTTCTCATGGGTTCTTGCCGTTTATACCAACTAATCGCGGCCAAGCGCACGCGCTAAATATCCTGTCATCTCAGGCGGACCTGTCCTGCCCAGGCGCGGACCTGTCCCGCCCAGGCGGACGCGTCCGGCTGGACTGACCGGGCCGCCCCGACATTGGAAAGGAAGATAAAAATGGAGATCAAGCGAAGTGGTTCGCAGCCTTCGGCCAAAGGACCGGCCGATTGGTTTACCGGCAGCGTGCGTGTCGACCCGCTGTTTGCCGCTACCAACCCCGCACGAGCGGCTGGCGCCAGCGTTACCTTCGAGCCCGGAGCCCGCACCGCCTGGCACACGCATCCGCTCGGCCAGACGCTGATCGTCACATCGGGTTGCGGTCGCGTGCAGCGCG
Source organism: Rhizobium aouanii (assembly GCF_037002925.1). NCBI lineage: Bacteria > Pseudomonadati > Pseudomonadota > Alphaproteobacteria > Hyphomicrobiales > Rhizobiaceae > Rhizobium > Rhizobium aouanii. The sequence goes on from NZ_JBAMYD010000008.1 coordinate 42,632, forward strand.
AAGGCGGTCCCGTCGAGGAAATCCGCGCCGGCGACGTCGTCTCGTTCGCACCGGCTGAACGCCATTGGCACGGCGCATCGCCGACGACGGCAATGACCCATATCGCCATCCAGGAACAGCTCGATGGCAAGGTCGTCGACTGGATGGAGCATGTCACCGACACGCAATACCAAGGTTAGAAAAGGAAACATCTATGCAGAAGCGTGAACTTGGAAAGAGTGGACTTCAAGTCTCAGCCATCGGTCTCGGCTGCATGGGGCTGAGTTATGGCTATGGAGCGGCGACGGACATTTCGGAGGCCATCGCGCTGATCCGCCGCGCGTTCGAACGCGGCGTGACCTTCTTCGACACGGCCGAGGCCTATGGTCCCTATAAGAATGAGGAGCTTCTGGGAGAGGCGCTCGCGCCCTTCCGCGAGGAGGTGGTAATCGCTACGAAATTCGGTTTCAACTTCGATACCAATGGCGGCCAGAGCGGCATGAACAGCCGGCCCGAGCAGATCCGCGCGGTGGCCGACCAGGCGCTGAAGCGTTTGAAGACCGATGTCATCGATCTCTTATACCAGCATCGCGTCGATCCCGATGTTCCGATCGAGGATGTCGCCGGCACGGTCAAGGCGCTGATCGCGGAAGGCAAGGTCAGGCATTTCGGCCTCTCGGAAGCGGGCGCCCAGACGATCCGCCGCGCCCATGCGGTCCAGCCGGTGGCGGCGTTGCAGAGCGAATATTCGCTGTGGTGGCGCGAACCGGAGCAGGAAATCCTGCCGACGCTTGAAGAACTCGGCATCGGTTTCGTGCCCTTCAGCCCTCTCGGAAAGGGCTTTCTGACTGGCGCGATCAGCGAAACGACCACCTTCGACAGCAAGGATTTCCGCAACGTCGTGCCGCGCTTTTCTCAGGAGGCGCGAAAGGCCAACCAGGCACTCGTCGATCGTCTCGGAGAAATCGCCGCCCGCAAAAAGGCAACCTCCGCCCAAGTGGCTCTCGCATGGCTGCTGGCGCAAAAACCCTGGATCGTGCCGATCCCCGGCACAACCAAGCTGCACCGCCTCGAGGAGAACATCCAGGCCGCTGAAGTCGAACTGACGGCCGACGATCTTGCCAGCATCGAAAGCGCGCTCGCAACGATCAAGGTAGAGGGCGATCGTTATCCCGCGCACCTGCAGGCAAGGGTCAATCGCTGAGAAGCGGCCAACGGGCGGCGACGTCTCATCCGAACACCAGAAGAAATGCGGCCGCAGTCGTTTGCGGCCGCTTCTTCATCAATCGCGTCATTTCCTTGGCGCGGGCGCGTTCTCGTGAAAAGCCGGTATCGCCTCGAGCTTTGCGACGATCTCCGCGATATTAGGCCATTGCGTGAGATCGAGCCCCAAGCGCCTCGCGCTGATCGCCTGCGGGAAGAGGAAGATATCGGCAATACTCGGGCGGTCTCCGACAACGAAAGCTCCTTGCCTGCGGCCGGCGATCATCGTCTCGACCGCACCCATGCCCTCACCGACCCAGTGACGGCTCCAGGCGGCGATGGCATCGGCGTCTGCTTGGAAGGCTGTTTTGAGATGCAGGCCGATCCGCGGCGGCAACAGCGCGTGGATCTCGGCTGCGATCGCAAGAGCGATCGACCGCGCCAGGGCCCTGCCCTCCGCCGTGTCGGGCAGCAGCCGCGGTTCAGGCTTTATCTCATCGAGATACTCGACGATAGCCAGCGACTGGGTGAGCAGAACGCCGCTATCCGTCAGCAAGGCGGGCACGAGCCCCTGCGGATTGACACTGCGATATCCGGCCTGCCGGCTCTCGGAATTTTCGCCGAGGATGGTAACCGGCAGCGCTTCGGCCGTCAGTCCTTTCAGGGCGAGTGCGATGCGGACTCGAGATGTCGCCGAGGAAATTTCGTTCTGATAGAGTTTCATTGTCTTTCTCCCTGGTGATCTAAAAGAGCAGTTGGAGCGGCGGCCACTCCCCTGAGGATGAAGCTGTGGATGCCGCCGTCACGAGGCCGGCAAGCGGCGACGGCTCCCGTGAGCTTACATCGTAGATGCAGGGCGCTGCGAAAATCGTCGCCCCGAGAATGCAGATGATCATCAGTCTCATTGGTTCCTCCATCGACGAGGCCCGGCCGGCCTCGTCATGTTTCCTTTTGGCGATCGATCCCATCTGTCAGGCAATGCTCAATTCGACATTGATATTGTCGCGGGTTGCTTTCGAATAGGGGCAGGTGCGGTGCGCTTCATCCACAAGCGCCCTTGCCAGATCCGCTTCGATACCCGGCAGGCTGACCTTGAGGCGGGCCTGCAGGAAATAGTCGCCGTCGGTCGCCCCGAGATCGACCTCGGTGTCGACGGCAAGATTTGCGGGAAGCCTGATCTTCTGCTTAGCCGCAGCAATGCCGATCGCGCCGATGAAGCAGGCAGACCAGCCCGCGGCGAAAAGCTGTTCGGGATTGGTGCCGGCACGGTTGCTGCCCGGAGGCGAAAGCTTGATATCAAGCTGGCCGTCGTCGCTATGCGACGCGCCGTCGCGCCCGCCTGTCGTGTGGGTCTTGCCGGTATAGAGAACCTTGTCGATCTTTGTCATGGAACACTCCTTGTGTTGCGTCGCTGCACGCGACTGGCCGCGATGCGCGGCCGGGTTGACGGAGTGTGGTTTGACCGACGGATATATCCGCCATGTTTCCGAAAACGCCCGAAATGTCACAAAGCGTAGCATGTGATATCGAGGACATCTTCGTATACAAAACATCTCGAAATTTCGCGGCGCGCGCCGATGTCAGCGGATGGTGACTTCCGCCGCCAGTCCGCCACCGACGCGATTATAGAGCCGGAGCGACCCATCGATCTTGACCGTCAGCTGCTGAGCGATCGCAAGACCGAGACCCGTGCCGCCGGTTTCCCGGTTGCGGGATTGCTCCAACCGGAAGAAAGGCTGCATGGCAGCCTCGAGCATATCGTCGGGGATTCCAGGCCCGCGGTCCATGACAGTGATGATGATATCGTTTTCTGGGCTGCGCTCGACGCCGATCTCGGCGGCGCCGGCAAACTTCAGCGCATTGTCGATGAAGTTGGAGAGGATGCGGCGAAGAGCATGCGGCTTGGTAAAGGCCGCCCCCTGAACCGGGCCGACGACCGTGACGGCCTTTCCAGTGTCCTGATAGTCGTAGGCTATGCTGTCGATGAACGAGGCGAGATCGATGCGGGCACTCTTTTCGCCGTTGCCATGTGCGCTGCGTGCATAGGCAATGCCGTCCTGAACGAGACGCTGGATCTCACCGAGATCCTGTACCAGCTTGTCTTTCTCAGGCGAATTCTCTGCCATGTCGGCGCGCAGCCGCATGCGGGTGATCGGCGTCTGCAGGTCATGCGAGATTGCCGCCAGGATCTGGACGCGTTCTTCGAGGTAATGCGCGATCCTCTCCCGCATCGCGTTGAACGCCCTTGCTGCATGCGCGACCTCGCTCGGCCCCGCCTCACTCAAAGCCGGGCCATCCTTGTTCGGGTCAAGCGCATCGGCGGCGGCCGCAAGTTCGCCGAGCGGCCGGATCGCCTGACGAACCGCAAACCAGGTGCAGAGGATGAGCAGAGCCATCTGGACAATGAAGACATAGGGCAGCCACGCGGCGATCGGCATGACGCCCTTCGGCGTGACGTCGATCGTCAAGGGGCTTCCGTCGCTCAGCGTTAGATGTGCCTGCAATCGGTTCACATCGCCAGGAATCCGTTCGATCCGGATCGGAAAGCGGTGCCCGATGGCCTCCTCGATCTTTCCTGAGATTTCCGCCCCCTTGCTTGACGTGTCAGACACGCCGGGAAGGCCGGGTCCGAGCACGAAACGGTAATTGCCGCGGCTCAGCCGGTCGAGCAGGTCGCCGCGCTCACTTGGCGGAAGCCGATCGAGAACGGCAATCGATGTTGCCACGTCATTTTCCAGCGTGCCGAGCATCACCGCCTTGGCCGACATGTACCGCTCCATATAGAGCACACTGAAGGACAGACCGTAGGCGAAGGCCAGTCCGATCAGCAGGATCAGGAAGATCCGCGACCGCAATGTGCTCGGCCACGTCAGGCCCGAACGCAAGGGGATTGCCGCCTTCATTGGCGCGGCTCCGATATTTCGACCGGAACCGAAAATACATAGCCTTCGCTGCGCACCGTCTTGATATAGGTCGGTTCGCGCGCATCGTCGCCCAGCCGCTGACGCAGGCGGCTGACCAGAAGATCGATCGAGCGATCGAAGAGATCGGCGTCGCGGCCCTGTGTCAGGCTCAGAAGCTGGTCGCGATTGAGCACACGCTGCGGATGGTCGATGAACACGCGGAGCAGACGGTATTCGGCGCCGCTCAGCGCGATCGCGGTCCCTTCCCTGTCGAGAAGGTGCCGCGCGACCGTATCGAGCCGCCAGTCACCGAAAGTCAGCAACTGTCCGGCCTCGCTGATCTGCAGGTTGGGCGGCAGCATCCGCGTGCGCCGCAGCACTGCCTTGATGCGGGCAAGAAGCTCACGCGCAGCAAAGGGTTTGGGAAGATAGTCGTCGGCGCCCATTTCCAGCCCGAGGATCCTGTCCATCTCGTCGGTGCGGGCCGTCAGCATCAGGATCGGGATCGCCTTGTGCCGGCCGGCGCGCAGTTCGCGGCACAGCACCAGCCCGTCGTCACCGGGCATCATCACGTCGAGCACGATCAGGTCGACGGCATTGGCGTCGACAAAACTGCGCATCTGCCGCCCGTCGGCAGCAACGCTCGTACGCAGGCCGTTCTTCTGCAGGTATCCCGATACCAGCTCGCGGATTTCGCGATCGTCATCGACGATCAGGATGTGATCGACATGATCCATATTTCCCTATTCCTTATCGATAGAAGCGGCCGCGCCGGTCGCTTCGTTCCCGACCAAAGCGACAGACGCGACCTACGCACATTCCGCCGGCCGGAGCAACGAGGCTCTGCAACCGGCATCGTCGACCTAGAAACGATCGACGTCTATGACCGCCTGCGCAAAAGCCTGCGGCGCTTCCTGAGGCAGATTGTGGCCGATGCCGCCGCCGATCGTGCGATGCTCGTATTTGCCGGAGAATTTTCCGGCATAAGCGGAAGGCTCCGGATGCGGCGCACCGTTTGCATCGCCCTCCATAGTGATCGTCGGCACCGAAATGATGGGCGTTGTGGCAAGCGTCGTCTCGTAGGCATCATACTTGGCCTCTCCTTCGGCAAGCCCGAGGCGCCAGCGGTAATTGTGAATGACGATCGCGGCGTGGTCTGGATTGTCGAAGGCGGCGGCCGATCTGTCGAATGTCGCATCGTCGAAGTTCCACTTCGGCGATGCCGTTTGCCAGATAAGCTTTGCGAAATCATGGGTGTTACTCTCGTATCCCTTACGACCGCGTTCGGTGGCGAAATAGAACTGGTACCACCAGGCAAGTTCGGCTTTCGGCGGAAGCGGCTTCTTGTTGGCCTCCTGGCTGCCGATCAGGTAGCCGCTCACCGATACCATCGCCTTGCAGCGCTCGGGCCAGAGCGCCGCCATGATGTTGGCGGTCCGCCCGCCCCAGTCGTAACCGGCAATGACAGCCTTCTCGATATCCAGCGCATCGAGCAGCGCGATCATATCGGCGGCGAGCGCTGACGGCTGGCCGTTACGCGGCGTCTGGTCGTCCAGGAAGCGGGTTGTCCCGTAACCGCGCAGATAAGGCACAATCACCCTGTAGCCGGCCGAAGCAAGCAGCGGCGCGACATCGACGAAACTATAGATGTCATAGGGCCAGCCATGCAGCAGCAATACGACCGGGGCATCCGCCTTTCCCGCCTCGGCATAACCGATATCGAGCACGCCTGCCTTGACCTGTTTCAGCGCTTCAAAGGACGTGTTGGTTCCAGGCTTTATAGCTGGCACCGATGCGGCAGTCGCAGGCGACTGGGCTGCGGCCGTGCCGGTCACACCGAATTCGACGGCCGAAAGGGCGATTGCCGTCATGCCGAAGAAACGGCGGCGGTGATGGTTGATTTGCTCTGACATCGGTCTCTCCTGTCGAATGGATTACGGTGCTGATATGCCGTTGCGCTTGTGTCCCCCATATGTCGCAAACCGTCGGTTTTGAATGCTGATGTAGCTTCCGGCCATCGGGATACATTCTGTTACAATCGCGCCGACGGAGTAAAGCATCGCACCGCCAGCAGCCATTTCGCCGCGGCCCACCGCCGGGACGGCAGTTTGTATCGCTTTGTATCGTTCATGCCTCATTGCAATAGTTCGGTACATTTCCCCGCCAAACCCGACATATCGGGGATACGTCCGCCCGGCCATATCCCCGCCGTTGCTGGTTCAGGCTCCATCGCCGTCCAGAGCCCGATCAATCGGTTCAAAGGAAACGATGATGACACTTCTGATCATTGCCTATCTCGGAGGCGCGCTGACCATCCTCAGCCCGTGTATCCTCCCCATCCTGCCCTTCGTCTTTGCGCGTGCCGGACAGCCCTTCGTCAGAAGCACGCTGCCCATGCTGGCGGGCATGGCCGCCACCTTCGCGCTGGTCGCCACACTGGCCGCAGTCGGCGGCAGCTGGGCCATTCGCGCCAACGAATATGGCCGCCTTGCCGCCATTGTCCTGCTTGCGCTCTTTGGCGCCAGCCTGCTTTCGCCGCGTTTCGCAAGCACGCTTGCCCGGCCGATCGTCGACCTTGGCAACAATCTTGTGAATGCCACCGGCGGCGGACGCGGCACCACGACAGTGAAGAGCGCGCTTCTTCTCGGCGTTGCCACCGGACTGCTCTGGGCGCCCTGCGCCGGTCCGATTCTCGGCCTTGTGCTGACCGGAGCCGCACTACAGGGCGCCAATCTGCAGACGACCTTCCTGCTGATCGCTTATGCCGCCGGTGCTGCAAGTTCGCTTGCCGTCGCCCTGCTTGTCGGCGGCCGGATATTCACCGCCATGAAGCGTTCGCTCGGCGTTGGCGACAGGATTCGTCAGGGGCTCGGCGCTGCCGTGCTGGCGGGCGTCGCCGTCATCGCGCTCGGCCTCGACACCAGCCTCCTCGCCCGGCTCTCCTATGCCAGCACCGCATCGCTGGAACAGGCCGTGCTCGACAGGCTGCATGCAAAGCCGCTCAGTGGCGCATCTTCCGAGCTGGCGAGCAACGAGGTGATGATCGCCGCAGCTGATGCGAACAAACCCTTCCGTAGCGACTTGCCCGTCGAAGGCCACGCCCCTTCGCTCGACGGCGCGGTCGAATGGCTGAACTCTGAGCCTCTCACCACGGAACAGCTGCGAGGCAAGGTCGTGCTCGTCGACTTCTGGACCTATTCCTGCATCAACTGCATTCGTACCATCCCCTATGTCAGGGCCTGGGCCGAAAAATATGCGGATCAGGGTCTCGTGGTGATCGGCGTCCACGCCCCGGAATTTGCCTTCGAGAAGAAGATCGACAACGTCAAGAAGGCGATCGGCGACTTCCAGATCGGCTATCCCGTCGCGATCGACAATGATTACAGCATCTGGCGCGCCTTCGAAAACAGCTACTGGCCTGCCGCCTATCTGATCGATGCCAAGGGCCAGATCCGCTACCACCATTTCGGCGAAGGCAATTACAACAGGACCGAAAAGGCCATTCAGGACCTGCTGCGCGAAGCCGGCAGCCAAACGACGGCAAGTGCGCCGGTCGTGCCGGATGCCAAGGGCGTGGAAGCAGGTCCTGATCTCGGCAATATCCGCTCCGGCGAAACCTATCTCGGCTACCAACAGGCGGCGAACTTCGCCTCTCCGGAAGGGCTGCAGGCCGACACGGCGAAAAACTATTCGATCGCCGAACCCGGCCTCAATGGCTGGGGCCTGTCTGGAACCTGGACCGTTGGCCGGGATCAGGCGACGCTTCATCAGCCGGGCGGCGGCATCACTTATCGCTTCAGCGCCCGCGATCTGCATCTCGTTCTTGGTCCCGGCGCCGGCGACAAGCCGATCCGCTTCCAGGTGAAGATCGACGGCAAGGCGCCAGGACCCGACCACGGCTCCGACATCGATGCCGACGGCAATGGCACCGTGACCGCGACGAGGCTTTATCAACTCGTCCGCCAGTCCGGCACGGTCGCCGCCCGCAACTTCGAGATCCGCTTCCTCGATCCCGGCGTGCAGGCTTACGCCTTCACATTCGGCTGAACCTGAAACGCATCCATATCCCGATCATCAACAATGACCAAAGGAGTGATAGTCATGAACAAACGTCTTCTTTTCACTGCAGCGCTTGCATTTGCCACCACCGCTATCGCGTTCGCCGCAGAGGCTGCCGCGGTCAAGAACATCGTGATCGTCCACGGCGCGCTGGCCGATGGCTCGGGATGGCGCAAGGCGACGGACATTCTCGAGAAGCGCGACTTCAACGTCACCATCGTCCAGCAGCCCATTACCTCGCTCGACGACGATGTGGCGGCAACCAAGCGGGTCCTCGACCTTCAGGACGGACCGGTCCTGCTCGTCGGCCACAGCTACGGCGGCATGGTCATCACCGAAGCCGGCAACGATCCCGCGGTCGCGGGCCTGGTCTATGTCGCGGCATTCCAGCCCGACAAGGGCGAAAGCCTGCTCAGCCTCGCCAGCTCGAAGCCCGCCGGCAGCATGGATATAAAGGAAACGAAAGACGGCAAATATCTCTATCTCGATCCGGGCGCCTTCGCCGCGGATTTCGCAGCCGACCTTCCGCAAGCCGAAGCCGATTTCATGGCAAAGTCACAGGTCTTCGCCGCAAAGCAGGCATTCTCCGCCAAGATCACTCAGCCGGCATGGCGGACAAAGAAAAGCTGGTCGATCGTCGCCACCGAGGATCGCTCCATCAACCCCGAGCTTGAACGCGACATGGCAAAACGTGCCGGAAGCAACGTGACTGAAATAAAGGCAAGCCACGCCGTCTTCGCATCCCAACCGGAAAAGGTTGCCGATGCGATCGAAACGGCAGCAAGGAAAGCCGGCGACTAGCAGACGCAGTCAGAAATATTCTAAGCCATCGCAAGGATAGCCTCTGGTCGGAAGGTCGCCCGACCAGGGGCTGACGAAGTCGCCTCCGCCGACCTAGATTGTCGATCTCCTTGTTACCGTCCTGCCCCGCCCATGCGATTTTGTGACTATTCCTACACAAAATGGAATATCAGTCACAGATTCTCATTTCAAATTCCGGGGCTTCGCTATAAAATTGAGATGATGTGGCTTGTTCGCGCAACCGGCTGGTGCTGAAGCTGTATCATAGCGCAGATGCCGAATCGGGAATCGAGTGGCAAACGGGATGGGAATGGCAGTCCCTTGTTAAATTTTGATCAGAACACTATCCAGTGTAAACGATAAGGGAGACATCCAATATGGATAGTCGCAGGGGCCGGCGTATAGCAGTCTTATCCGAGGCCCTTTCACAACATCGCATTTTGCACATCAAGAATGCTGCCGAGATCCTGGGCGTCTCAGAGATGACGGTTCGGCGTGATGTCAGCGCCAATGCAGGCCAGTTCGCGTTTCTCGGCGGCCATATCGTTGCGGCCGTCGAAGCGGAAAACGATCCCTATGAAATTTCCAAAGCAGCCGACAGTCATGCCGCTGCAAAACGGCAAGTCTGCACACAAGCCATTGATTACATTCACCACGATGATACGGTGTTTTTCGATTGCGGCACTACGTTACCCTATCTTGTCGATCTGCTCCCAGACCAGATTCACATAACGGCGATCTGCTATGCCATGAATGTCGCCGATCGTCTGACGCGAAAACCGAACGTTCGCCTTGTTATGCTCGGTGGTCTTTATCACCCAGCATCGGCGAGCTTTTCCGGTGCCTCGGGGCTGGAAATGCTCGATCAGCTTGTGATCAACGTGGCATTTCTTTCTGCAGCCGGTGTCGATGCCCGGCGTGGCGCCACCTGCGCGCATTTTCACGAAGCGGAGATCAAAAAAAAGGCGATGTCCCGGGCGCAAAAGAATATTCTTCTCGCCGACAGCAGCAAAATCGGCAAGCTCAAGCCGGCCTTTTTCAGCGACATGAAGTCGTTCGATGTGGTCATCACCGAAAACGGTATGAACGACTTCGACTGAGAGATCCGCATTTTTTCTGCGCCTATTGAAATCTAAACTTGACGCAGCGGCGCGGTGATGCAAACGTCACAAACAGTGAAAAAAAAATCACATTTGACCCAGTTGTGAAGCTTCCGCTTCGTGCGTCTGCACTGATGGCAACAGGACTTTCACGCTCTGGTCGGGAGGATTCGATTTGGAAACCGTTGCTGTTCACAATGCGGCAAACGCGGCGCATCACGCAGCCCCTTCGCGATTGCCGGGCGGCACCCATAACCGGCCGCGCAATGCCGGGATGGAACTCGATTTGTCTTGGGTGCTTGACACCCGGGTCAACCTGTCTGCCACCGAGCGCCGCGTAGCCTCGCTTCCCGGACGCCGGACCGTCAAAAAGGACGCGCAGGCGGCTTGGCTCCTGAAGGCGGTGACCTGCATCGACCTGACGACGTTGAACGGCGACGATACCCCCGAACGCGTCAAGCGGTTGTGCGCGAAGGCGATGAATCCGATACGCGCCGACATTCTGGATTCCCTTGGCATGAGCGGCCGTTCGATCACCACCGGCGCCATCTGCGTCTACCATCGTTTTGTTGCAACGGCCGTCGAGGCGCTCGGAGATTCCGGCATTCCGGTCGCCGCGGTTTCGACCGGTTTCCCTGCCGGCCTCAGCCCGCACCATCTCAAGGTCAAGGAAATCGAGGCGTCAGTTGCCGATGGCGCGAAGGAAATCGACATCGTCATCACCCGCGAGCATGTGCTGACCGGCAACTGGACAGCACTCTACGAGGAAATGAAAGAATATCGCGCCGCCTGCGGTGATGCGCATGTCAAAGCCATTCTGGCGACCGGCGACCTGAAGACGCTCCGCAATGTCGCCAGGGCCTCGCTGGTCTGCATGATGGCGGGGGCCGATTTCATCAAGACCTCGACCGGCAAGGAAGGCGTCAATGCGACGCTGGCCGTAACATTGACCATGCTGCGGGCGATCCGCGCCTACCAGGAGCGCACCGGTATCAAGATCGGCTACAAGCCGGCCGGTGGCATTTCCGCGGCGAAGGACGTGTTGAACTACCAGTTCCTGATGAAGGACGAACTGGGGCGCGAGTGGCTGGAGTCCGATCTCTTCCGCATCGGTGCATCAAGCTTGCTTGCAGATATCGAGCGGCAGTTGGAGCATCACGTCACCGGTGCCTATTCGGCCCTCAACAGACACCCGATTGGATGATCCAGATGACTGTTGCAAAGTATTTCGACGAAATGTCCTACGGCCCCGCCCCTGAATCCGATATCGAAGCTCGCGACTGGCTGGCGCGCCACGCTTCCGGTTTCGGTCACTTCATCAATGGCGCATTCGTGCCCTCCGCGTCGGGCAAGGACTTCGACACATTCGAGCCTGCCACCGGCAAGGTCCTGGCGAAGCTCGCGAACGGCGGCGCGGCGGATGTGGACAGCGCGGTTGCTGCGGCCCGCAAGGCACAGGCCTCATGGGCGCGATTGCCGGGCCACGCGCGGGCGCGCCATCTCTATGCGCTTGCCCGGATGATCCAGCGCCACGCGCGTCTGATTGCTGTGGTCGAGGCGATCGACAACGGCAAGCCGATCCGCGAAACCCGCGATCTCGACGTGCCCCTGGCGGCTCGTCATTTCTATCATCACGCCGGATGGGCGCAAATCCAGGACACGGAATTTGCCGATCATGTGCCGGTGGGTGTCGTCGGCCAGATCATCCCGTGGAATTTCCCGTTCCTGATGCTGGCCTGGAAAGTGGCGCCGGCTCTGGCGCTCGGCAACACCGTCATCCTGAAGCCTGCCGAATTCACGTCGCTGACGGCGCTTCTCTTTGCCGAACTGGCATCCGCGGCGGGCCTCCCGCCGGGCGTACTCAATATCGTGACGGGAGAAGGCGAAACAGGCGCGCTGCTTGTCGGGCATGAGGATATCGGTAAAATTGCCTTTACCGGATCGACCGAAGTCGGCCGCGTTATTCGCGAGCGTACCGCGGGTAGCGGTAAATCGTTGACGCTGGAACTCGGCGGCAAGTCCCCTTTCGTCGTTTTTGACGACGCCGATATCGACGGCGCCGTGGAAGGCGTGGTCGACGCGATCTGGTTCAACCAGGGACAGGTCTGCTGCGCCGGTTCGCGGCTTCTGGTCCAGGAAGGCGTTGCCGATCTTTTCCACGAGCGACTGAAGCGCCGCATGCAGACATTGCGCGTCGGACAGCCTTTGGACAAGTGCATCGATATGGGTGCGATCATAGCGCCCGTGCAATTGACGCGTATCGAAGCGCTGGTGAAAAAGGGAGTTTCAGAAGGCGCGACACTGCATCAGGCCAAGATAGACCTGCCGAAGGGCGGCAGCTTCTACCCGCCGACGCTTCTGAGCGGCGTGCAGCCGACATCCATCGTCGCGACCGAGGAAATCTTCGGGCCGGTTGCGGTCTCCATGACTTTCCGCACACCGGAAGAGGCTATCCAGCTTGCCAATCACACCCGCTACGGCCTCGCCGCCAGCGTCTGGAGCGAGACGATCGGCTTGGCGCTGAACGTGGCGGCAAAGCTCGCAGCCGGCGTGGTCTGGGTGAATGCCACCAATCTTTTCGATGCCGCCGTCGGTTTTGGCGGCAAGCGCGAATCCGGATTCGGCCGCGAAGGCGGACGCGAAGGTTGCTACGAATATCTGAAGCCGAAGGCTTGGGTCGGTCGCAAGGCGCGCGCAGCGATGCCCGCACTTCCGCAAGTAAAGCCGGTTGCCGGTGATTTTGCCCTGCCAAGCATCGACCGGACGGCAAAGCTCTTCATCGGCGGCAAGCAGGCGCGCCCGGACGGCAATTATTCCCGTGTCATCGCCTCGCCCAAGGGCAAGGCGATCGGGGAGGTCGGCGAAGGCAATCGCAAGGACATCCGCAATGCAGTGGTTGCCGCACAGGCCGCCTCCGCCTGGTCGAATGCGACCACTCATAACCGCGCCCAGATTCTCTATTATATCGCCGAAAACCTCAGTGGCCGCGCCGACGAGTTCGCCTCGCGGATAACAGCGATGACCGGAGCTTCCGCAGCCAATGCAAACGCCGAGGTCGACGCCGCGATTTCCCGTCTCTTCACCTACGCAGCCTGGGCGGACAAATATGAGGGCGGCATTCACCAGCCGCCGCTTCGCGGCGTTGCCTTGGCCATGCCAGAAGCCATCGGCGTGGTTGGCGTCATTTGCCCTCCGGAAGCACCGCTGCTCGGCTTTATCAGTCTGATTGCGCCGTTGATTGCCACCGGCAATCGTGTCGTCGTGGTGCCGAGTGAGCCCTTCCCGCTTTCGGCGACGGATTTCTATTCCGTTCTGGAAACGTCGGATGTGCCTGCCGGTGTCGTCAATATCGTCACCGGGTCGGCGATCGAACTGGCAAAGATCCTTGCCGCGCACAATGACGTTGATGCGTTGTGGGCCTTTGGCTCTGCGGAACTTTCGACGACGGTGGAGAAGCTGTCGTCGGGCAATCTCAAGCGAACCTTCGTGGACAATGGCAAGGCGACGGACTGGATGGACAGAGCCGCTGGCGAAGGCGCGCTATACCTTCGCCGCGCTGTGGATGTGAAGAATATCTGGATCCCCTACGGAGAATAAGGGCTCCAACTCTGGTCATCCGGGCGGGAGGAGAACCGCACCGGCAGGCGAGAACGACCGAATTTGAGGAAATCGCAGACTGTAACGGAGCTGCGGTTATTGGGCTCTGTTTTGCGGCACGGGGTGCTGCGAAATAGTGCAACTAAGGGAGGATTTTCATGCTGAAGACTATCGATCCGGCTCTGAATGCGGATGTGCTGCACGCGCTCCGGTCCATGGGGCATGGCGACACGGTCGTCATTTCCGACACCAATTTTCCTTCGGATTCCATTGCCCGGCAAACGGTGCTCGGCAAGCTGTTGCGGATAGACAATGTGTCTGCTGCCCGCGCCATCAAAGCTATTCTTTCGGTAATGCCGCTGGATACGCCGCTGCAGCCGTCTGCCGGGCGAATGGAAATCAAGGGCGCGCCGGACGAGATCCCTCCCGTGCAGCAGGAAGTCCAGGCCGTTATCGACGACGCCGAGGGCAAGCCGGCGCCGATGTATGGCATCGAGCGTTTCGCCTTCTATGAGGAGGCCAAAAAGGCCTATTGCGTCATCACTACGGGCGAAAACCGCTTCTACGGCTGCTTCCTCTTCACCAAAGGCGTGATTCCGCCGGAAACCGTTTGAGGGGAAACGATAATGAAGGTGGGTGTTTCGATCCTCGGGATTTTCGTCGCCGACACGGCCTATCTGGCCAAGCGCATGCCAAACGTTGGCGAGACCATCACCGGGACCGGTTTTGCAGTAGGCCCGGGCGGCAAGGGATCCAACCAGGCTGTCGCTGCTGCCCGCGCCGGTGGAACAGTCTCCTTCATCTCGAAGATCGGCCGCGACACGTTCGGCGACATGGCACTGAAGACCTATGCGGAAGCGGGCGTGACGCCGAAGGTTGTACAGATGGACGATATGCCGACCGGCGCTGCCTTCATCTACGTCAATGACGGTAACGGCGACAATGCGATCATCGTCTATCCAGGTGCCGCAGGCACCATCGGCGTTGGCGATGTCGAGGCGGCACGCGAAACCATCGAGCAATCGGCTGTCTTCGTGACCCAGCTCGAACAACCGGCCGAAGCGGCGCAGCGCGCCCTCGAAATCGCCCATGCGGCCGGCGTTACCACTGTTTTCAATCCAGCGCCGGCCGAGCCGTTTCCGGACACGATCTACCCGCTCTGCGACTATATCGTGCCAAACGAAACCGAGGCAGCGGCCATCGTCGGTTTTCCGCTCGACACGCTCGACGACGCCAGACGGGCTGGCGACGCCTTTCTCGCCAAGGGCGTGAAAGCCGCGCTGATTACCCTGGGTGGTCGCGGTGTGCTCTATCATACGGCCGGGCAATCGGTTCATGTTCCGGCGGTCTCGTCGGGAGCGGTCATCGATACCACCGGCGCCGGCGACGCATTTGTCGGTGGCTTCTCGGCAGCGCTCTCGCGGGGCGCTAGTCCGGTCGAGGCCGTGCGTTTCGGCTGCGCGACCGCCGGTATTGCGGTGACGCGGCGGGGTACCGCGCCTGCAATGCCGAGGATCGAGGAAATCGAGGCGCTTCTCCAGAAAGGAGGCGCTGCATGACCCGCAACGATCCGATCAAACACTTCTTCATCTGGCCGGCGCTGCTGATCGTGCTTGTGATCTCGATCTTCCCGCTGATCTATTCGCTGACCACCAGCTTCATGAGCCTGCGGCTCGTGCCGCCGATCCCCGCGCGTTTCGTCGGCTTCGGCAACTATACGGAACTGCTTCAGAATCCGCGCTTCTGGAATGTCGCCTGGACGACGACGATCATCGCTTTTGTCGCGGTGACGCTGCAGTATGTCATCGGTTTTTCCGTGGCGCTGGCGCTCAACCGTCGGGTGCCCGGCGAAGGTTTGTTCCGGGTCAGCTTCCTGGTGCCAATGCTGGTAGCGCCCGTTGCCGTTGCACTCATTGCCCGCCAGATCCTCAATCCCACGATGGGCCCGCTCAATGAGCTGATGACCGTCTTCGGCTTTCCCAACCTGCCGTTTCTGACGCAGACCAGATGGGCTATCGGCGCCATCATTTCCGTCGAAGTGTGGCAGTGGACACCCTTCGTCATCCTTATGCTTCTTGCCGGGTTGCAAACCCTGCCGGAGGACGTCTACGAGGCTGCCGCGCTTGAAAATGCCAGCCCCTGGCAGCAGTTCTGGGGGATCACTTTCCCGATGATGCTGCCGATTTCGGTGGCTGTGGTCTTCATCCGCCTCATCGAGAGCTACAAGATCATCGACACGGTGTTCGTCATGACAGGCGGAGGGCCTGGCATTTCGACCGAAACGCTGACCCTGTTCGCGTATCAGGAGGGCTTCAAGAAGTTCAACCTCGGCTACACCTCCGCCCTCTCCTTCCTCTTCCTGATCGTCATTACCGTGATCGGGCTCGTCTATCTCGCCATCCTGAAGCCCTATCTGGAGAAGCACAAATGAGCGTGCGTGACCTCAAAGGATCCGGCCGCTGGTGGGCGCTCGCAGGCTGCCTACTGTGGCTCGCCTTCACCTTCTTTCCGCTTTACTGGGTGGCGATCACCTCGTTCAAGTCGCCGCTCGGCGTCGTCGGCGGACCGACCTATATTCCGTTCGTCGATTTCGACCCGACGCTGACAGCCTGGAGCGAGCTCCTGTCGGGCGCCCGCGGCCAGTTCTACAACACCTTCATCGCCTCGACGATCATCGGGCTATCCGCATCGGTGCTGGCCACCTTCATCGGATCGATGGCAGCCTATGCGCTGGTGCGCTTCACCTTTGAGGTCAAGCTGCTGTCCGGCGTGATTTTCGTTGTTGTTGCCTTCGGCGGATATCTGCTTGGCCGTCATGTACTGGGCTACGGGCAGGCCATTTCGCTGATCTTTGCCTTTGTTGCAGCGCTTGCGCTCGCCATCGGCTCCAGCCGAATGAAGCTTCCAGGGCCGCTCCTCGGCAATGATGATATCGTCTTCTGGTTTGTCAGCCAGCGCATGTTTCCGCCGATCGTCGCCGCCTTTGCCTTGTTCCTGATGTATACGGAAATGGGCAAGTTGGGGTTCAAGCTGGTGGACACCTATACAGGCCTCACCTTCGCTTATGTCGCCTTCTCGCTGCCGATCGTGATCTGGCTGATGCGCGATTTCTTTGCGGCACTGCCGGTGGAAGTCGAAGAGGCGGCGATGGTCGACAATGTGCCGTCGTGGAGAATTTTTTTCGGTATCGTCCTGCCCATGTCCAAGCCGGGCCTGATCGCGACATTCATGATCACGCTCGCCTTCGTCTGGAACGAGTTCCTGTTCGCACTCTTCCTGACCAGTTCCAAATGGCAGACCCTTCCCATTCTCGTCGCCGGGCAAAACAGCCAGCGCGGTGACGAGTGGTGGTCGATATCGGCAGCCGCCCTGGTTGCGATCATACCCATGGTCGTCATGGCGGGCATTTTGAGCAGGCTGATGCGGTCTGGCCTGCTTTTAGGAGCAATAAAATGACCGTTCGAGAAGCCTAGTCATTGTTCAATTCCAGGGAGGAAAACATGAGAAGATTGCTACTGAGTTCAACGGCCGCAGGACTACTTGCTGTGGCGGGCGTCCCATCCGCGCTCGCATGCGAACCGGACTACACCGGTGTCACGCTCACCGCCACGACGCAGACGGGGCCTTACATCGCATCTGCGCTGCAACTGGCGGCCAAGGGCTGGGAGGCAAAGACCTGCGGCAAGGTGAATGTGGTGGAATTTCCGTGGTCGGAACTCTATCCCAAAATCGTAACCTCGCTGACCTCGGGCGAAGACACGTTCGACGTGGTTGCCTTTGCGCCGGCCTGGGCACCGGACTTCACCGACTTTCTCTCGGAAATGCCGAAGAATATGCAATCAGGTGCCGACTGGGAGGACATCGCGCCGGTTTACCGCGAGCAACTGATGGTCTGGAACGGCAAGGTCCTGTCGCAGACCATGGACGGTGATGCCCATACCTATACCTACCGCATTGATCTGTTTGAAAACGCGGAAAACCAGAGCGCCTTCAAGGCGAAGTATGGCTACGATCTGGCCCCGCCGAAGACATGGAAGCAGTATCTTGACATCGCCGAATTCTTCCAGCAGCCGGACAAGGGCCTTTGGGGCACGGCGGAAGCCTTCCGCCGTGGTGGCCAGCAATTCTGGTTCCTGTTCAGTCACGTGGCGGGATACACCAGCCATCCCGACAATCCCGGCGGCATGTTCTTCGATCCGGATACGATGGATGCGCAGGTCAACAATCCGGGCTGGGTGCGCGGCCTGGAGGAATATATCCGCGCTTCGAAACTGGCGCCGCCGAACGCGCTCAACTTCTCCTTTGGCGAAGTCAATGCCGCCTTTGCCGGTGGCCAGGTCGCGGAATCGATCGGCTGGGGCGATACCGGCGTCATCGCCGCCGACCCGAAGCAGTCGAAGGTTGCTGGCAGCGTCGGCTCGGCATCCCTGCCGGGATCCGACGAGATCTGGAACTACAAGACCAAGAAGTGGGACAAGCAGCCGGAGGTCGTCCAGACTTCCTTCATGGCCTTCGGCGGTTGGCAGGCAGCCGTACCGTCGTCCTCCAAGAACCAGGAGGCCGCTTGGAACTATATCCAGTTCCTGACGAGCCCGGCGGTTTCCGGTCAGGCGGCCATCACCGGCGGCACAGGCGTCAATCCTTACCGTCTGTCGCACACGACAGATACGGCATTGTGGTCGAAGATCTTTTCCGAGCGTGAGGCCAAGGAATATCTTGGAAGCCAGAAGGACGCGGTGACCGCCAAGAACACGGCGCTCGACATGCGCCTGCCGGGCTATTTCTCCTATACGGAAATTCTCGAAATCGAGCTTTCCAAGGCATTGGCTGGAGAGGTGACGCCGCAGCAGGCGCTGGATACCGTGGCTGCCGGATGGAACAAACTGACGGACGAGTTTGGCCGCGACAAGCAACTGGCAGCCTATCGTTCGTCGATGGGCCTGCCTGCGAAGTAAACCCATCCTCAACATCCCATCCCGGCGGTGCCGGGATGGGATTAGACATCGTTGGAAGAAGAAGCAAACCATCTCCGCTTAGAGCGCCGTGCGTCCTTTCGGACGCACAAAGGACGCTCTAATACTTTGAATCTACGCATCATGCTTTCCGAAAATCGATTCCGATTTTCGGGCCGATGCGCTGGGCCAGGCGATGGAATTCTCATGAAAAGGTTACAGCATGGCCCAGGTGCGTTTGGATCAGGTCACCAAATCCTTTGGTAGCGTTGAGGTCATTCCTCCGCTCGATTTGGCAATTGCCGACAAGGAATTCGTGGTTCTTGTTGGACCTTCCGGCTGCGGGAAGACAACCACCCTGCGGATGATCGCGGGGCTGGAACAGACGACATCAGGGGAAATCCGTATCGGCGAGCGGGACGTTACCACGCTGCGCCCGGGTCTGCGCAATTGCTCGATGGTGTTTCAGAATTACGCGCTCTATCCGCATATGACAGTTGCCGAAAACATCGGCTACGGCATGAAGGTGCGCGGAACGCAGAAGCAGGACATCGATGCCGCCGTTGCAAATGCGGCGCGCATTCTCAATCTCGGTGCCTATTTGAAACGCAAGCCGAACGCGCTCTCAGGTGGCCAACGCCAACGCGTGGCGATTGGCCGGGCGATTGTTCGCCAGCCGGATGTGTTCCTGTTCGACGAACCGTTGTCCAATCTCGACGCTAAATTGCGCATTGAAATGCGAACAGAAATCAAGCTCTTACACCGCAGGCTCAAAACCACGATCGTATACGTTACACATGATCAGGTAGAGGCGATGACGATGGCAGATCGGGTCGTGGTTATGAATCAAGGGCGGATCGAACAGGCCGCTGATCCGATCACCCTTTATGAATCTCCGAAGAATCTCTTTGTTGCTGCCTTCATCGGCTCGCCAAGCATGAACTTCATGGAGGGGCAACTTGTGCAAAACGCCGGTGGAATTGCCTTCCAAGCCGAGGGTGGGGTCGACATTCCGGTTCCGACACAAAGAGCCGAGCGCCTTTCGGCGGCAGTGGGACAGTCAGTGGTTCTCGGAATTCGACCGGAACATACTATGGTTGGGGATCCTAACGTTTCAACTGTGAGCCTTCATGTCGCCGATATCGAGCCCCTCGGTCCATACACACTGGCGATCGGCAAGGTCGGGTCAGCGGCCTTTACTGCCCAGATCCACGCGTCATCGCGCGTTGGCCCGGATGACAGGATTAGCATTCCAATTGATACCCAAAAAATGCACTTTTTCCTTAAAAGTACCGGAGACACGGTGGGCTAAAAGCACCGGGAACTATACGGCAATCCACTAAGAGGACATTCCGACATCGCGATCTGCGCCGTATGAATTCAAAGATACCGGGCGTCGGCAACGCCGCATAGGCGCCAAAGGAGGGAGCGAGCCGCGCTTCTCATCATCCTTCAAGCCGCTTGGAAAGAAGAAGCAAACGGAATGCCCCTCCCCAAAATGGAGAGGGGCACCCACATCATTATTTGTTGGCAGCGACCGGGCGGACCAGTGCCGTGACGCGGCGGATGGTGACGCGGCGGTTTTCCTGTTCTGGCTCTGATGTGCTGACCTTCAGGTATCGCTCGCCATAACCCTGCGTCGCCAGGTTTTCCGGCGCGATGCCGTAAACATCGGAGAGCACGTTGGCGACCGACTCCGCCCGCTGGTCGGAGAGGATCAGGTTGCTCTGGTCGGAACCAACCGCATCCGTATGGCCTTCGATCAGGAAGGTCTCGCTCGGATCCTTCTCCAGCACTTGGTTGATCGCGTCGGCGACCTTGCGCAATGTGCGTGCCTGGGCCATCGGGATTTCGGCGCTGCCGGTGGCGAAGGTGATCGTATCGAGATCGATACGACGCACCTTGTCGCGAATACGGGCGGAATACTTCACCTCGTCAAGCGAATAGACGCGCTCTACCTGCTCGACGGGCGGCTCTCTGAGGAACTCGTAATAATCCCGGTCCGGATCGCTGCTGGTGTCGATGATATAGTCGTTGAGCGGCACGCGCAGCCGCATCGGCGGCAGATCGGCGCCCGGATCTTCGAAGTAGTCGCGATCCGGGTCCTCGTAGAGATCGGGCGAGTAATAGAGTACGTATTCGCGCCCGCGGGCATCGACGCGCGACCGCTGGATGATATCGCCGTAGCGATTGCGGATCGTGACGATGCGATAGCCCTCCGGCCGCGCGATCGTCTCGCGGTAACGATCGCCCGACAGCTGCTCATAGCTTGGCCGTTCGCCGTCCCGCAGAAACCGCCTGTCATCGTCGCTGCGCACGATCACTTGATTGTTGTACTGAATGATCACGCGGCTGTCGTCGGTGCGGTCGCCGATGCGCGCGCCCTCGGGACGCGCGAATTGCGGTCGGGTATCGAGCCTCGTGCCTTTCTCGCTGGTCACTGCCTCGAGCTTGATCGCCGGCGCCGCAGCGGCGGTAGCGGCCTGCGCATCGGCGTCCGAGGTCGGCACCTTCACCTCCTGGCTCTCGGCGCGCAGCCTGTCGCGGTCACGGCGACCTTCCCGCCCTTTGCTGCGGTCGGCATCCTTATCGCTGTCGAGCACGGCTGCACCGTTTTCGACCGGCAGCACGACGGTCTCATTGCTCTTGGCCGGATCTGCGGCGATCTTCTTACGACGCTCGAGTTCCTCTGGAGAAACCTTTTCCGGCGCCGGAATGGCCTGCTCCACCTGCTGACCACTGCTGACATCCGGCAGCGGCTGGGCGGTGTCGGTGGCGGGCGCAGCCGGCTGTCCGCCGGCGGGCTGCTTGGCGGCAGGCTTTGCAGCCGTGCCATCCTTGGGCGTTTCGGCGGGCGCGGCTTCGGGAGCGGCCGCCTTATCTTCGGTTGGCTTCTCTGCGGGTGCCGCAGCCTCGCCCTTTGTCGGCTTCTTGGCAGGCGCTTCGGCAGCGGGTTGTGCCTCCGGCTTCACATCGGGCTTTGCCTGTTCCTCAGTCGGCGACACTGCCTCAGGCGCGGCAGTCTCGGTCTTAGCCTTGCCCTTGTCTCGGCTCTGGGCCTTATCCTGCCCTTTTTCCCGCTTACCGCCTTCGGGCTTGGCCTCGGGCTGGGCCTGTTCCGTCTCCGGCTGAGTTTCCTTGGCGGCCGGCTGCTGCTCGGGTGCCGGCTGCGCCTCAGGCTCGGCTTGCTGCGACTCCTGCTTCTTCGGCTTTCTCGGCTTTTCCTGCGTTACGGGTTGCTCTTCCTGCTGCGGCTCGGCTTCCGGCTGAGCTGCCTGCTTGGCTTTCCGCTGCGGTTTGCTTTCGGGCGCTGGCTCCTCCCTCGGCGCTTCGGCCTTCGGCGGTTCCGGCTCTGCCTTGGGTTCGGGCGCAGGCGCCTCCTTCCGCTCGGCCTTCGGCTTCTCGGCGGGCGCCTCCTTCGGCTGCTCGGCGGCCGGCGCCTGTTCAGCCGGAGCTTCCTCCTTCTGCTTGCGCTTCTTCTTTAAGAGCTCCTCCTCGGAAGGCGCGTCCTGCGCCACTTCGAAACTGCCCTGTTCGATCTGCCGCACGGTTGCTGTCTCGGTTGCGGCGCCGCGCGCGGCGGCCATTGCCGATGCCGGCTGCAGCGCCAGCGAGAGGGATAGCAGCGGGAAGGCTGCGCTCGCAAACAAACTTGATTTCTTGCCCATCGGGTTTCCTCGATCCTGTTTGAGCTTCCTGAAGGCCGACAGGCCTTGGTCCGCCCCTAGCTTCGCAATGAGGCGAAACGGCGAAATGGCAAAGCGCCAACCCACCGATTTGTTCCGGTTCTAGAAAGCTCCGGATTAACCTCCCGTGAATGTTGCAGTCTGCTTTCGTTCATCTCGCCTGTTATTTGCACCGCACAATTGCGCGGGAATTTCTGTTGCAATTCCATGAAAAAAAGTCTGATTATCGCCACAAGGCGGTGTCGACACCGTTGAACTGCGGCCGTCAGCCCAACAGAAAAACGAGCGACGGCTACCAACAGAGAGGATCCTCATGCTTAACCCTACCCGTATCTTCGCGGCAGCCTCGATCGCGGCAATGTCTCTCTTTGCCGGCTCGGCCATGGCCGATGGCGAGAAATACGTGATCGGCACCGACTCGACCTATCCGCCCTTCGAATTCGTCGATGCCAGCGGCACGATCCAGGGCTTCGACATCGACATCACCAAGGCGCTCTGCGCTGAAATGAAGGCCGAATGCTCCTTCGTCAGCACCGACTGGGACGGCATCATCCCAGCCCTGAATGCCAAGAAGTTCGACATGATCGTCTCCTCCATGTCGATCACGCCGGAGCGGCTGAAGCTCGTCGACTTCTCAAACAAGTACTACAACACCCCGCCGGCCATTGCCGTGCCGAAGGATTCGACGATATCGGATGTCGCCGGCCTCAAGGGCAAGGTGATCGGCGCGCAGACCTCCACG
Organism: Rhizobium aouanii; assembly: GCF_037002925.1. Classification (NCBI taxonomy): domain Bacteria; kingdom Pseudomonadati; phylum Pseudomonadota; class Alphaproteobacteria; order Hyphomicrobiales; family Rhizobiaceae; genus Rhizobium; species Rhizobium aouanii. The sequence goes on from NZ_JBAMYD010000008.1 coordinate 65,654, forward strand.
ACGCACGCCAACTATGCCGAGAAGCATCTGGCCGACACCGAGCTGAAGCTCTATCCGACCGCTGACGAATACAAGCTCGACGTTGCCAGCGGCCGCGTCGACGCTGTCATCGATGACGTCGTCGTTCTCTCCGAATGGATCAAGTCCGACGCCGGCGCCTGCTGCAAGATCCTGACGACCCTGCCGGTCGACAAGGAAATCAACGGCAACGGCGCAGGCATTGCCATCCGCAAGGGCGACCCGCTCAAGGAAAAGCTGAACACGGCGATCGCTGCGATCCGCGCCAATGGTGAATACAAGAAGATCCAGGACAAGTACTTCGACTTCGACGTTTACGGCGAATAAGAAATTCGCTATCTGGCCGATGAAGGTAATGGCGGAAGGCTTGCTCTTCCGCCATTTTTGTTTGACAAAGATGGCAAGATCAAAACGGCAAAAGCCGTGAGGGGAATTCTCGCATGGGCGGATTATTTTCCGCGCTGGGCTCCTTCTGGAGCTGGATTGTGCACATTTTCGATCCGCTGTGCGGACCCGTTGGCATCTTCACTTGGTTAGGTCAGTCGACGATTCTTGCCTGTGGCGATACCGGCTGGGGCGACGAGATAGCGCTTGGCCTACAGGTCACCGTTTCGGTGGCGATCGTCACCCTGCCGATCGGCCTCGCCATCGGCTTCCTGGTTGCGCTCGGCCAGCAGTCGGAGGAAAAGTCGCTGCGGCTGGCGGCCGGCATCTACACGACGATCTTCCGCGGCCTGCCGGAGCTTCTGACGCTCTTCATCATCTATTACGGCATGCAGATGCTGATCCAGTCTCTGCTTGCCTTCGTCGGTTATGACGGGCCGCCGATCGAGATCAACGCCTTTCTCGCCGGCGTCATCGCGCTTTCGGTCGTCTTCTCCGCCTACTGCTCGGAAGTGCTGCTCTCGGCCTTCCACGCCATTCCCAGGGGACAATATGAAGCGGGCGACGCGCTTGGGCTGCATCGCGGCCGCACGCTGCGCCTGATCATCCTGCCGCAACTCGTGCGCATCGCGCTGCCGGGCCTGACGAACCTCTGGATGGTCCTGCTGAAGGACACCTCCTACGTCTCGATCATCAGCCTTGCCGATATCCTGCGCCAGACGAGTGTCGCCGTGCGCGTGACCAAGGAACCCTTCTTCTTTTATGGTGTGGCCTGCTGTCTCTATCTGGTGCTTGCCATCCTCTCCTCCTTTCTGCTCGTCTATGTCGAGCGTTGGGCCAAACGTTCGGAGGTCCGTCGATGAGCTACGCCGAAACGCTGATCCCGCCGCAGCCAGCGCCCCGCGAGTTGATGAAGCCGATGACGCCGGCGCGCATGGCCGGCTATATTCTCGTCGCCATCTGGGCCGTGCTCGCGGCCCTTCTTGTCATTTCCGTCATCAATGGCTGGGATCCGGAAAAATTCATCCGCTACGGGCCGCGTTACCTCCATGGTCTCTGGATAACGCTGAGCCTCGTTTTCATTTCCGTTATCTGCGGCGCCATCCTGTCGCTGCCGCTTGCCATGGCGCGCATGTCAAACAATCGCGTGCTGAATGCGCTGGCCTACGGCTACATCTATTTCTTCCGCGGCACGCCGCTGCTTGCCCAGTTGTTCCTGGTCTATTACGGCCTCGGCGTATTCCGCCCGCAGCTTGATGCCGTCGGCATCTGGTGGTTCTTCCGCGAAGCCTGGTATTGCGGCCTTTTTGCCATGACCATCAATACCGCGGCCTACCAGGCGGAAATCCTGCGCGGCGCGATCGAAAGCGTGCCGCACGGCCAGCGCGAAGCCGCCGCGGCACTTGGCATCCATAACAGCATCGCCTTCCGCAAGATCATCCTGCCGCAGGCCTTCATCGTCGCACTTCGCCCTTACGGCAACGAGATCATCCTTTTGATCAAGGGCTCGGCGGTCGTCGCCATCATCACCGTGCTAGACCTGATGGGCGAAACCCGCTACGCCTTCTCCCGCACTTTCGACTACCAGACCTATCTCTGGGCGGCGATCTTCTACCTCGCCATCGTAGAGGCCTTACGCCATCTCTGGGCCTGGTTCGAGCGCCGCCTGACCCGGCACCTCAAGCGCTGATGCATGACGCCCAAACTATGTCGCGGCTTTGGGATAGCGGCATTCATCAAACAAAAGCCAGTTTGGCAGCACTCTTGGGACGATGCTGCCAAGACATTGATATCAAAAATAAATTGTCCTTTTACGAAGTATCTGTAAAGCTTCCGTTAACCACTCGCATGTTTCCATATCATGTAGCGCTAATAAGCGCCCGAGTGGGAACAAGAAGAAGCGGAATACGATGCACAAGGACATGGAAAAACAATTGAAGGGCTATGGTCTGACGACCGCCCAGATCCTCTACCGTCTGCCGGACCACCCGGTGATCCTACAGACCTATGTCTGGCAGGATTACGACCTCGCTCCTGATTTTCCCGAAATGCGCGGTTTCCTGAAATTCTGGGAAGAGAAGTTGGACGGGCCGCTGCATTCGGTGCGCTACATCCACCGCAAACTGATCTCGGCAACCGAGTGGCGGGCACTGAAGGGCGAGTTCATCCTGCACTGATCGGCTCTGCAACATGATGCCGAAAAGTGTGAACGGTTCGGGCGATATGTTCTGACCGCGTCAGACATGCGCTTCGCCATGGCCGAATTCGCCTTCGTCGCGATCCGGGCGCAAGGCGAAACCAAGCATGCCGAGATAGAAGGCGATGACGACTGCAATGACCGCAAGGCCGGGAACCGGCCCGAGCACGGCATTGTCGATGACATAGGCCCATGACTGCGCCTGCAGCGCCGGCATGCCCTCCGTCTGCAGCTTCGGCGTCGAGATCTTCAGGCACCAGGCGAGCAACAGGATGAAATACATCCAGCCGTAATTGCGCTTGAGCCGGCGGTGCATCGCCTCTTGATAGCTGAGCAGGAAGCGCGGCTTGCGCAGGCTGCTGGCGACCACCACCGCCCATTCGTTGCCGGAATTGGCGTCGGGCGCCAGGATTTGCGCGAAATAGCAGCGCTCGATCTGGCGAATGCGGGCGCGATAGATATCGAAGAAGCGGTAGCGCCGCGCCTCGATCATCAGAAGCAGCGTCACCAGCATCATCCCGAACAGCAGCACCCCGTGATGCGAAGTCGGCGTCGACAGCGACACCGAGAGGAGTGCTGCAACCACGGTGATCGCCCAGTTGGACGTCCGGTCGATGCGGTCGCGCCAGCTCGTCATCCGCCCGAGTTCACCACGGTAATAATGGCTGAGCGTGTTGGTGACCTCGTTTGGTGTCGTAGGTAGCAGTAATGACCGGCCGGCCTCTCCTTCCCTCGCCGATGATGTTCTGTCTGGCTGCGTTTTCATGGCCTTTCCTCCCTTGGTCTTCTTTTCGGCCATTCTGCGCCCGCAAGCGCGCCATTGCAAAATATCGAAAGCCGCCTTAGACGCATGCCTGAAACAAAAGGACGGCCTGAAACAAAAGGACGGCCTGAAACAAAAGGACGATGGACTGCGATGGCAAAGAAGATCGACGAAGAAGCCCTTGGCGAGGCCTATAACCGCGCGCTGGCGCTGGAAAAGGCTGGCGATGTCGACGCCGCCGTTGCAGCCTATGAGGAAGTCCTGGCGATCGATCCCGACGATCACGGCGGTGCGGCCGTGCGCATTGCCGCGATGGGCCGCGGCGAAACGCCGGTCAAGGCGCCCGACGCCTATGTCGAGACCTTGTTCGACCAGCATGCCGAGGTTTTCGAGGACGTGCTCGTCGAGCAGCTTGGCTATCACGTGCCGATGCTGGTGCGCCAGCGCCTGCAGGCGCTGAAGCTCGGACCGTTCAAGCGGCTGCTCGATCTCGGCTGCGGCACGGGCCTCACCGGCGGCGCGCTGCGCGACCTCTGTGGTGATATGACCGGCATCGACCTATCGGAGAAGATGGTCGAGATCGCCCATGAGAAGGATCTCTACGAGACGCTTTTCGTCGCAGAGGTCGAGGATTTCCTCGACGACAACGACGAGGAAGCCTTCGACATCATCGCCGCCACCGACGTGCTGCCCTATCTCGGCGCGCTCGAACCGCTGTTCTTCGGCGCCGCCGAGAACCTGACGCCGGGCGGCCTGTTCATCTTCTCCTCGGAAACCCTGCCCGAGGAAATACTCGCCGGCCGCGCCTATATGGTCGGCCCACACCAGCGCTTCGCCCATGCCGACGCCTATGTCAGAGAACGCCTGACGGCCACCGGTTTCGAAGTCGTCGAGATATCGGATATCAACGTGCGCATGGAAGACGGCCAGCCGACACCAGGCCATTTGGTGATCGCCCGGTATAATGGCTGACGCCAACACCTGATATATCGGCTGACGGAATACTTGCCCGGTTGGCGAAGTATCTGTTGTGAAATGCGTCACGACCTGATAGTTAGTCGATCGGTAAAGTTTACCGCAACGATAGGAAAGGTTGCCGCATGTCGCTCGTGCTCTATGGGCATCCGCTCGCCTCCTTCTGCCATAAAGTGCTGATCGCGCTTTATGAAAACGGTACCCCCTTCGAAAATCGTATAGTCGATCTTTCCGACGAAAGCTCGCGCGCCGATCTGTTTCGCTTCTGGCCGATCGGCAAGATGCCGCTGCTGCGGGACGAGGCGCGCGACAGCACCATTCCAGAGACGTCGATCATCATCGAATATCTCGAGCAATATTATCCCGGCCCCCTTCGCCTGCTGCCGCCGGAGGTCGACCGGGCGCTGCAGGTTCGCCTCTGGGACCGCTTTTTCGACCATTATGTCCAGGCGCCTATGCAGACCATCGTCAGCAATCGCCGGCGCCCCGACGGCGCAGCAGACGAGATCGAGGTGGCCGCCGCCAGGGCGACACTTACAACCGCCTATGCGATGATCGAAAAGCAGCTCGCCGACAAGCATTGGATATCAGGCGACGGCTTCACCATGGCCGATTGCGCCGCCGCCCCCGCCCTCTTCTATGCCGAGACTCTGGTTCCGTTTTCTTCGAAACAGCCGAACCTTCGCGGCTATTACGATCGGCTGCTGGCGCGCCCGTCCTTTGCAAGGGCGCTGGAAGAGGCCCGCCCCTACTTTAAGTTCTATCCCTACAAAGACAGGCTGCCGGCCCGCTTCCGGGACGCGGCGGGATGATCGAAAGCCAGGCGGATCTCGATCGCATGTTTCACGCACTTTCCGACCGCAGCCGCCGCGGCATGATCGATCGTCTCGGCCGCGGCCCGGCCTCCGTCACCGAGCTGGCCGCGCCGCTCGCGGTTGCCTTGCCGACGGTGATGAAACATCTGCAGGTGCTGGAGGAAAGCGGCCTCGTTTTCTCCGAAAAATCCGGCCGGGTGCGAACCTACCGCTTGCAGCAGGACGCGCTTGCCGCCGTCGAGCGCTGGGTGCAACAGCGGAAGATCCAATGGACGACCACCTTCGACAGACTGGACCACTTTCTCGCCAATGAAACGGAGACCCTCCCCGAATGACGATACGATCCGCCGAACACGCCACTCTCGTCATCGAGCGTCACCTGAAGGCGCCAGTCGCCCGCGTCTTCCGCGCCTGGTCAACACCGGAATCCAAACGCCAATGGTTCGCCTGCCATGGCGAGTGGGTACCGCTGGACTACGGGCTCGATTTCCGTCCAGGCGGCGCGGAAAGGAACTACGTCGCCGATACTGACGGCCTTCTGCACGCCTATGACGCCCATTACATCGATATCGTGCCCGATGTCCGCATCATCTATGCCTATGAGATGAAGCTTGGAGAAAGCCGCATCTCCGCATCGCTCACAACCGTTGCCTTCGAAACGGAACCTGGCGGCACGAAAATGGTCTTCACCGAACAGGTGGTCTTCCTCGACGGTTACGCCGATAACGGCGCCCGCCTCCAGGGCACCGAGATCGGTCTCGACAACCTGGAACTCTTCCTCGAGCGCGAGGAAAGCCCGATCCACTGATCGCATGTCACGTTTCGGGCGAAATAAACCAAGCCTCAAGCGCTGCTTGATTTTTTCCCCGAGCCGGCAGGACGAACCGCAGCCCGCTTTGAGGTGTTGAGTGCGACAGCACCGCGAATGAGCGCCTTCAACGCCTCCTCGTCGATCTCGTCGCCCTCATGGAAATCGATGGCGCGCCTGGTGTTGCCGTCAAGGCTGGAGTTGAAAAGGCCTGAAGGGTCCTCCAGCGAGGCACCCTTGGCGAAGGTCAGTTTCACCACGCTTTTGTAGGTCTCGCCAGTGCAGATGATCCCGGCGCGCTCCCACACCGGAACGCCTCTCCACTTCCATTCCTCGACCACGTCGGGCTCGGCTTGCCTGATGAGAGTTCGGACCCGAGCGAGCATCTCGCCGCGCCAATCGCTCAACTCCTCGATTCTTGCATCGATCAAACGAGAAGGAGAGTCCCCGTCCTTCTCTTCGCTGGAGCCGCTCTTCTTCAGCGTTGCCGTGACTTTCTTCATCGATATCTCCCCCTCTATCCCTTAAGTGCTGGTGGCCTAGAGCGTCCTTTGTGCGTCCTTCGGACGCACAAAGGACGCTCTACTCTTTCAATCTTCGCGTCCGTTCACATTCGTTCGCCGGGCAATTGGCTGGCCTGCTCCACCCAGGCGGCGAGCTGAGCCTCGTCGAGTTGGTCTTCCTCATGGATGTGGAAGTAACGCACTTCCTTTTGTTTGGACTCGCCGGGCGGGATGGGGCTGAGCGACGTGCCGCGGAAGAAAGCAACCTTGATATATCTAGCGAAGCAATGGACACCGAGGAACCAGCCCTGCCCCTCGATGCCGTAGAGGGGCGAGTTCCATTTCACGGCCTTATACACCCCGGGCACCGTGCGCGTGATGAGCGCATCGAGGCGATGCCCGACGTCGCTTTTCCAGCCGGGCATGGCGGCGATGTAGGCTTGCACGGGAGCGTCGCCGTAACCCTTGGCGATCTGAGGGTTGCCGCCCGAGAGAAGGACCGGCTCCGCGGTATCAGGCTTGGCGGCTGTCTTCTTCGTGACCTTTGCCGTGGACTTGGTTGTCTTCCCGGACATTGTCTTCACTCCTACCCTCCGCCGCGTCCTGCGCCGCGCCACCTGGTGGCATATGGCAGCGCGAACAAGTAGAGACCGGTGAGCAGCAGCAAGGTCAGCGGCAGCAGCGCCATGAGGCCCACCCAGACCGACGATTTCTCCTGCACCATTGCGATGATATTAATTATGACGGCCAGCGTAAAGGCAATGGACAGCCAGCGGTGGATCTGCCGAAGCCAGTTATTCCAATTCAAGGGAACCTCCTGCGAAAACAAGCGAAGCGGATGGCGTGATCCGTTTTTGGCAGCGGTCTCACTCGATGCGCGTCAGCACCTGCTCCAGCTTTGCGAAGAACTGCTGCCAACCGCTTTTGGCGCCCCCGTAAGCCTGCCGCTGATCCGGCCGGAAGCCCGACTGCTCCATGCGCAGCTGCGTGCCCGCGCCAGTGGGCGTGAGAGTCCAGGTGACGATACTTTCGAGATCATAGGCAGCCCAGGTGTAAGACAGGGTCTTGTTCGGCTCGATTTCCAGGACCTGGCAATCGACGGAGCCCCAATCCGCGCTCAGCTTGAAACGGCGATCCACGACCGGCACGAAGTCGTTCTTCATCAGCCAGTCCGCGATCAGATGCGGCTGCGTGAGCGCGCGCCAGATCTTTTCCGGCGGAAAAGGGATCTCTCGTTCGACGATGACGGAACGGGTTTCGTTTGAAATTTCGGTCATTGGTCCATCCTTTTCAATAGATCTTCCAGCTGGTCGAACCGATTTTGCCAAAAGCCGGCCATCTCACTTGTCCAGTCGACCAGCGGCGCCAGCGCACCGAGCTGGGCGCTATAGTGGGTCTGGCGACCTTCGTGACGATCGCGGACCAATCCGGCCTGCTTCAGGATTCCGAGATGTTTCGAGACGACCGGTTGCGAGACCCCGGCCCGAGCCGTCAGAGCCCCGACCGTCTTCTCCCCTTCGCGGCACAGCCGTTCGAAAAGAGCCCTCCGGGTCGGATCGGCGAGCGTTCTGAAGAGCACATCCTGGGTGTCCGACATCTAAAATCCATACCCCGTTGGCTATGGATTGACGTATATCCATGGAGGTATGAGTAAGTCAAGCTGGAGGTGGGTGATTTTCACATACCCAGGCGGCTATACATTTTCGCCATTGCGCATGCATGCTCGCGCGGACACGCCTCGCCTATGCCGAGGTCATGTAGCGTCGCGAATAACCTTTGGATCAATGGCCGCCGTCGGTGCCGAGAATCGCGGCGAGCAGCCGGCCTTCCAGCTCGGCGAGACCAGGATGGCCGTGCCGGCGCGGACGCGGATAGGGAATGGGAAGATCGAGTGCGATCCGCCCCTCGTCGAGCACGATGACCCGATCGGCGAGATGCACCGCCTCGCTGACATCATGGGTGACAAGCACGGCGGTGAAGCCGAGTTCGCGCCAGACACGGTTGATGAGTTCCTGCATGCTGATCCGCGTCAGCGCATCGAGGGCGCCGAGCGGTTCGTCGAGCGCCAGCACGCCTGGCCGGCTGACCAGCGCCCGCGCCAGCGCCACGCGCTGCCGTTGCCCGCCGGAAAGCCGCGCCGGCCATTCCCCGGTCTTTTCGCCAAGCTGGACTTCGGCAAGCACGGCATCGGCCGCCTTCGCCGCCGCCCGGCTGTCAACGCCGTCGCCGAGCCCGACCACGACATTGTCTGCGATACTGAGCCAGGGCAGCAACCGCGGCTCCTGAAAGACGATACGCGCGTTCGGGCTCGCCTGCGCGCCGTCGGCATCCTCGAAATGCAGCTTACCGGCGCTCGGTTCGTCGAGGCCCATCAGGATGCGCAGCAGCGTGCTCTTGCCGCAGCCGCTCTTGCCGATCACGGCGACGAACTGGCCGGCCGGAATATGCAGGTTGATGCCGCGCAGCACGCGGTTGGCCCCAAAACTCTTTTCAAGCCCCGTCAGGCTGATCGCCGCGGGCGCACTACGGCTCACTGCCGGCGCGTTTTCGCGCGCATAAACTGGCTCTTCGGCGGCGGCGTGAAAACGCTCATGTGCGATCGATGTCATGGCCTCTCTCCTATTTCTGATAGACCGGATTCCAGGCGAGCAGCCGCCTCTCCAGCGCCCGGGCGATGACATCGGCAAGCTTACCGAGCACGGCATAAATGACGAGTGCGAGCACGACGACGTCAGTCATCATGAATTCGCGGGCATTGTTGGCCATGTGGCCGATGCCAGACGATGCAGCGATCGATTCCGATACGATCAGTGTCAGCCACATGATGCCGAGAGCATATCTGAGGCCGACGAAGATCGAGGGCAGCGCACCAGGAAAGATCACCTTGCGAAAAAGCGTCCAGTTGCCCATGCCATAGACCTTGCCCATCTCGATCAGATCGCGATCGACATTACGCACCCCGTGATAGGTGTTGAGATAAACCGGGAAGAGCACGCCGAGCGAGGTGAGAAACAGCTTCGATTCCTCGCCGATCCCGAACCACAGGATGACAAGCGGGATCATCGCCAGATGCGGGATGGTGCGCAGCATCTGCAGCGTCGTATCCGTCAGCTGCTCGGAGATACGCGATACGCCATTGGCGATACCGAGCAGGAAGCCGATCGAACCGCCGACGAGAAGGCCGGCAAAGGCGCGGCCGGCGCTCACCAGCACGTCATTCGGCAGTTGGCCGGAAACCGTCGTCGACCAGAAGGCGAGGCCGACATCGGCCGGCGACGGCATGATGCGCGACGAGATCCAGCTGGCCGAGGAGGCAAGCTGCCAGAACGCCACGATCGCCACCGGCACCAGATAGGGCGTCAGCTTCTCCAGACCAGGCAGCGGCAGGCGGAACCCCGCCTTCCCGGTCTTTTCGGAAGCGACGGACCGTACGAATGGAGTATCGAAAGTCGACATGAATTGTCCTCGCGCTTATCGGGAGCAGGATGCCGCAAGCCCCAGGCGGCTTGCGGCGGTGTCACGCTCTGCGTCTTTCATTCGAGATCAGGAGCCGGAGACGACTTTCAGATTGCCGCCATGGCTTCCGCCTGCGAAGACCTGCTTGCGCCCAAACTCGTTGTTGAAGCCCAGGCGTTGCTGCTCTCGGGTAATGCCGAGTTCGGGGAAAAGCAGTTCGGCGACGCGATAGGCCTCTTCGAGATGCGGATAACCGGAGCCGATCACCGTATCGATGCCGATCTCCTGATACTCGCGAAGGCGCGCGGCCACCGTCTTCGGCGAGCCGACCAGCGCCGTGCCCGCACCGGCGCGCACCAGACCGACGCCGGCCCACAGGTTCGGCGAGACTTCGAGCTTGTCGCGCCGGCCACCGTGAAGGGCGGCCATGCGCTTCTGGCCCACCGAGTCGGACTCATGAACGAAGCGCTCCTGTGCCTCGCGGATCGTATCGTCGTCGAGATGGCGGATCAGCCGCTCGGCCGCCTCCCACGCCTCCTCGTCGGTTTCGCGCACGATGAAGTGCAGACGGATGCCGAAGCTGACTTCGCGACCGCGCTCGCCGGCGGCCTTGCGCACCTTAGCGATCTTCTCGGCCACCTGTGCCGGCGGCTCGCCCCAGGTCAGGTACTTGTCGACACGGCCGACGGAGAAATCGATGCCGGCATCCGACGAGCCGCCGAAATAGAGCGGCGGACGCGGGTTCTGCACCGAGGGAAAGCCGAGGCGCGCATTGGTCGCCTTGATGTATTTGCCGTCGAAGCTTGCTGTGCCCTTTTCCAGCAGTTCCTCGAACACGGTGAAGAACTCCTCGGCATGGGCATAACGCTCATCATGCTCGAGATGGATGCCATCTCCGGCAAGCTCCGCCGGACTACCGCCGACGACGATGTTGAGCAGCAGGCGGCCGTTGGAGATGCGGTCGAGCGTCGTAGCCAAGCGCGCATAATAGGCAGGCGACGCCGTGCCCGGGCGGATCGCCACCAGGAACTGCAGCTTCTCGGTCTTGGCGGCAAGGGCTGCCGCCGTCACGAAGGATTCCTCGCAGGCAACCCCGGTCGGCAGCAGCACGCCCGAATAGCCGAGCCGATCGACGGCCTGGGCGATCTGCGTGAGATAGCCGATCTCGGGCGCGCGGTTGAGCTCGGAGGAGCCGAGATAGGTGCCGTCGCCCGATGTCGGGATGAACCAGAGGAAATTGATCGGCTCGGATGTGCCTGTATGGGAGGTGATGGTCATGAAGACGGTTCCTTTAGCTGCGGAATTCGAAAATCAACTCGCGCGGTAGAGATCGCCCCTGGCAAGCGGCGACGCGCAGACTCTCCGCCCTCTCGACGCCGCCGCGCGAATGCTTGGGAGGATCGCGCTGGCGGCTGTAAGAAGGCAGGCTGTCCATCTCTGCGTGAGCATCTGAAATATCCCTGTCGATCGGATGGCGGCTGATCGATGCCTTTTGTCCGACCCGATCATCTGGATACTGACATAGACTACTAATTAGATCGACAATATCAATTTGCTATTGCAATCCGTTTTAGGGAATATTTTTCCGGTTCAGCGGCATGGAGGTCCTCTCCATGCCGCCTCGGAAATCTTGCCCGGGCAAACGATCAGCTCGCCTTTGGGCGCCAGACGATATCGCCCGTTACGAGCTTCTTCGGCAGGATGCCGAGCCCGTGGAACTCGTCGGCGAGCGCCTGCTGATAGGCGGCTGCGGCATCGGTGATGGTCGAGACGCTGCCGAGATCGGCGCCCTTGCGCGTCAATGACACGCGCGTCACCTCAGCCGGCACGCCGGTGATCTCGGAAAGCTCCTTCACCGTCTCGTCAAGATTGCCCTGCGCCGACCTGCCGACCTTGGCAAGCTCATCGATCACGTCGACGACCACCTGCCCATTGGCATCGGTGAAATCGCGGTTGGCGAGGAAGAAACTGTAGGAGTCGACGATGCCTTCGGCAGTCGTCAGGATACGTGTCTCCGGATCGGCTTCGGCGATCGCCAGATAGGGATCCCAGATCGACCACGCGTCGATGCTGCCACTCTTAAAGGCGGCGGCGGCATCCGGCGGCGAAAGATCGAGCTGCTCGACATCTTCGGGCTTCAGGCCCGCCTGGCGCAGAACTTTGACGGTTACGTTATGCGCGCTGGAGCCGCGCTTGAAGGCTACCTTTTTGCCCTTGAGGTCTTCAAGCGTCTTGATGGGCGAATCCTTGCGCACGACGATGGCCGAGGCTGCCGGGCTGCCCTTGTAGAGACCGACATAATAGAGCTGCCCGCCGGCCGCCTGGGCAAAGAGCGGCGGCACATCGCCTGTCGCACCGAAATCGAGAGCGCCGGCGCCCAGCGCTTCGAGAAGCGGCGGACCGGAGGTGAACTCCGACCAGCTGACGGTAATGCCGCGATCGGCGAGCCGCTTCTCAAGTGCGCCGCGCCGCTTGGCGAGCGCCAGCACGCCATTCTTCTGCCAGCCGATGCGGAACTCGCTGGCGGCAGCGCGTGCCGGCCGGACAGCCGGCAGGATTGCAGTGGCCGCAGCGGCTGCGAAAAGCCCGAGCGTTTGTCGACGTGAAATCATGACTTTTCCCCTTTTTTGATGGTGCCGGGCCTGTTTCGGCTGGTCGACCCTGTCAGTGACGAATGCCATGATGATGAAATCTATAATTTATATCGACAATTTTATTTGCAAGATTCCGCCTTTGCTGAAATTTTTGCGGCCCGGAAATCGCTCTTAAGCGGAATTTTTTTCGCGTGCCCTTATGCTGCCTATTATCCCGGCTCACTTCCGACCTTCGGCGGCCAGGCGCTCACGGATGAAGGTGGGGCCGCCGGCAAGACGCTTCGCAAGCAGGCTTGCGGGATCGACCATGCGCCAATAGGGCGTAACCGTCGAAACCGGCTCGCCCTTCTCCAGCGCGCCGAACGACAACTCGGCGATCGCACGCAAATGCCGCTGCACGGTCACCGGACAACAGGCGTCCGCCCCGTATTGAGCGGCGAGACGGCGGCGGAGAGTACCTACTTCAGTGAGGACACCTTCCGGTGCCGATCGAATCTGCTCTGCGACCATCTGCTGCGATGGAATAAGCATCGCCTGCATTCCGCTACGGCCTTTGCGCCGCGGCTTGATCGTCGGAATTTCGGTCATGTCACCCCCGGAACATAATGCCTTCCCTCCAATCTAGGGCCTGGCCGAACGGTAGCCAGCCTCATATGCGTCAATTGGAAGGAAGTCCGTCTTCACGGGCTTTTCTGCTCCCGCCGTTTCGGTTAATCCTCGGGCCTGCACTTCAGGAAAAGGATAGGACATATGGCAAAAGTCGCGTTCATCGGTCTCGGCGTCATGGGTTTCCCTATGGCGGGGCATTTGAAGACGAAAGGCGGCCACGATGTCACCGTCTATAACCGCACGCCGGCAAAAGCCGCCGCCTGGGCCGAGAAATTTTCAGGCCACGCCGCCCCCACCCCGGCCGAGGCCGCCGCCGGTGCCGATTTCGTCTTCGTCTGCGTCGGCAATGACGAAGATCTCCGCTCGGTGACATTAGGCGAGAGCGGCGCTTTACACGGCATGAAGCCTGGTTCGGTGCTGATCGACAACACCACCGCCAGCGCCGAGGTCGCCCGCGAACTTTATGCCGCGGCCAAGGAAAAAGGTGTCGATTTCATCGACGCTCCCGTCTCCGGCGGCCAGGCCGGCGCCGAAAACGGTATCCTGACCGTCATGTGCGGCGGCGACGAGGCCGTCTTCGAACGCGCCAGGCCTGTCATCGATGCCTATGCCCGCATGGTCGGCCTGATGGGGCCGGCAGGCTCGGGCCAGTTGACCAAGATGGTCAACCAGATCTGCATCGCCGGCCTCGTCCAGGGGCTTGCCGAAGCGCTGCATTTCGGCAAGCGTGCCGGCCTCGATATTGAAAAAGTCGTCGAGGTGATTTCCAAGGGTGCGGCCGGTTCCTGGCAGATGGAAAACCGTCACAAAACCATGAACGCAGGCAAATACGACTTCGGCTTCGCGGTCGACTGGATGCGCAAGGATCTCGGCATCGTGCTCACCGAAGCCCGGCGCAACGGCGCCAAGCTGCCGGTCACCGCCGTCGTCGACCAGTTCTATGGCGACGTGCAGGCGATGGGCGGCAATCGCTGGGACACATCCTCGCTGCTCGCCCGCCTCGAGAAATGATCGGCCCCTCCTCCGATGCGGCCGAATTGATTGCGCATCTCCAAACGCTGCGTTCGGAGGAGAATGTCGCCGGCATGACACGCTTCGGCATCGTCACCGGCCACGCCCTCGGCATCTCCAATCCCGATATCAGGGCGGTCGCCAGACGAGCGAAGAAGGATCACGTGAGGGCAATGCAGCTCTGGCGAAGCGATATCCGCGAAGCCCGCCTCCTCGCCCTCTGCACAGCCGAGCCGAAGCGGTTGACGACGGAAGAAGCCCGAAATTGGGCCGATGATTTTAACTCCTGGGAGATCGTCGATTGCGCCGCCGATCTCTTCGTCGAGGCTCGGTTAGACGAGCTCATCTGGGATTTCGCCGCCAATGGGCGCGAATTTGTCAGGCGCACCGCCTTCGCCATGGTTGCCGGTACCGCCGTCCATCGGAAAAAGGAGTCGGACGCGACCATCCTTGCCTGGATGCCGCTGATCGAGGCCCATGCCGCCGACCCGCGAAACTTCGTGCGCAAGGCGGTCAACTGGGCGCTGCGCAGCATCGGCAAGCGCAATCTCGCCTGCCATGCGCCGGCCCTGGCACTCGCAAAGGCCCTGGCGGAAAGCCCTGACAAAACCGCCCGCTGGATCGGCAAGGATGCCGTCAAGGAGCTGGCCGGCGAAAAGCTGCTGGCACGATTGAGATAAGGCGGATGCCTGCTCGAATAACCAAATCAATGCTGCCTGAACTTTTCAAGCAGGAAATCGATCAGCACGGGGGTGCCTCAATAAACGAGGCTGGCAGGAAGCCGACATGCGATACGCAACGCCATCGTGATCGACTGTCTTGAAGACGGTACACCGGAAACACTGCAAGGACGGCCCGGCAGGGAAGACCGGACCCGTCCCCGTAGCTGATCGGAGGTCACTCGGATCAGAAACTGATTGAAGTGCCCCCGGTCCGAAGACCGGGAGCATCCACCAAGTGGATTAGAACGAACGCTGCAGGCGGAAGAAGCCCGCAGTGGAGTCGTCGCCATCATCCGGATCGAGATACGATACGGTAGCCTTAGCGTAGAAGTTGTCGACGATCTGGTAATCAACCGTCAGACCGACCTTCCAGGCATCGCCGAGACCGTCGAAGTCATCCGGAACGACAGTGCCGCCGCCGAAGTAGTTGCCGTAGTACTGGACGGCCGGGGTGATCTTGAGCTTGTCGGTTGCCTTGATAGCGTATTCGGCAGCCACAGCCCATTCAGCTGCGGAGTAGTAGGAGTTCGGGCCGGTGGAGTATACGCCGGCGAGGCCGAGCGTACCGGGACCGATTTCAACCGTACCCATTGCACGGATAGCACCGTCTTCGTTGTCGACGTCATAGCCACCGGTGATCTGGTAACTGAACGCACCGGCAGTGCCGCCAACGCCGAAAGCAACGCCAACGTTGTTGGCTTCTTCACCGAGCTTGTAGACGCCGTCTTCCAGTTCATCGACGCTGAGGCCAGCGTAGAAGGTGCCGCTTTCATACTGGTAACGGAGGGAGTTGTGCAGCGTTACGACCGAACCGATGTCGTCGGTTTCACCGGAGAGACCATCGTCCCACCAGCTGTAGAACAGACCGGCGCGGAAGCCCGCGACGTCGAGGTAAGCGGAGTCGAGGATGGCTTCCTGGTCGGAGGCATTGTCAGCATTGAACTGCATGACGATGACGCCGGTCAGCGGACCATACTCGGTGTCGCTCTTGGCGGTGAACTGAACCTGACCGCGGGTGAATGCATCCCAGTCAGAATCGCCGCCGATGTCTTCGCCAACGTTGACCTGGAAACGGATGTAACCTTCGATCTTGAGGCAGGTTTCGGTGCCCGGGATGTAGAAGTAGCCGGTGCCGTAAGCGTCGCAGACGCGAACATATTCAACCGGTTCCGGCTCAGCAGCAACAATAGCGTCAGCTGCAAGAACCGGCGTCGATGCAGCAAATGCTGCTGCTGATGCAAGCAAAACCATTCTGATGTTCATTTACCAATCCATTCCTTTGTCGATCGGAGCTGGCTTCAGATCGGGTAGTTCGATTTGAAGCCGGCCCAGTTTGAACAGCCATCTCGGCGTGCGGATCGATCGAACCGCCAATCCGTCATCACACACAAGGCCCTATCAAGCAATTCTCGATGCACGCCGGATGGGTTCCCATAGGCAACTTTCACCACAAGCGTGATTTTTATACAACAATTTCAAATATTTAGGCGAAAGACACGCAAAAATGCTCCGCGATGGAAATCTTCCATCGCAAGCCGCAAACGCTATACCCCCATTGTTAGGTTCTCCACCGTCCGACCCCCGTCGAACATACTGGTGAAGCGCATAAATTCTGCCGCCGGCTAAAAGCACAAACAAGGTGACGGTCTAGAACATGGTGTTCTGAATTCGGTACCAATGAGACAAAATTATGACATATCGCCCATTGGTTACATTGACCATAAGCCTTGAATCATTACCAGGCTATTCACTTTTCCAGGAATTTGGGCCGATTTGAGCGTTTTTTCGCTATTTGTGAGGCTATTTTTGCAATCGCCGACCGCAGATGCCAAAGCTCGGCCTTGCCGAACCGGCACCCGGATGCGGCCTGCGTGTCAACCTCGCCCCCAACGGCATATCGCCGGTCAGACTGACGGGGTCCCAGTTCTCGCTGGATTTTGATTATAGGTAGCGTGCGGTCGTGGCCGCACGCTTGACCTCAATCCTCGTTGGATTTGGCATTGTCGAGAATCATGTAGTCGAGCGGCAATTGCGTCGAATACTTGATCTGCTCCATCGCAAAGGCGGAGGAAACGTCGCGAATCTCGATCTTGGCGATCATCCGCTTATAAAAGGCGTCATAGGCGGCAATATCGGGCACGACGACGCGCAGGAGATAATCGACATCACCGCTCATCCGGTAGAATTCGACCACTTCGGGGAATTCGGCGACGACTTCGGAAAAGCGGCGCAGCCATTCGATCGAATGGGTGGCAGTGCGAATCGACACGAAGACGGTGACCTTGGTGTTGACCTTCTCCGGATCGAGAATGGCGACTCGGCGCTTGATGACGCCGTCTTCTTCCATTTTCTGGATGCGCCGCCAGCACGGCGTCGTCGAAAGCCCTACTTTCTTGGCGAGATCGGCAACGGCAAGCGTCGAATCTTCTTGCAGAAGACGCAGTATTTTTCGGTCGAGGCGATCCATGCGCACAACAGTCCTTTCGAATTATTTTCTTTGTATAACTCGATTCCGCGCAACGAAAAGAATTTTGTTTCAGGAAAGCAGCATTTTCGTCCGATTCTGCAAGACCGGGAGCAATTCCTTCTCGAACCAGGGATTGCGCTTCAGCCAGCCGCTGTTGCGCCAGCTCGGATGCGGCAGCGGCAGCACCGCCGGCGATCGGTCAGACAGAAGACTGTCGCGCCACGCTCGCACCGTCTCGGTCATATTGTCCTGCCTTTCGCCGGCCATATGCCAGGCCTGCGCATATTGGCCGATGACCAGCACCAGTTCGATCTGCGGCATGGCCGAGATCACTTTTTGCCGCCAGAACGGCGCGCATTCGCGCCGCGGCGGCAGATCCGCGCCCTTGTCATCATATCCGGGAAAGCAGAAGCCCATCGGCACGATGGCGAATCGGTCGCGGTCATAGAAGCTTGCCCTGTCAACGCCGAGCCATGATCGCAGCCGGTCGCCCGATGCATCGTCGAACGGCAAACCGCTCTCATGCACTCGAAGCCCGGGCGCCTGCCCGGCGATCAAGATGCGCGCGGTGGATGAGATCACTGCCACCGGCCGCGGCTCGTGCGGCAGCCGGTATTCGAGGCCTTTCGCCGGCGCCTCCCGACAGATGCGACAGCAGGCGATCTCCAGCCGCAGCGTCTCCAGCATGGCTTCGTCTGTCATGGCTTCACTGGGCATGCCTTCACTCCCATCCGACGACCTGCCCGATGAAGCGCAGGGCGCCATCGAAACCGGAACTCTGGCGCGCATGATCGCGCACATCGCGCGGCCGCTCGAAAGTCCCGGCCCAGAGGCCCGCCCTCTGAGCCTTCGCCTCAGTCTCCTCCTTGCCATAATCGCCATAGGAGATGGCCATGCCCCGGCGCACCATGGCGGCATTGATGTCGCCGCCCGCCCCGCTCCGACAGACGACGAGCAGCCTGTCGTAGCGGTCGCGTCGGCTGCCCCGGCAAAGCGTTCCGGATGTCAGCACCATGCTCTGCAGTGCCGCGCGTGCCGCGCGCCCGCAGGCCCAGGTTTTCCCCGTGCGCTCACAGCTCTGGTTGAGCTCCGGCGCATCGATGCCTTCGAGGCGCAACCGTACGTCTCCTGATACCAGACTATCCCCGTCGGCAGCATGGAAGGCGCCTGCATGCTCGATTTTTGCTGCATCGTTGAGCTTGGCGGCGATCAGCGCCACGAGCGCCAGCAGGGCAAAAGCGATCACGCCGTCGCGAATCAGGCGCAGGCCCCGTGTCACGCTTTTGCCTCCTTAAAAAACAAATCCTTGGCAAAGATGGCAAACATCTTCTTAAGAATTGCCGGTTAAGCTCTTATCCACCCTGGGATGAAGTTTCAACGTGCACATGAGTACCGGCGTAAGCACATCGACCGACAAGATCATCGTCGACAGGTCGCGCAGCCACCGCAACAAGGCCGTTTCCAAGGCCGTGCGGCAGACGCGCGAACGTCTTCAGTCCGGTCATGCGTCGAATTCCTCCTTCGATCGTGACGTGCTCAACATGTATGTGGCATCGGTGCTGCAGGGCGCGACGATCATGCCGCTCTTCGTCGTCATCATCACCGCGCTTGGCGTCTATTTCACCCAGAACACGCAGTTGCTGTTCTGGGCGCTGCTGACACTCACCTGTCACGCCGGCAATATCCTGCTTGCAAGGCGCGCGCGCCGGCAGGAGATCACCGCCGAGAGCGCCCGCAAATGGCGCCGCCTGCTGCTCTCCGGCCAGTTCCTGCTCGGCTGCTGCTGGGCCGTCTTCGCGCTGCAGGGCTGCGACACCTGCGAGCCATCGAGCTTCATTCTCTATAAGGGCGCCACGCTGCTGATCGCGCTCTCCGTCACGGCGATGTCGAACTTCATGCTGACGCCCGCCGTGCTCGCCGCTTTCTCGCCGGCGGTCGTGGCGCTTGCCGCCAAGAGCGGCCTGTCGCGCGACCTCGTCGAAATCAGCCTGGCGGGGGTCTTCACCACCACACTCGTCTTCTTCAATTATATCAGCGACCGGCTCTTCAAGTCGAACCTCAGGATCCTTTCCTACCAATCGGAGAAGGACGACCTGATCGCTGAGCTGGAAGTGGCGAAATCGATGTCGGACGAGGCCCGCCGCCGTGCTGAAGAGGCAAACCTCGCCAAGTCGCGCTTCCTTGCCTCCATGTCGCACGAACTCCGAACCCCGCTCAACGCCATCCTCGGCTTTTCCGAGGTGATGTCGGCCGAAGTCATGGGGCCGCTCGCCAATCCGACCTACAAGGAATATGCCGGCGACATTCACCGTTCAGGCCAGCATCTGCTCGATCTCATCAACGAGATCCTCGACCTGTCGCGCATCGAGGCCGGAAAATACGAGCTGAGCGAGGAGGCGATCTCGCTTCTCGATATCACCGAAGATTGCATCGGCATGGTCCAGCTGCGCGCCCGCGCCAAGAACATTGCCATTTCGGACCAGTTCGAGCGGCAGCTGCCGGCTATCTGGGCCGACGAGAAGTCGATGCGCCAGGTGGTGCTCAATCTCCTCTCCAATGCCGTCAAGTTCACGCCGCAGGGCGGCGAGATCCACGTCAAGGTCGGCTGGACGGCCGGCGGCGGACAGTACATCTCGATCAAGGACAACGGCCCCGGCATTCCGGAAGAAGAGATTCCCGTCGTCCTGTCGGCCTTCGGCCAAGGCTCGATCGCCATCAAGAGCGCCGAACAGGGTACCGGCCTCGGCCTGCCGATCGTCCAGGCGATCCTTGCCAAGCATGACGGACAGTTCCTGCTGAAATCGAAGCTGCGCGAGGGCACCGAGGTCATCGCCATCCTGCCCGCCAAGCGCGTGCTCCAGAGCCTGCCGGCCGTCGAGGAGGCCCAGGCCGTCGCGCGCAAACGCAAGAGTTTTGCCTGATTCAGCTTAAGCATGATGCCGAAAAGTGTGAGCGGTTTTCGGGCAACATTATGCTCCGATTTTTAGACTTGGATCCGAATGACTTCGGGCCGATCCAGCGTGAAATCAACCGGATCCAAAGAACAGGTGCTTGCCGAGGACGAAGCCAAGATAGAGGCAGCAGGCGGCGATCATGCAGGTCACCGCGAAGGAGCCGAGGTCCTTGGCATGTTTGCCGACGATCGAAATCTCCGGTGAAATCCGATCGATCACCTCTTCGACGGCGGTATTCATCGCCTCCACCGAAAAGAGCCCGAGAAACAGAAGCACGGCGATGACGATCTCCCCGACACTTGCACCGACGAGCGCCAGCGCCGCGATCGAAACGACGAAGAAACCGAGTTCCTGGCGGAAGGCCGCCTCTTTCAGCACGCGCAGGAAACCCGCCCAGGAATAGCTGGCGGCGGCGATGAAATGCCGAAGTCCGGTCTCTTTCGTCACCGCAGGCTTCGTCAAGATGCCCTCTCCTCTTCCCGTTGCATCACAGACCGGGAGAGGCTTTGCCGTCTCCTCCTTTGATGAGCGAATACGCAAATACCGAATCCACTTGAGGCGCGCAAGCGAACGCGTGCGGATCGACGGCGCGCCTACTGCGGCCTTAATGCTTATTCGACACGCCTGCCTGGGCGAAGGTCGCCATGCCAGAATGGCAGGCGGCGGCCGCCCTGACGATGCCGGCGGCTAGCGCCGCACCGGTGCCTTCGCCGAGCCGCATGCCGAGCGCCAGAAGCGGCGTCTTGCCGAGCATCTCGATCGAGCGCAAATGTCCGGGCTCGCCGGAGACATGGCCGATCAGGCAATGATCGAGCGCGGATGGATTGGCGGCCTTCAGGATCGCCGCCGCAGCGGTCGCGACATAACCGTCGATCAGCACCGGGATGCGCTCCATGCGAGCAGCAAGGATGGCGCCGGCCATCGCCGCGATCTCGCGGCCGCCGAGCCGGCGCATGATCTCGAGCGGATCGTCGAGATGGTCACCATGCAGCGCCACCGCCTTTTCCACCGCCGCGATCTTGCGCTCCAGCATCTCGCCTTCCGAACCGGTGCCGGGTCCAACCCAGTCACGCGCCGAGCCGCCGTAGAGCGCATAGTTGATCGCCGCCGCGATCGTCGTATTGCCGATGCCCATCTCGCCGATGCAGAGCAGGTCGGTGCCGCCGGCGATCGCCTCCATGCCGAAGGCCATGGTCGCGGCGCAGTCGCGCTCGGAAAGCGCTGCTTCCTCGGTGATGTCGCCGGTGGGATAATCGAGCGCCAGATCGAAGACTTTCAGCCCGAGATCATAGGCGACACAGATCTGGTTGATCGCCGCCCCGCCGGCTGCGAAATTCTCGACCATCTGCTGCGTCACCGTTGGCGGAAACGGCGTGATGCCCTGCCTGGTGACGCCGTGATTGCCGGCGAAGATCGCCACCAGCGGCCGGTTGACGGCAGGTGTGCGGCCCGTCCAGGCAGCAAGCCAGAAGGCGATTTCCTCGAGCCGTCCGAGCGCGCCCGGCGGCTTGGTCAGCTGCGCGTCACGTTCGCGCGCCGCCACCAGCGCGCGGGCATCCGGCCCCGGCAGGTCACGGAGCAGGGTACGGAAATCGTCGAACGGCAGGCCTGAAACGCTCATCTGTGCGGTTTTCCTATGAATCCGGGTATTCTTGTTTTTTTCCCGCAAATCAGCTTCTTTGCGGGTGGCCACTCTCTTAAAGCGGGCGGACGAGGCGAACAACTCCAAAAGCGCCGCCGCGACCATAAGCCGAGACCTCCGGCAGAACGAAGCAGAATGAAGATCAAGGACTATGCGGTCGATACCGCCCGCGCCGTCGCCTTCCTCAGCCGCATTCCCATGCCGCAATCGCTGTTCAAAGGCTATGACGGCAGGCTAGGTCCGCTGGTGCGCGCCTTTCCCGTCGCCGGCATCGTCATCGGTTTCGTCCCCGCACTCGCCATCCTCCTCCTTTTGGGGCTGCGTGCGGACCCGCTGATGGCGGCCCTGATCGCGCTTTCCGTCCAGGCCCTCGTCACCGGCGCGCTGCACGAGGACGGCCTGGCCGATACGGCCGACGGTATCGGCGGCGGCAAGAGCCGCGAACAGAGCCTCCTCATCATGAAAGACAGCCGGATCGGCACCTATGGCGCGATAGCGCTGATCCTCTCCTTCGGGATCCGCGCAGCCGCGCTTGCTGTGATCGCCCGACACTCCTCGCCGCTCACGGCAGCCCTCGCCATTCCCGCCGTCGCGGCTCTCAGCCGGGGCGCCATCGCCTGGCACTGGCAGCGGTTGGCGCCGGCAAAGGCCGATGGCGTGGCCGCCTCGACCGGCCAGCCGGACGAGGCGGCGATGCAGTTTGCGCTCGCCTCAGCCGGCCTCGTCGCAGCGCTTCTGATCTGGCCTGCATTCGGCCTGCGGCCGCTGGTCGCGAGCCTGCTCGCCACCGGCATCGCAGGGTTTGCCTTCACCGCCTTCATCCGCCGCAAGCTTGCCGGCCACACCGGCGATACGCTGGGCGCGACGCAGCAAATTTGCGAGATCGCCACTCTTTGCGCCCTTGCCACGGCTCTTTGAAACTCCGATATATCCTTCATGCAAACACCGTGCATTCACCTCTGCTCCCTGGAGCCCACCACCGGATTTTGCGCCGGCTGCGGCCGGACTCTTCAGGAAATCGGCAGCTGGACGAGCTATTCCGACAGTGAGCGAAGGCGGATCATGACGCTGCTGCCGGCAAGGCTTGCAGGTTCCGCCACGGTGCCGAACCATATGAAATCAAGCCTCGTCGCCGGGCCGGAGCGGCCTCTATGATTCGTTTGACCGTCTTCCTCGTCGTAATCGGCATCGGCCTTGCCGTGCTGATCCTCAACAGTGACAACAGCCGCATCCTTGGCCTGCAGAGCGATGACTTCGGCCGCGTCGTCTATCTGCTGCCGATCGCGCTGATGCTGTCGGCCGGCATCTGGGCGAGCCGGCGCAGTGTCGGCGAAACAATGCGCCAGATGATGATCTGGCTCGTCATCATCCTGGCGCTCGTGACCGTCTACCTCTATCGCCAGGAAGCGCTCGGCGTCGGCAACAGGCTGCTCGCCGGCCTCGCTCCCGGCCGCGCCGTCGTCGTCACGACAAGCGAGGGCGGCCGGGAGATCATTCTGCACAAGCTGCTGAACGGCCATTTCGAAGCCGATGTCGCGGTCAATGGCCAGACGATCGAGATGCTCGTCGATACCGGCGCCAGCATGGTAGCGCTGTCGCGCGAAGATGCCGAACGGATCGGCATCGATCTCTCCCGCCTCACCTATTCCATGACGATCATGACAGCCAACGGCCGCGGCCGCGCAGCACCCGTCACGCTCGACCAGGTAGCGATCGGCCCGATCATCCGCAACAATGTCGCAGCCAGCGTCGCCGAGGACGGCCGGCTCGACCAGAGCCTGCTCGGCATGAGCTTCCTGGAAACGCTGGGCTCGCTGCAGATGCAGACCGACGAACTCCGCATGCGCGACTAATTGCGGTTCCGCCGCTTTACGGCGACGACCGGATCTGGCAGCTTGAGCGGAAGAACAACAAGACCACAAAGAGCAAAAAGAAACTCCTAGTCTGGTGGCACCACATGTTCGGCCGGCCTTCGCCTCAGGCGAGGCCTTGACCTATGGGTGCGACAGGAGTTTTGCAATGAATTCACTCTGGCCGATCGTCATCGGCGGCGTTCTGCCCGCCCTGTTCTGGGGCATTACCGCCATCTTCCAGAAGCAGAGCGCCACATCAGCCACCGGCTCCGCCGTCTACCTGATCGCGTTCGGCGCTGCCTGCGCGCTCGCCGGGCTGATCGCCGCACTCATCTGGCGCCCCGCCCCCTGGACCGCCGAAGGTCTCGGTTTTGCCGCCCTCGCCGGCGCCTGCTTTGGCGTCGGCACCGGCCTGATCAGCTTTGCGCTTTTCGCTTACGGTGTCCCCGTCTCGAAACTCGCCCCAATCTGGAGCTGCAACGTGCTGGTGACACTGGCGATCGGCGCCGTCTTTCTCGGCGAAGCCTCCGAACTCGACATCGTAAAGCTCGTCGCCGGCACCCTCCTCATCATCTCCGGCGCCCTTCTCGTCAGCAGCGCCTGACGGGAACTGCCGCAATGCGCAGCAGCAGGTGGGTAGTTCGCCGCCACATGCTCCTGCGTTGCAGCGCCTTCTGCTTTGTTGATATCCTGCGTCAAGGCGCCACTGCGCGCCGTACCGGAGCCCGACATGAACCCACGACAATTGAAGACATTCCTTGCAGTG
Source organism: Rhizobium aouanii (assembly GCF_037002925.1). NCBI lineage: Bacteria > Pseudomonadati > Pseudomonadota > Alphaproteobacteria > Hyphomicrobiales > Rhizobiaceae > Rhizobium > Rhizobium aouanii. The sequence continues at coordinate 90,191 of NZ_JBAMYD010000008.1, forward strand.
GTCCGGCACGAAAATCTCACGCGCGCCGCTGCCGAGGTCAATCTCGCTCAGTCGAGCCTCAGCGACCAGATACAGGCGCTGGAAGAGGAACTGGGCGCAGAGCTCTTCCTGCGCTCCCGACAGGGCGTCGTCCCGACACCCGCGGGCACGGTCCTCAAGGCCTATGCCGAAGAGATACTGGCACTGAACGAGGAAGCGAAGGCTGCCGTCAGTGCTGCAGCCGGCAACGCCGAACAGTCCATCACCTTGGGGACGCTCGAAACCATCGCCGCCGAAAGGCTGGCGCCTTGGCTGTCACTCTTTCGCAAGAAGAACCCAGACGTCGGCCTCAAGCTCAAGGTCGGCGGCAGCGGCGAATTGCTCGCGCAATTGCAGAATGGCTCGATCGATATCGCCTTCACCTTCGATCGCGGGCAGCAGGATGAGCGCTTCCTGACACGCCGCATCTGCAGCGAACCGCTGGTGCTGATTGCCGGTCGCGATTTTCAAGCCCGGCCACCCGCAAGCCTCGCAGCACTGAGTACCGCGCCCTTCGTCGCCACCGAAACCGGCTGCGTCTACCGGCACCTGTTCGACACTGCCTTTGCCGAAGCGCGCATTGCAGCGCCTTCAATCGTCACGGAAGCCGATAGCATCGCGACGATCGTCCGGCTCGTTGCGTCCGGCGTCGGCTTCGGTCTCGTCCCGCGCCTTGCCGTCGGCCCGGCCGTAACGCGGGGCAACGTCGTCGAACTGCCATGGCCGGGCAAACCACCCGCAGCCTCGCTGGTGATGATGTGGCGGCGCAGGCGCGTGCAGCCGCCGGCGCTTGCCCTCCTGCTACGATCGGCAAGCGAAGAACTTCCGCAGTTCACACCAGCCGATGCCCGCCTTCGACATGCAGGATAGCGCCTGTCGTAAATCCGTTGCCGATCAGGAAGCGGATCGCATCGGCAATATCATCGGGCCGTCCAATGCGTCCGGCCGGCAGGCGCTCTGCCATCGCATCAAGTGTCGCCTGCTTGGCGTCGCCGGCGACGAAGCTCCAGATCGGTGTATCCACCCATCCGGGCGACACCGCGTTGATCCGGATCGGCGCCAGCTCGACGGCAAGCGCCCTGACCAAGCCTTCGAGCGCCGCATTGACGGCTGCGACCACTGATCCACGCGCCGCCGGCCGGTAGGCCGCGACACCTGACGTATAAGTAATCGATCCTGAGGGCGGCAGATGGGCGGCCCCGTATTTCGCCAGTAGCAGCGGCCCGTAGAACTTGCTTTCGACCACCCTTTGCGCCGCCGCAAGCTCGATCGACGGCAGCAGCTGATAGGCGCCTTCGATATCGGCCGCCGTGCTGACGATATGATCGACCGGCCCGCTGGTGCGGAAAAGCGCTGCGACCTCCTCCTCCCGCGATATATCGGCGGCGTGCGTCTTGAGTTTCGGATGCTCGCCGAGATCGCGGCGGGCCGCCGCAAGCCCGTCTTCGCTGCGTCCTGCGATCGTCACCACAGCCCCTTCCCCGAGCAGCCGGGCCGCCAGCGCCAGCCCCATTCCGGAACTGCCGCCAACAATAACGATCTTTGCGCCTTCGATCCTGATATCCGTCATCTGCCTCTCCTTCTTGGCTGATGCAGCAGATGCCGCGGATCACCGCAGAAGAAAAACGGAAGAACCCGATGGTGTCATCGGCTTTTCCGATGGCGCGTGTTCGGGTGATTGATCAGTTGCGCAGGCGGTAGCCGGTCTTGAAGATCCAGGCGAGCGTTCCCAGGCAGATCACCAGGAACACCGTGATCATCGCCAGGCTGATCGCCGGGTTGACATCGGCGATCCCGTAAAAACTCCAGCGGAAGCCGCTGACGAGATAGAGCACCGGGTTGAGGTGACTGACTGCCTGCCAGAAGGGCGGCAGCATGCTGACGGAATAGAAGCTGCCGCCGAGGAAGGTCAGCGGCGGCACGACCAGCATGGGAATGAGGTTCAGTTGTTCGAAATTACCGGCCCAGATACCGATCATGAAGCCGAACAGGCTGAAGGTGATCGCCGTCAATAGGAAGAACAGGATCATCATGAAGGGATGCTCGATCCTGACATCAACGAAGAGATTGGCGGTCAGGAGAATGATGAAGCCAATGATCATCCCCTTGGTCGCCGCCGCACCGACATAACCAAGCAGGATCTCCGTCATCGCCACCGGCGCCGAAAGCACCTCGTAGATCGTGCCGGTGAATTTCGGGAAATAGATGCCGAAAGAGCCGTTGCTGATACACTGGCCGAGCAGCGTCAGCATAATCAGGCCGGGCGTGATGAAGGCGCCGTAGGACACACCCTCGACCTCCTGAATGCGTGATCCCACAGCGGCGCCGAAGACGATGAAATAGAGCGAGGTCGAGATGACGGGCGAGATGACGCTCTGCAGCAGCGTGCGGCGCGTGCGCGCCATCTCGAAGAAATAGATCGATTTGACAGCCTCGACGTTCATTTTTCCGCTCCCACCAGCGCCACGAAGATGTCCTCGAGCGAGCTTTGGCGCGTCGAGAGATCCTTGAAATGGATATTGTTCTCGCCGAGCCGGGTCAGCAGCGCCGCAATGCTTTCCTGTTCGTTGCCAGCGTCGAAATCATAAGTCAGCCGGTTGCCGTCTGCTTCCAGCGTCAGCCCGTTGCCGGCAAAACAATCCGGCAGGCGGCTCAGCGGTTCGGTGAGATCGAGGATGAGCTGCTTGCGGCCGAGCTTGGCCATCAGCGCTGCCTTGTCCTCGACGAGCAGCAACTCGCCGCCGTTGATGACGCCGACGCGATCGGCGATTTCCTCGGCCTCTTCGATATAATGGGTAGTCAGGATGATGGTGACGCCGGAGGCCCTGAGCTCTTCGACGACATGCCACATGTCCTTGCGCAGCGTCACGTCGACGCCGGCAGTCGGCTCGTCGAGGAAAAGGATATCCGGCTCATGGGAGAGTGCCTTGGCGATCAGCACCCGTCGCTTCATGCCGCCGGACAGCTGGCGCAGCATATTGTCCTTCTTGTCCCAGAGCGAGAGCGCGCGCAGCACCTTCTCGATATGGGCAGGATTGGCTTTCTTGCCGTGCAGCCCGCGCGAAAAGCTGACTGTATTGAACACCGTCTCGAACTGATCGGTGGTGAGCTCCTGCGGCACCAGTCCGATCATCCCGCGGGTGGCGCGGAAATCCCTTACGACGTCGTGGCCGGCGACCAGCACCCGGCCGCCGCTCGGATTGGCAATGCCGCAGATGATCGAAATCAGCGTCGTCTTGCCGGCACCGTTCGGCCCGAGCAGCGCCAGGATCTCACCCTTTTCGACGTCGAGATTGATGCCCTTCAGGGCCTCGAACCCATTGGCGTAGGTCTTGGTGAGGTTCTGAACGGAAATGATGGGGGCCATGCGGGACTCTTGCGGATTCTCGGAAGTTACTTCGGCCCGCTATATAGTCCCTTTGTAACGCTTTAACATCCTTAAGCGCATGAACACTGCATTCGCATGCTGCCAACACAGTTGGCCCGCCGAAGCGGTTGGCCGGCGAAAGAAAGGCAGAGACCGGCTTCAGATGTCATCATCCGGTGATCTTCGTGCCCGATAACAGAGCCGAGGTCAGCACCGGCATCCGCCCCGCCGCCCACCGCTTTGCGGAGCCGTCTCCGGGTGTTCTCGTTGCGCCCCTTTTTTGCTGCCTCGGCATGTAGTGAAAGTTATTGTTCAGTCACGAAGTGCTTGGAACCGGCCAGTATCCCCTGTTCAGCCGCGTTCGTCTTAGCCGGCCTTTGCGCCGGCTTTCTTTTTCGACAATCCGCCCTGCCTGACGTTTTCGTGACCGTATCATCGATCGACGAGTACTGACGCTCGCGTATTTCTAACCTCTAGCAATGAAGAGACGAAAGCGCGCACGAGGCTTGCCTTCTGCATGTCGGGGCGGAATAAGAGGTAACTCTTAAAATACACCGCCGGCTCGAAGGGCCTGAAAATGAGACCCCGATCAGCAAAGCCATCGACGGCCAGTGGATTGACGATCGCCAATCCGACTCCTTCGAGCGCGAGTGCGCAGGCCGTGATCGCAAAAGGGGTTTCGATCACAAGATTGGGCTTCGATCCTGCTTCGGCGCAGTGGCGTTCGAACTGAAGTCGGGCCCGATCCTCTGCTGACAACGCCACGTAGTCAACCTCGTGAAAATCCTCCGGCCGAACAACCTCTCGATCGGCCAAAGGGTGTCCCGGCGGGATAGCGCATAATGCCGGGAAGCTTCCAAACACCTGATGTTCGACACCGGACAAATCAACCTCGTCGGCGGCCAAACCAAGGTCGAAATCACCATCGACAATGTGATTGCGCACCGCGGCGGATGACATGATGCTGAGCGTCACGATTGCAGAAGGATATTTCTCCCGAAAGCGCTTCACGGCTCGCGGCACTATGGTAGAACCCGCAGCTGCCAGACTTGCCACTCGAATTTGGCCTGATCCAAAATCTCTGATGCGCGCAGCCGACGACCGCAGAAGGTCGAGACCTTTGAAACTCGCGTCGACGTCCCGGTAGAACGCTTGCCCCTCCGGAGTGGATATCAGTCTTCCCTTCACACGATCGAACAGTGCGAAGCCAACGCCTTCTTCAAGCTCGCCAACGAGGCGGCTGACGTTTGGCTGCGTGACGCCCATCAGCTCGGCTGCTCGCGAGACAGTGCCACTGATGATGACGGCGCGAAACGCCTCGATCTGCCGGAAATTCATCCTCATCACTCTATACGGTTTACGCATAGACTTAGACGCTCCGGTCAATTGTTTGTCTACCCTCTGTCCGCTTAGACTGCTGGAAATTTGCCAATGAGGACAGTCCATGCGTGACAAGACGCTCTGCATAAAGCGGCCCGAAGTTTCCCATGAAGGTTTTGCAAGCCTCGCAATACCGACCTACCGCGCTTCGACGATCGTGTTCGACAGCGCGGAGGCCTACGCCAACCGCAAGTATCGCGGCCCCGATGGCTATACATATGGCCTGCACGGCACGCCGACCTCCCGCACGCTGGAAGCTTCCATTACGGCCCTTGAACAAGGCGTGCGGACGGTTCTGGTGCCGTCTGGACAAGCCGCAATTACCATCGTCTTCCTGACACTCCTCATGCCAGGTGACAGCGTCCTCATCCCGGACACCGCCTACCCACCCGTGGCAGGCTTCTGCGAGAACTATCTGAAGCCGAGAGGGATTTCCTTCCGGGTCTACGACCCAATGATCGGTGGCGGCATAGCCGATTTGATCGACGGGACGGTCAAGCTGATCTGGACGGAATCGCCCGGCTCGACCACGATGGAAATCCAGGACATTCCGGCGATCGTCGCAGCGGCTAAGGCTAGAGGCGTCCTGACCGGCTGCGACAATACCTGGGCGACCCCGCTCTATTTCAAGCCGCTTGCCCGTGGGATGGACTTCTCGTCCATGGCGCTGACCAAATATGTCGGCGGTCACTCCGATCTTCTGATGGGATCGATTGCGGTCAAGGATATCGAGCTGCATCGCCGGCTCAGGGATACGATGCGCATGATTGGCCTCGGCGTGTCACCGGACGACTGCGCCTTGGCCCTGCGCGGGATGGAGACGATGGCTGTTCGCCTCGCCCATTGCGGGCGAATCGCCCACGACTTCGCCAAGCGCATCCAAAGCCGGATTGCGCCGGGCCTCGTCCTTCATCCCGCATTGGAGTCCGCACCTGGCCACGAGGTCTGGAAGCGAGATTTTGCCGGGACTAGCGGCGTATTCAGCGTCGTCATCCCTACGCACGCCGAAGATGCCTTGCCGGATTTGCTGACCGCCGCAAAGACCTTCTCGATTGGAGCATCCTGGGGAGGAACCCACAGCCTGCTTGCCCCGATGACCATCAGCCGCGTGACGGATGCCAATGCCCATCCAGGAACGATCCTCCGGATCAGCATCGGTCTTGAGGATGAGAACGACCTCTGGGCCGATCTCGAGCCGATCGTGGATGTCATCGCATCTGAAAGGACGATGGCGAGAACCGCCTGAGCCACTCCAATCTCATAACAATAAAGGGAACGACAACATGAAAAACTGGAAGATTGCCGCCATTGCCGCCGGTGTCGCGCTTGCGGCCACCACCGCCCAGGCGGGACCCACATTTGACAAGGTCAAAGCCCGCGGACATATCGTCTGCGGCGCAAGCCAAGGCACCGTCGGTTTCGGCGCGCCGGACGACAAGGGCTACTGGAGCGGCCTCGACGTCGAGACCTGCCGTGCGGTCGCCGCAGCCATCTTCGGTGACAAGGACAAGGTCGAGTTTGTTCCTCTGAGCGGTCAGCAGCGCATCCCTGCCCTTCAGACCGGCGAGATCGACATGCTGCCGCGCACGCTTACATGGACGCTGCAGCGTGACGCCAACGGCATCAACTTCACCACCCCGACCTATTACGAGTTCACCGGCTTCATGGTGGCGAAGTCCTCAGGCGTGACCAAGGTCGAGGAAATGACAGGCGCTTCCGTCTGCGTGCAGACGGGATCCACGACCGAGGTTGTCGTCAACGACGTCTCCAGCAAGTTGAACCTCGAGCTCAAGCCGGTTGTCTTCGACAATGTCGCTGCAACCCGGCAAGCCTTCTTTTCCGGCAGATGCGATGCTCTGATCACCGATGCCGCGGCACTTGCTTCTGTCCGCGCCACTCAGTCTGACAATCCTGACGACTACGTGATCTTCCCGGCGACCAAGTACATGGACGCCCTGACGCCGGCAGTGCGTCATGGCGACGACAACTGGTTGGACATCGTGAACTGGTCGATTCAAGCGCTGCTCAATGCTGAACTCTACGGCATTACGCAGGCCAACATCGATGGAATGATGACATCGGAGGACCCAAGGATAAAACGCTTCCTCGGTGTCGAGCCTGGCAATGGGAAGGCGCTCGGGCTCGATGACAAGTTCGCCTACAACATCGTCAAGCAGCTCGGCAACTACGCAGAGATGTTTGACCGCAACCTCGGTGAAGGCAGTGCCTTGAAGATCGACCGGGGTCCCAACAGGCTGTTTTCCAACGGCGGACTGATGTTCCCCATGGCATTCCAATAACGCGGGGAGCCACTCATGATTTCGACTGTTCTGGACAACAGACGGTTTCGAAGCTGGGGCGGGCAGATCCTGCTGCTGGGCGGCTTTGCCGCCCTGCTCTCCTGGCTTGTCAGCAACACCGTTACAAACCTCGACGCCCGCGGGATCAGGGTGGGCTTTGACTTCCTGTGGCGACAGGCCAACTTCCCGATTTCGGAAAGTGTACTGCCATACAACCCCTCCGACACTTTCCTCTGGGCCTATGTGACGGGTGTGGGAAATACACTGGCGATCTCGATCCTCGCCATTCTTCTATCGACCGCTCTCGGTCTGATCGTCGGGCTGGCGCGGCGTTCTCAGCATCCGCTGGCTTCCGGCGTGGCTGGCGTGTTCGTGACGACGATGCGCAACATGCCGCTGATCGTCCACTTGCTGTTCTGGTACGCGCTCGCGACGACCATGCTGCCGGCGCCCCGACAAGCCTACAATCCGCTTCCCGGAGTCTTCCTGTCCTTACGTGGCTTCTGCATTCCCTCCATTCAGTTAGATGGCATCTCGATTGTCCTGATTGGCCTGGTGGCGGCCAGCACTGTGCTTGCCGCCTTCCTCGGTCGCCGCATGGTCGCAGCGGGTCGATTGGAGCTTCGTCACCCACTCATCGCTCTGTTAGCGCTGATGGCTCTCGTCGCAGCGGTCCTGACACTGCTGCTCAAGCCTGGCGCAGCTGTCAGCGTCCCCGAAATGAAGGGCTTCAACTTCACAGGTGGGCTGAGACTGTCCCCCGAGTTCGCAGCCCTCATGCTGGGTCTGGTGATCTATACGTCTGCTTTCATCGGAGAAATTATCCGCGGCGGCATTGATGCGGTGTCCCTTGGGCAATGGGAGGCTGGACGTGCGATCGGGCTGTCGGAACGACACACGCTTAGTAAGATCATCATCCCGCAAGCGCTGCGCATCATCATCCCGCCGATGACCTCGCAGTATCTCTCGACAGTCAAGAACACTACCTTGGCTCTCGCGGTCGGATATCCTGAACTTGGTCTGGTCGTCGGAACGGTGATCAACCAGACAGGTCAGGCGATCGAAAGCATCGCGCTCCTGCTGGGCATTTTCCTGACCATCAGCATTGCCGTGTCACTCTTCATGAACTGGTACAATGCGCGCGTCGCATTGGTGGAGGCACGATGACCGCTATCGATATGACTCCTATTGCGCACATAGCGCCTTCCGCTCCGCCAAAACTACCGCGAAAGCCGATCCTCCGGCTTTTCTTCGGCGACCTCGTTGCGTCGGTTCTTACCGTCACGACCGGCTTTCTGCTGATCTTGATGATCCCGGCTTTGAATTGGGCTGTCCTGGATGCGGTGTGGGTGACGGACGACCCTTCCACCTGCCGCCAACGTGGAGCCTGCTGGGCTTTCATCGCCGCGAAATTCCGGTTCATCATCTTCGGCGTCTATCCACCGGACGAACAATGGCGGCCTTTGCTGGTGATGGGTCTCGTTCTCGTCATGATCCTTGCCTCTCTCTCCCCCAAACTGTGGGGACAGAAGCTCATCGCTGCGTGGCTTTTGGCGGTTGCTGTCATGCTTGTGTTGATGTGGGGCGGCACTTTTGGAATGGCGCCAGTACCGACGTCAAGCTGGGGTGGGCTGCCCGTCACCCTGCTGCTCGCACTGCTGTCACTGGGGTTGGGTTTTCCCTTCGCGGTCTTTCTTGCCCTTGGCCGGCGTTCGACGCTGCCGATCCCGCGCTTGCTATCCCTACTGACGATCGAACTGATCCGTGGCCTACCGCTAGTGGGTTTGTTGTTCGTCGCATCCATTCTACTGCCGCTGCTGCTTCCCGCCGGATGGTCGTTCGACAAACTCGGCCGCACCTTGGCAGCACTCACTGTCTTTGCCGCCGCTTATCTTGCGGAAGTGATCCGTGGCGGACTGCAGGGGGTTCCCGCCGGCCAGATGGAGGCCGCAAGGGCTCTCGGCATACCAGGCTGGAAGGCCGTGTGGCACATCGTGCTCCCACAGGCGCTCCAAAAGGTCATTCCTCCGTTGACCAATACGGCGATCGTGATGGTCAAGAACACGAGCCTCGTTTTGATTGTCGGCGTCTTTGACATGCTGAGCGCCAGCCGTGTGGCAGCCACCGATCCTATGTGGCCTGCTCCCTATGTGGAAAGCTACGTGTTCGTCGCCTTGATCTACTTCCTGATCTGCTTTGGCATATCGAACTACACCCGCTGGCTTGAAGGCCGCGTTCAGTCCCGGAGCTACCGATAATGACAATTCGACCTAACGCCATCGAGGTTTCCGCCCTCGACAAGTGGTATGGAAACTTCCACGTGCTGAAGAACATCGCTTTGAGCGTGGCGGCGGGAGAACGGATCGTCGTTTGCGGCCCTTCGGGCTCCGGCAAATCGACACTCATCCGCTGCATCAATCGGCTGGAGGAGCACCAGCAAGGCAGAATTTCCGTCAACGGCATCGCGCTTAACGACAGCGTCAAGAACCTCGACGCGATCCGCCGCGAGGTGGGCATGGTGTTCCAGCACTTCAACCTCTTTCCGCACCTGACGGTGAAGGAAAATTGCGCCCTGCCTCAGATCCTTTCACGCGGGAAACGGCGCCGGGAGGCTGAAGAGATGGCAATGCATTTCCTGGGAAAAGTCCGTATTCCAGAACAGGCCGACAAGTATCCCGGTCAACTATCAGGCGGACAGCAGCAGCGCGTCGCGATCGCTCGCGCTCTTTGTATGACACCGAAGGTCATGCTGTTCGACGAGCCAACCTCGGCATTGGATCCGGAGATGGTGAAAGAGGTTCTCGACACCATGGTCACTCTTGCGGAAGAAGGGATGACCATGATCGTCGTAACCCATGAGATGGGTTTCGCCCGGAAGGTTGCAGATCGCGTAGTGTTCATGGAAGCGGGGCAGGTCATAGAGGTCAATGAACCCCAGGCGTTCTTCGATGCTCCGAAGCATGACAGCACGAGGCGGTTCTTGGCAAACATCATGCACTGACGCCATCACGGCCAAACGAACTTCTCGCTCCAAGGGGATCGCCGATGTCAAAATTGCCGACCTGAGAGATAGGTGACGTTGTGTGCCGGAGACATGTCTTAGGTACGCTCAGCAAGAACTCTCTCAAATCTGCTCAAGCTTGGTAAAATCGTCACTCAGTTCGACAATCCTCGCCCAGCCAACACGGTTCGGGTTTCGCCGCACAGACGATCAGCCGTACAGCACGCTCCGCACCTGGGCTACGAAGTCATCGATCACCCGCGTATCAGCTAGCTAGCCGCATGGCACGCCGATCGGCCCTCATCCTAAGGTGCGTTGGGCCGAAGCCTCGAAGGACAAGGGCGGGTGGTCAGGCACCCTCACAGCTCGTCATAAACAAACCAGTCGAAATCCGCGGCCTTCGCCCGACCTGACGTATCGAAGGCAAACACGCCGGCGAAGGCGCCGGTGAAGGAGCCGTGTTCGCCGCGTCCGCCCTCGTCGGAAATCACCCCGGCATCGAGGACCGGGCCGATCGGTTGCCAGGCGCCCTTGCCTTCGGTCTGCCAGAAGAATTGCAGGTCGTTCTCCCGGATTTCCATGGCGAGCTGGACACGACCTTCGGCGGCAATCGCCACACCGCTTTCGGCGGGAAAGCTCAGGCGTCCGTTCGGGTAGTCGCCGTTGCAGGAGAGGATTGTCACGCAGCGGCCGAGTGTTTCGTGCAGCGTCACGGCAACCGCGTGGAACTTGTGGCGGTTGTAATAATGCGTCAGCCCCGCCACCTGCTGGTAGGTGTCGGGTGAGAATTCGACCACGGTCTCGGCACGGAAACTGTGGTGTTCCTGACGGCGAGCGACCAGCGACTGTTCGAACCAGGAGCCGATGCTTTCGCGCGCAATCAGGCGCAGATGGCCGGGGCGATCCGTCAGGTTGAAGATGCGCGCGGGCTCTGGCGTGCGCAGCCATTGGAAATCGGCGGGCAGCGTGCCGCCATCGAAGCTGTATTCGCTGCGCATCGGCTTTTCCACGGGCGCCGCGCCGGAGAGGCCGGGCACATCGACATCGGGCACGGTGGTTCCGTTTTCAAGATAGAGCCAGTCATCGTCGCGCCAGACGCATTTCTGTAAGGATGTCTCGCGCCCCAACGTGCAGCGCCGCTTCGGCGGCAGCGGCCGGCCGCAGAGATGGGTGTGATAGGCCTCGCCCTCGGGCGTCTCGACATATTGGCCATGCCCTGCCCGCTGCAGCACCGCGCCCGGGTGATCCTTCGAGGTGATGAGATGCATGTTCGGATGCATCTCATAGGGTCCGTCGATATCACGCGACCGCGCCATGGTGACGGCATGGTCGTAGCCGGTGCCGCCTTCGGCGGTGGTCAGATAATACCAGCCGTTGCGCTTGAAGAGATGCGGGCCTTCGACGAGGCCGAGCGGGCTGCCGGCGAAGATGTTCTTGATCGGCCCCTTCAGCGCCTTTGTCGCCGGATCCCATTCCTGCAGCAGGATGCCGTCGAAGGCCGGCGACTTCGGCGAGCCGCCATAACTTTCGGTCCGGTGGTTCCATTGCATGTTGACGAACCACTTGCGGCCGTCATCGTCGTGGAAGAGCGAAGGGTCGAAGCCGGAGGAATTGACATAGACCGGCTCGGACCATTCGGCCTCGATCGTGGGTGCCGTGACGATGTAGTTCGGCGCATCCTTGAAATTGCCGTCGTAGCGCTTGACGTCGGTATAGACCAGCCAGAACTGCCCATCGGCAAAGGACAGGCACGGCGCCCAGATGCCGCAGCTATCGGGGTTGCCGCGCATGTCGAGCTGCGATCTCCGCTCCAGCGGCCGGCGCACCAGCGTCCAGTTCACCAGGTCACGCGAATGGTGGATCTGCACACCCGGATACCACTCGAAGGTCGAGGTAGCGATGTAATAATCCGCGCCGACGCGGCAGATCGACGGATCGGGATTGAACCCGGGCAGGATGGGATTGCGGATCATGACAGGGTCTCCTCCGACCGGCGGTGCTTTGCTGTACGTACATCAGATTATAGCAGAAAGAGGCCCGGAAGACTTGCCTCCGGGCCTGAGATGACTATTCGCGTTCGGCGGACTTGGCCCAGAGGTTGATGTCGGCCTCGCGGGCATAGACGTCGATCTCAGCAAGCTCCTCGACACTAAATTCGAGATTCTCGAGCGCCTTGACGCAATCCACGATCTGCGACGAGCGGCTGGCGCCGATCAGCGCCGAGGTCACACGGCCGCCGCGCAATACCCAGGCGATCGCCATCTGCGCCAGCGTCTGGCCACGCCTTTCGGCGATTTCGTTGAGCTTGCGGATATTGTCGATGATCGAGGGGCGGATGTAGTCCTTCTTCAGGAAATGGTTTTGCGCCGCGCGGCTGTCTTCGGGAATGCCGCCGAGATATTTCGTCGACAGCATGCCCTGGGCAAGCGGCGAAAAGACGATCGAGCCCATGCCGACCTCATCGAGCGTATCGAGCAGCCTGTCGTCCTCGACCCAGCGGTTGAGCATTGAATAGCTCGGCTGGTGGATCAGGCACGGCGTGCCGAGCTCCTTGAGGATCGCCGCTGCTTCGCGCGAGCGCTGCGAATTGTAGGAGGAAATGCCGACATAGAGCGCCCGGCCGGAACGGACGATATGATCGAGCGCGCCGCAGGTCTCTTCCAGTGGTGTTTCCGGGTCGAAGCGATGTGAATAGAAGATGTCGACATAGTCGAGCCCCATGCGCTTCAGGCTTTGGTCGCAGGAGGCGACCAGATATTTCCGGCTGCCCCATTCGCCGTAAGGGCCGGGCCACATATCGTAGCCGGCCTTGGAGGAGATGATCAGCTCGTCGCGAAGCCCGACGAATTCGGTGCGCATGATTTCGCCGAAGGCGGTCTCAGCGCTGCCGGGAGGCGGGCCGTAATTGTTGGCGAGATCGAAATGGGTGATGCCGAGGTCGAAGGCCGTGCGGCACATATCGATTTTGCGGTCATGCGGCGTGTCGCCGCCGAAATTGTGCCAAAGGCCGAGCGAGACGGCCGGCAGCTTCAGGCCGGAACGGCCCGTGCGGTTATATTTCATTTTCGAATAACGGTCTGCGGCTGGTTGCCAGCTCATCTGAATGTCTCCTTTATAAAATAGCTATATGTCGTCATGAGACATTATCGGCCCAAGAGATTGCCGGCACCTGCCCCTCATCCGGCTGCCGCCACCTTCTTCCCGTAAACGGGGCGAAGGAATATGCCGCGCCGTCTTCCTCAACCTCAACCTCGACGCTGCGTTTGGCACTATCCCCTCTCCCCGTTTTTACGGGGAGAGGGTTAGGGTGAGGGGCAGCCATCGGCACGAACCGGACAGCCGCGGGACAGGCCCGAGGTTGACGAAACTATTGTAACAAACGCGCCGATACGGCAAGCCCAAGGCGCGCGTTCCTCTACTTCAAAAGCGCTTGCGCCTCTTCGATACCAAGCGCGGCCGGTTGCGTGCAGGTCGTGGTCAGGTCGATGAAACGGCCCTCTTCGCCCGATTTCAGGATCGAGGTCATGACGTCGACGCCGTGCAGCGTGCGGTCGAGCGAGCAGCGCGCATCGCGGCCCTCGATCAGCGACATTGCCATGTCGGCAAGGCCGGCGGTGCGGTAATTGGCGCGCGATCCGTTCGGGCTTTCCTGATTGATCTTGCCGAATGGATGCTCCCAGGCGTCGAGCGGCTTGATGTCCTTGTCGCGGCCGCTTGCCTCGACCACGCCGCCGAAGAAGTTCGGATCCGGCACGTAGAGCGAGCCGTCGGTGCCGTAGAGTTCCATATTGGCATGGCGGTGCGACCACACGTCCCAGCTCGCCGTCAGCGTCACTGTGGCGCCGTTGACGAATTGGAGCAGCGCCTGGATCGTCGTCGGCGTCTTGACCGGGATGATCTCGCCGTTACGCGGCTGGCTGGTGATGGTGCGGCTCGGCGACGCCATCGAGGTCATGCCGCCGACACGTTTGACCGGGCCGATCAGGTTGATCAGGTTGGCGATGTAATAAGGGCCGAGATCGAGGATCGGGCCGCCGCCCGGCAGGAAGAAGAAATCCGGGTTGGGATGCCACATCTCCATGCCGGGGCTCATCACGTAGCAGGCGCCCGAGGTCACTCGGCCGATGCCGCCGTCGTCGATGAACTTGCGGGCGAGCTGATGGGCGCCGCCGAGGAACGTGTCGGGCGCGCAGCCGACGGCAAGGTTCTTCTGTTTGGCGATGCGGCGAAGCTCCTCGCCCTCTTCCAGTGAAAGCACCAGAGGCTTTTCGGAATAGACGTGTTTTCCGGCCTCGAGGATCGCCTTCGATACCCGGAAATGCGCATCCGGGATCGTCAGGTTGACGACGACGTCGATCTCGTCATTGACGAGAAGCTCGTCGATCGTCTGCGCTTTGACGCCATATTCCTTGGCGCGCGCCTCGGCCGCCTGCGCGTTGATATCGGCGCAAGCCAGCACCTTCAGCCCCTTGAAGAGCGGTGCCAGCGAAAAGTAAGTGGTGGAGATGTTGCCGCATCCGATGATGCCGACGCCAAGTTCCCTGGTCATGATGAAGCCTCAGTAGGTCTGGAATGATGCGATCGAGCGGCTGATATTGCGGTCGATGTCATTCGGGTTATCGTGTTCGACGACGTAGTGCTTGGCCTTGGTGGCGCGCAACGCCGTCATCAGCCTGGCCCACTCAACCTTGCCGCGACCGACATCGGCCCAGCCGTCCTCGTCCTTCGCTTCGCCGGCCGGCGCGATGTCCTTGACGTGCACGGCGGTGATGCGGGACCCAAGCTTCTCGACCCAGGCGAAGGGATCGGCGCCGCCGCGGATAACCCAGGCGATGTCGGCTTCCCAGGAAATATCGGGCGCGCCTTCGAAGATACGCTCGATCGGCCGCGAGCCGTCCTGCAGCTTGAAGAATTCGAAATCATGATTGTGCCAGCCGAATTCGTAGCCGGCAGCCTTGTAGGGCTTGGCTATCTCCTGCAGACGCTTGCCGAAGGCGATCCAACCTGCGGCGTCGGAGGGCCGCTGGTCAGCCGCCAAATGCGGCGCATAGATCGAATCCATGCCGAGAACCTTGGCAATATCAAGCGACTTCTCGACTTCCTTCTCCAGAAAATCAGGGCTGAAATGGCCGGTCGCCATGACCAGGCCATTCTTGTCGAGGTCGGCGCGAAGGCTCTTCAGCCCGGCATCGTCGAGATCGGCATAGATGCCGCCGAAGCCCTCGACTTCGGCATAGCCAGCCTTGCCGAGCTTTTCGAAGATCGCCGAATAGGGCTGGAAGTTGCGGGCGCTATAGAGCTGGTAGCTGAGTTTCGTCATCATGTTCTCCTTGGGCCTCGTGCCCATTCTTGCAAGATCAATCCGCCGACTGGCAGGAATACAGGTCGTGGAACCGGAACTCCGGAAGCGCGCCACGATCAAGCGGCCGTGCCGGGGTAAAGGTGATGCGGCGGCTCTCGCCGGCCGCAAGATCGAAGGCGTTGTCGGAATATTTGCCGTCTGTCTCGGTTTCGATCATCACGAAAAGCGCAAGTCCCCTAGCGGTGACGTTGATGTCGACAGAGCCGTTCTCCTCG
This sequence comes from Rhizobium aouanii, assembly GCF_037002925.1. Lineage (NCBI taxonomy): Bacteria > Pseudomonadati > Pseudomonadota > Alphaproteobacteria > Hyphomicrobiales > Rhizobiaceae > Rhizobium > Rhizobium aouanii. Next base: position 105,834 of record NZ_JBAMYD010000008.1, read on the forward strand.
ACATATTCGTGGGTGACTGTCAGCCCCGCAGGTTCCAGCTCCAGCGCCTTGTAGGTACCGTTGACATGGTGCCCCTCGCCGCCCGTGCCGTTCGATGCGGTGAAACGCCAGGCAAGCAACGTTCCCTCGGGAATATCGGAAACATCGATGCTCGTGGCAGTGACGGCCGCATCCGGCGAACATATGGCCTGTACGTCTCTCAAGTGCCGGCGCTCGCCCTTCGTCGTCAGCAGCGATATCGAAAGGTCGACGCTGACATCGGCAAGTGTGTCGTTGACCAGCGAGAAGCGGATCGTCTTTCCGTCGTCGGAAGGAATGGCCGCGACCGCGACCGGCTGGAAGAAGCGCTTGACGAGATAGTGCATCGCCTTCCAGCGGCCGCCATAATCGAGGCTCGACCAGGAGGCGACCGGCCAGGTGTCGTTGAGCTGCCAGTAGATCGTGCCCATGCAATGCGGTTTGAGCGACCGCCAGTATTCCACCGCCGTCTTGATCGCCAGCCCCTGCTGGATCTGAGAGAGATAGACGAAGTTCGGAAAATCCTTGGGAAATCGGAAATAACGGAACATCGTGCCGGCGATACGCTCGTTGCCGCCGGCATTCTTCTGGTGCAACTCCATGACCGGGGAAGCGACGTTCATGTCTTTCGCCTCGGCATAGGTCTTGATCACAGGCAGCGACGTATAGGACTGAAAGCCGAATTCCGAGCAAAAGCGCGGACGCACCGAGCGGTAATTGTCGAACGACTTGTTCTCGTGCCAGACCGACCAATAATGCATGTCGCCGGACCCGTCCGCATGCCAGGCATCGCCGAAATCGAGATAACCGGAAGCCGGGCTCGACGGCCACCACAGCGCGCCGGGCAGCGCCTTTTTCACTGCCTGCTCGATCGTGCGGTTGAGGCGATCATAGGAAACGAGATAGCGGTCGCGGTCCTTCCTCGATTCCTCGAACCAGGTGAGCGCTCCGACCAGTTCATTGTCGCCGCACCAGAGCACGATCGAGGGATGCGAGGAGAGCCGGCGCACCTGGTAATCGACCTCAATCGTCACATTGTCGAGAAAGTCCTCGGTCGAGGGATAGAGGTTGCAGGCGAACATGAAGTCCTGCCAGACCATCAGGCCCAGCCGGTCGCAGAGATCGTAGAAATGATCCTGCTCGTAGAAGCCGCCGCCCCAGACACGGATCATGTTCATGTTGGCGGCTTTGGCCGATTGCAGCAGGTCTTCGGTCTTCTCAGGCGAAGACAGCGAAAACAGCGCGTCGGCCGGGATCCAGTTGGCGCCGCGGCAGAAGATCTCGCGGCCGTTGACCTTGAAGGCGAAGCGGCTGCCGGCCGCATCCGGCGTGGTGATCAGCTCGATGGTGCGAAGACCGATCTGCTTGATCACCTCATCCGTCGGCAATTCGACGGAAAGCCTGTAGAGCGCCTGCTCGCCGCTGCCGGAGGGCCACCAGAGGCGCGGATTGTCGATATGGAAGAGATGGTTGACATGGGTCTCGCCGTTGACGCCGACATCCAGGCGCACGCGCTCGCCATCGAGGTCGAAATAAACCTGAGCAATGTCTGGCCCCTTGGAAAACAGCGTCGCCGTCACTTTGAGATCGACCGAGCCGTCGTTATTGTGGGACTGGCGGGTGACGACATGTTCGATGCGCGCAGTTTCGAGCTTTTTCAGCGCAATCGTCCCGTAGAGGCCGAGCGGCGCAATGGCAATGTTCCAGTCCCAGCCGAAATGGCATTGCGGCTTGCGCAGCATGTTGCCGTCGGGGATCGGCGAGTTGCCCGTGCTGTAGGGGATGTAAAAGGGCTGCTGCTTCTGTCGCGCAGCGCCGACAGCGATGTTGGAGGCAAAGACGATGCGGATGCTGTTATCGCCTGATTTCAGCATGCTGGAGACATCAGGCCGGTAGCGGCGGAAGCTGTTGTCGGCTTCGAGCGCCAGGAAACCGTTGACGTGAACGCTGGCGACCGTGTCGAGATAGTCGATATCGAGATACCAGTCGCCCTCGACCTCCTGAAGCGTGAAGCTGCGCTCGACCACCCATTCGCGCTCGGCGACCCACTGCACCTTTTCCTCATTGCGGCCAAAATAGGGATCGGGGATCAGCCCTGCCCGGTGAAGCGCCGTGTGCACGTCGCCCGGCAGCATGATCGCGGTGCGGATCTCGCCGTCGACGGAGGCAAGCTGCCACGAACCGGAAAGGTCGATGTTGGGAGTAGTTGATCGATGCGTCACGATATCGTTTCCGATTTACGTTTTTGAAAGAGACGGCGCATGGTCGTCGTCCGGTAGCTGTCGTCGTCAGGGGGCCTCCCGTCCACCTCACTCTCCGTCATCCTCGGGCTTGACCCGAGGATCCACACCTCATCCACCAGCAGCAACGGGCATAGATCCTCGGGTCAAGCCCGAGGATGACGGAGGGTGGGTTGGCCTTCTTGCCAAATTCGCCCCGGCCTAATTGCCCTGCGGCAAGCAAGCGGCAAGACCAGCGGCAAACCGAGCCGCCCACCAGTCAAATCCTGTCCTCCGTTTCGGCATCGAAGACCGAGGCGACCGACATGTCGAAGCTGAGCTTCACCTTGGCTCCGACGTTGAAGCGGCGCGCACCGTTGACGCGTACCGACATCGTGTGACCGGCATGTTTCAGCCACAGAAGATTGTCCGCACCCATCGGCTCTTCGATGTCGACGGTGGCGTCATGTTCTTCGCCGCCGGTATTCTCGTTGACCTTGATGTGTTCTGGACGAACGCCGAGCACCACCTTGCGGCCGGGCTGCAGCGTCTCGCTGGCGTCGTAGGCAGCGAGCGAGAAAATGACGCCGTTGGCCGAAAAGGCAATGCCGTCGCCTGATTTGACCAGCTCGCCGTGCAGGAAATTCATCGACGGCGAGCCGATGAAACCGGCAACGAATAGATTGCGCGGTCGGTTGTAGATCGTCGTCGGATCATCGAGCTGCTGAATGATGCCGCTCTTCATGATGGCGATGCGGTCGGCAAGCGTCAGCGCCTCGATCTGGTCGTGGGTGACGTAGATCATCGTGTTCTTCAGCGACTGGTGCAGCCGCTTGATCTCGACGCGCAGCTCCGAGCGCAGTTTGGCGTCGAGGTTGGACAGCGGCTCGTCGAACAGGAAGACGTCGACATCGCGCACCAACGCCCGGCCGATCGCCACGCGCTGGCGCTGCCCGCCGGAAAGCTCGGCCGGCTTGCGCTTCAGCAGCGGCTGGATCTGCAGGATTTCGGAGGCACGCGCCACCCGCTTGTCGATCTCTGCCTGCGGCACCTTGGCGACGCGAAGACCGAAGGACAGGTTCTTCTCGACGGTCATCTGCGGATAGAGCGCATAGGATTGGAACACCATTCCGATGCCGCGGTCCTTCGGCTCTTCCCAGGTGACGTTCTTGCCCTTGATGAAGATCTGCCCTTCCGAGGCGTCGAGCAGGCCGGCGATGCAATTCAGCAAGGTCGACTTGCCGCAGCCGGACGAGCCGAGCAGAACCAGGAATTCGCCGTCGTTAATGTCGAGATTGAGATCCTTCAGCACGCTGACCGAGCCGAAGTTCAGGGACAGATCCTTGATGGAGACGCTTGCATTCATATTCATGAGATCAACCCTTCACTGCGCCGGCGGCGATGCCGCGGACGAAAAGCCGTCCCGACACGAAGTAGACGATGAGCGGCACCAGACCGGTGAGGATCGTTGCCGCCATGTTGACGTTGTATTCCTTCACGCCCTGGACGGAATTGACGATGTTGTTGAGCTGCACGGTCATCGGATAGGTGTCCGGCCGGGTGAAAACCACGCCGAACAGGAAGTCGTTCCAGATGCCGGTCACCTGCAGGATCATCGCGACGACGAAGATCGGCAGCGACATCGGCAGCATGATCCGCAGGAAGATCTGCCAGAAGCCAGCCCCGTCGACACGCGCCGCCTTGAACAGCTCCTCCGGCAGCGACACGAAATAGTTGCGGAAGAGCAGCGTCAAGATCGGCATGCCGAAGATCGAATGGACGATGACGAGGCCGGTCAGCGTGCCGTAGATGCCGATTTCGCGCAGGATAATGACGATCGGATAGATCATCACCTGATAGGGAATGAATGCCCCGATGATGAGGATCGAGAAGAAAAGCTCGGATCCCCTGAAGCGCCAGTTGGCCAGCGCATAGCCGTTCACCGAGGCGATTGCGATCGAGATGATGACCGACGGCACTGTGATGCGCACCGAGTTCCAGAACCCACGCGATAGCCCATCACAGTTCAGGCCGGTGCAGGCCTGCGCCCAGGCCTTCACCCAGGGTTCGAAAGTGATCTCTACCGGCGGCGAGAAGATGTTGCCGAGACGAATTTCCGGCATGCCCTTCAGCGAAGTCACGACCATCACATAGAGCGGCAGCAGATAGTAAAGCGCTGCGACGATCAGCGTACCGTAGAGCATGATGTTGCGCGCCGACAGCGCCGGGCGTGGCCGGGGGCCACTGGGGCCGTCGCCAAGCTTCGGCGCAACGGCGTCCAAGCCGGCAGCAACAGTGTTGAGAGCTTCTATATTAGCCACGCTTGCGCCCTCCACCGAATTCCAGATAGGCCCACGGAACGATGATGATCGCGACAGTGACGAGCATCATGGTCGAGGCAGCAAAGCCCTGCCCCAGGTTCTGTGCCTGAAACATGTAGTCGTAGACATATTTCGCCGGCACTTCGGAGGAAATGCCCGGTCCGCCCGATGTCTGCGCGACGACGAGGTCGTAGACTTTGACGATGCCGGAGGCGATGATCACGATCGTGGTGATGAAGACCGGCCGCATCATCGGGATGACGATGAAGAGATAGGTCCTCCACATCGGAATACCGTCCACGCGCGCCGCTTTCCAGATGTCCTCGTCAATGCCGCGGAGGCCGGCAAGCATCAGGCACATGACGAGACCCGTTCCCTGCCACAGCGCCGCGATCAGAATGCCGTAGATGACGATTTCAGGCGTATAGAGCGGATTGAAGGTGAAGCTCGTCCACCCGATAGAGCGCACCACCGCCTGAATGCCGAAGTCAGGGTTCAGAACCCATTGCCAGACGAGGCCCGTCACGATGAAGGACAGCGCGAAGGGATAGAGAAAGATGGTGCGGAAAGTGTTTTCGAAACGGATCTTCTGGTCCATCAGCGCGGCGAGCATGAAACCGATGACAAGGCTGAAGATCAGCGAGAGGATGCCGTAGACAGCCAGATTCTCGATCGCCGTCACCCAGCGGGGTGCCGCCCATAGGCGCTCGTACTGATCGAAGCCGACGAAGCTCAACCGCGGAAGCAGTTTGGAATTGGTGAAAGAATAAAAGATCGTCCAAAACGTGCCGCCGACAAAGATCACCAGCGCTGTCAGGATCATCGGGATAGACGCAATCTTGGCATTCAGATTGCGCAGTAACTTGTTTGGCCGGCCTGCTCGCGCTTGACCCGTCATAAACACTTCTCCTCAATCGCAACTGCGACAGTAACAAAACGGCAAGACGCCGTCTGTCGTCCCCATCTCCGAACCTGTTGAAGATACCGGAGAGACGCCGCCACCCTCCGGACGATCACCGGCCGTCCGGACCGATCCGGCCCCCATGGGAGCCGGACCGCAAGGCAGCAAGCCTGCCGATCAGTCAGCAGAAGCGATGATCCCGGCGAAACGCTTCTGTGCGTCTTCTGGCGTCATCGACGGATTGGCGAAGAATTCGGAGAAAAGGTCTTCCTTCTGCTTCTGGCTGTCGGCCGAAAGCAGCTGGTCGGTACCTTGGATCACGTTGCCCTTCTGAAGGATTTCGAGACCCTTCTTCATGCAATCGTTGGCGGCAGCGAGATCGACGTCGCTGCGAACCGGCAGCGAACCCTTCTTCAGGTTGAAGGCAACCTGGGTCTTGGGATCGAGCAGGGTCTTGGCGAGCACCGCCTGCGCCTTGGACTTTTCTTCGTCCTTCAGCAGCGGGAAGTAGAAGGCGTCGCCACCGGTCGAGATGATCTCGTTCACGCCGAGGCCCGGCAGGCAGGTATAGTCGGTGCCGGCCTTCTGACCGGCCAGCGCGAATTCGCCCTGCGCCCAGTCGCCCATGATCTGGCCGCCGGCCTTGCCTGTGATGACAAGGTTGGTGGCCTGGTTCCAATCCTGGACGTTGCTGCCTTTGGCCATACGCCGAGCATCGTCGGCGGCCTTGAACACCTTGGCGATTTCAGGACCGGCTGCAACTTCCGCATCCTTGTCCTTGAAGACCTTGTTGAAGGTATCCTTGCCGGCAACCGCAACCATCAGCACGTCGAAGGCGCCTGTTGCCTGCCACGGCTGACCACCGACGGCGAGCGGAATGATGCCGGCCTTTTCGAGAGCCGGAGCCGCAGCGACGAACTCGTCCCAGTTCTTCGGAACTTCGACGCCGGCCTTCTTGAAGGCGGCGTTCGAAAGCCACAACCACTGCCAGGAGTGGATGTTGACGGGAGCGCAGTAGATCTTGCCGTCGATCGTGCAGGAATCGAGCAGGCTCGACGGACGAATGATGTCCTTCCACTTCTCGGCGGTCGCTACGTCGGTCAGGTCGCGCATCAGGCCGGCCTGGACGAGTTCCTCGGCCTGCCGGCCATGGTTGAACTGGGTCGCGCCCATCGGGTCGCCGCCGGTGATGCGGCTGATCATGATCGGGCGAGCAGTGCCGCCGGAGCCGGCGATCGCGCCGTCGACCCAGTGGTTACCGGTGGCGTCGAATGCCTTGGCCAACTCGGCGACGGCTGCAGCTTCGCCGCCAGACGTCCACCAGTGGGTGACTTCAAGATCGGTGGCATTGGCGGCTCCCAGTGGAAGCGCGACCGAAGTGGCAAGCAGGGCTGCCATTAGACGGATTTTCATGAGTTTTCCTCCCTCACTGAAACGTTGCCGGAAAAACTTAGATCAATCGATTTCCTCACGCAACTGCCTGCCTGCAAATTTTTCCGCGGGCGCCGCAGTTGCTACTTTTGGCTGTTGAAAGGCCGACCATCGCGTGCCTTGAATCGATTATCGATCAAGCGCTCTCGCATCTGCGTTGTCTGTTATAAATAATTGAATTTAAACTATATTTTTAGAACGATGTTTTCGTGCCGCCGATTACCCTTTTCGCAACTGCAGAAAAACGGGTCATAAATCGCCGATTCAACCTGTGCATAGCATCCCGCAATGCACACAAGAAAAAACCCTCGACATTTCTACTGTATCGTTACAGATTGCGTGCCTTAGGGAGGCGCGATTTTGGCAGGCGGCGGGCTTACGGCGCTTGAGAAAGCCTCTATAAGCGACACCAATCGCGCGAGGCAGGCTTACAGGGATGGAAAACAAGGGAAATTTCGGGCAACCGGCATCGGCGCCGACGGCGCGCGAGCGCCCGACATTGAAGACGATCGCCTTCATGACCGGCCTTGGCGTGACGACGGTGTCACGCGCGCTGAAGGATGCGCCGGATATTGGGGCGGAAACCAAAGAGCGGGTGCGCATGGTCGCCCGCCAGCTCGGCTACCAGCCGAACAGGGCAGGTGTGCGCCTGCGCACCGGCAAGACCAACGTCATCGCCCTCGTTCTCAGCATCGACGAGGAGATCATGGGCTTTTCGAGCCAGATGGTCTTCGGCATCTCCGAGGTGCTGTCCGGCACGCCCTATCATATCGTCATCACGCCGCATTCCCACAGCAAGGACCCGATGCAGCCGGTGCGCTATATCCTCGATACCGGCTCGGCGGACGGCGTCATCATCTCCCGCATCGAGCCGGATGATCCGCGCGTGCGGCTGCTGACGGAGCGCGGCATGCCCTTCGCCACGCATGGGCGCACCGATGCGGGTCTCACGCACCCGTTCCACGATTTCGACAACGAGGCCTTCGCTCATCAGGCGGTGGAAAAGCTCGTCAAGCGCGGCCGGCGCCGCATCGCCCTGCTACAGCCGCCGAGCAAGCTCACCTACTATGCCCACATCCGCATCGGCTTCCAGACCGGCCTGCACGATTATGGCGCCGAGGAAGTGCCGCTGCGCGTCAACACCGATGCACCGCTCGCCGACATCCGCGACATCGTCGAGGTGATGATGCGCTCGGCCAACGCCCCTGACGGCATCGTCTGTTCGGCCGGTAGCGCGGCGATCGCCGTCAATGCCGGCATCGAAGCCGCCGGTAAGGCGCTCGGCCGCGATCTCGACATGGTCTCCAAGCAATCGGTACCGATCCTGAACTGGATCCGCCCCGAGATCATCACCGCCCAGGAAGACGTTCGCCAAGCCGGCCGCGAAATGGCCAAAGCCGTCATCGCCCGCATCGATGGCGTCGAACCGGAACTGCTGCAGAGCGTAAGCCAGCCGACCTGGCCGGAGAGTGGCAGGTAGGCGCTCGGTTGAAGGGCCGGACCGTCGGGCTCAAATCGACGATCAGCTTTGGATCATCATAGCTCTTCGACGACGAAATTCACCAGTCGCCCCGGGACCAGAACTTCCTTGATCACCGTTTTGCCGTCGAGCAAGGTCACAACGGCGAGTTCGGATCGCGCCGCTGTAAGCAGCGCCTCGCCGAGATCGGCGGCGGCTTCGAAGCGATGGCGAACCTTGCCGTTGATCTGCACGACATATTCGCGGGTCTCCATCTCGATCATTGCAGGATCGAAGGTCGGCCAGGAAACCCATGTCAGTGTTTCCCCGTGACCAAGCTTGCTCCATAACTCCTCCGCGATGTGAGGCGCAAAGGGTGCGAGCAACAGCACGAATGTCTCCACCACTTCGCGCGGACGCGCTGCTTCCGCTGTCAGTGCGTTGGCCAGTTCCATCAACCGGGAAACCGCGGTGTTGAACCGAATTGCTTCGATATCCGCCGTGACGGTCTTCACCGTCTGGTGGCACAAGCGCAGAAGCTGCGGGCTGGGAGCCGCCTCCAGCACCACTGGAGACAATCCGTCGCTCTCGTCGCAGACAATACGCCAGGCACGCTCCAGAAACCGACGCACGCCGATCACGCCAGCGGTCTGCCAGGGTTTTGCCGCGTCCAGAGGTCCCATGAACATCTCGTACAGCCGCAAGGCGTCGGCCCCGAATTGATGGACGACATCGTCGGGATTGACAACGTTCAGCTGCGACTTCGACATCTTCTCGACGGCGCGCTGCACTTCGACCGACCCAGCGAACCATCTGCCCTCTTCTTCGACGACGGAAGATGGCGCGTAATACCGGCCCGCCGCATCGCGGTAGGAATGAGCAAGGATCATGCCTTGGTTGAACAGCCGCTGGAACGGCTCTTCCGTCGAAACGACGCCGATGTCATAGAGCACCTTATGCCAGAAGCGGGCATAAAGCAGATGCAGGACCGCGTGCTCGGCGCCGCCGACATAGAGATCGACCGGCATCCAATAGCGCTCCGCCTCGCGTCCAACAGGTTCGCTGATGTTTTCGGGATCGAGGAACCTGAGATAATACCAGCAGGAGCCCGCCCATTGCGGCATCGTGTTGGTCTCCCGCCGTGCCGGAATGTCGGTACCCGGCACGATCGTTTCGACCCAGGCCTGCGCACGGGCAAGCGGCGGTTCGCCATCTGGCGTCGGGGCGTAGTCGTCCAGTTCAGGCGGCAGCAGCGGCAGGCATTCCTCGGGCAGCGGCATCACCGAGCCATCCGCCAGGTGCAGCACCGGGATCGGCTCACCCCAGTAGCGCTGGCGGGAAAACAGCCAGTCGCGCAGGCGGTACATGACCTTCGGCCAGCCCGCGCCGTTCACCTGCAGCCAGGTGATGATGGCGGATCTCGCCTCCGGCGAGCCCAGGCCATCCAGGAAGCCGGAGTTGACCATCGCCCCCTCGCCCTCATAAGCCGCCTTGTCGATATCGTTCTCGCTGTCGATCACGCGAATGATCGGCAGCTCGTGCGCATGGGCAAAAGCGTAGTCGCGCGCGTCATGAGCCGGCACCGCCATCAGGCCGCCGGTGCCGTAGCCAGCCAGCACGTAATCTGCCACCCAAACCGGCAGCCGGGCACCGTTAGCAGGGTTGATCGCATAAGCGCCGGTGAAGACGCCCGTCTTCTCGCGCCTGGCATCGGCCCGCACCGTCTCTTCTAATTCTTCGGCCTCGGCAATATAGGCGGCCACCGCCTCGCGCATTGCCGGCTCGACGATGGCGGCAACGGCAGGATGTTCCGGCGCGAGCACGAGATAGCTTGCTCCGAACAGGGTCTCGGGGCGCGTCGTGAAGACGGCAATGACCTCTTTGCCGTGCTCGAGCGGAAACCGGATTTCGGCGCCCTCGGAGCGTCCGATCCAGTTGCGCTGCATGGCTTTCAGGTTTTCGGGCCAGTCGAGGCCGTCCAGTCCCTGCAGCAGCCGATCGGCATAGGCCGTGATGCGCAGCATCCACTGGCGCATCCTGCGGCAAATGACGGGATCGCCGGTCTCGACATAACGCCCGTCCTTGACCTCCTCGTCGGCAAGCACCGCGTTCTGGGCCGGGCACCAGTTGACCGCGACCTCCGCCTGATAGGCGAGGCCCTTCTCGAACAGCTTCAGGAAGATCCACTGCGTCCAGCGCACATAGGCGGGGTCGGTCGTGGCAAACTCGCGACTCCAGTCATAAGAAAAACCCAGCCTCTGCACCTGCCCGCGAAACGTTTCGATATTGCGCTTCGTCGTGATATCTGGATGCACACCAGTCCGCATCGCGTGGCGCTCCGCCGGCAGGCCGAAACTGTCCCATCCCATCGGATGCAGGACATTGAAGCCGCACATGCGTTTGTAGCGGCACACTATATCAGTGGCCGTATAGCCGAGAGGATGGCCGACATGCAGGCCCGCACCCGAAGGATATGGGAACATGTCGAGTGCGTAGAATTTCGGTCTGGCCGGATCGATCTCCGCTCGAAAAATTAGGTGATCGGCCCAATAAGCCTGCCACTTCGGTTCGATCGTCTTGGGATCATAAGGCATGCATCACTCCTGGCGCCGGCCGGCTCTGCGGCGGCGTGTCCTGAAAAATGGGGCGTTCTGTGGTTCAGGAGCAGCTACGGCTGCCGGTGCTCCGGTGACGTCCGGCAGCCGCGGCTAAGTCGAAACGCGTGCGGAGTTGCGGCGTAGGACGTCTGCACGACGCTCCGGACGAATAAAGCGCGATGTGGCTTTGGAAACGATCTGGTGTCCATGGACGGTGGCTCAAGGCAAATAGGGAGAAAGCAAACGACAGTGTTAATCGGCTCCGATCAGGAGGCCGTGGTGGTAAGTCGTGCGTCGCGTGCGCGAACGTCTGCTGCTTGAGTTGCCATAATCATGAACCAAGAGTGCCCGATATGATCGCTCCTGCCAAGAGTGCATTCGCGCGAAAATCAGGATCTGTTCAAATCCCGCGGCGCGCTCTTCACCAGTTGTTCGAGTACCGCCGCGACCTTCGGGTTACGCACCTCGCCGCGCCGGGTAATCGCATGGATACCACGGCAAACGGATGGCACCAAGGGCTTGGCGACCAGCGCTCCGCCGAAATCTCTGAGCGCCAGACCAGGCATCACCGAAATCGAGCACCCGGCTTCCACCAGTGCGAACACCACTTCGAAACTGTCGCTGAAGCCGTTGATGACGGGCTCGAAACCGATGTCGCGGCAAGCCTGGCGGATGGCCATGGAATAGGCGCTGGAGGCGACGTCGAGCGCCCAACGTTCATCCCTCAGCTGTGCGAGTTCGATGACAGGCTCGTCCTCCAGCCTGTGGCCAGCGGGCAGAAGCACGAAAAGCTGGTCGCGGCAGAGGAACAGCGTGTCGGCCGCGCCTTCCAGCGTATGCGGATTGAACGATATGTCGTCGGCAATGACGATATCGGCCTGCCAGGCCCGGAGTGCCGCCACGCCTTCGGCGGGCCCCATCGTCGTCATGACGATGTCGAGATGCGGATGCTGGATGGCGAGCTGGCGCATCGCGGCGGGAATGAAGGAGGAAGCCGCGGAGGGTTGGGTGGCGATCCTCAGGTCGCCGGCGACAATATTCTGCAACTCGGCAATATCGGTCTTGGCTTCCTCGACAATGCCGAATATCCGGTCGGCATGCACAACGAGCCGGCGTCCGGCCGGTGTCAGCGTCACCCCTCGCCCGCGCCGCTCGACGAGCGCAATGCCGACTTCGTCCTCCAGTTGGGCGATCTGCTGGGAAACGGCCGATGAGGAAATGCCGAGCGCGTCGGCGACCGCCGCCATCGTCTCACGGCGCGAAAGCTCGCGAAGCGTCCGTAATCTGAAAAAATCCAAACTTGGCTCCCTCGGCTGATAAATCGGCCATAATCTCTAATCTATATCCTTAGTTTAATTAAGTAGACCTACGGAAAAACGCTCCCTACCGTCGGATTCGTCAGCGTGCATCGGTTCGAAAAAAGCCAAGATTGCCGGTCATCTCATGAGACGAGTCACGGGGGATATAGACAGGATGCAGCAGAGCGGCGTGCCCTATTTCAGCCAATGGGAAACACCCGGCATGACGCTGCCGGTGCTTGCCGAGGGATCGCAGGCTCTGCTCGGCGATCCGCTCTGGCGCCATTCTGGGGCCGCGACGATCGAAGAATATGCGCGCTGGGCGGTCAATGTCTGCGGCATGGCCTGCCTGAAAATGATTCTTGCCGCCCGCGGCGAGATCCATCCGACCCTCGAGCTTGCCCGCGCCTGCACCGCCTATGGCGGTTATGTCGTCAGCGAGATCGACGCCTCGATCAAAGGCCTTATTTACGCGCCCTTCGTCCGCTTCGCAGCCGACCGCTTCGGACTTAGCGCGGAGACGATGACCGGCGTCGAGACATCGGCCATTCCGGAGCATCTCGCGAAACGCCGGTTCTTCATCGCCTCGGTGAACTCGGGCATCCGCTGGCCGGAGCGCGAGCCGCCCTCGAAAGGCGGACACCTGGTGCTGGTGACGGCAGCCAGCGACGAGACAATCCGCTTTCACAACCCGTCCGGTCATGACGAAGCGAGCCAGGCCGATGTGACACTGCCGCTTGCCGTCTTCGACCGTTTCTTCGCCAATCGCGGCATATCGGTCGACGTCTGACCCTTTTCAACACCAGATCGTTTCGGAGGCTTTCATGACCCCATCCCCAAACAGGCTGCGCATTGCCGTGCTCTTCGGTGGCCGCTCGGCCGAGCATGAGGTTTCCGTGCTCTCGGCAACCAATGTCATGGGCGCGCTCAAACCCGAGAAATACGATGCCGTCCCTGTTTTCATCACCCGCGAGGGACAATGGCTGCTGAGCAGTTTCAAGGACGGCATGCTGGCGACACCGTCATCGGGCACGGAAATCTGCCTGGTGCCGGGTGGGCGCGGCCGCGTGCTGGCGATCCCGGCTCATGGCGCGCCGCATGACCTAGGAAAGGTCGACATCCTGTTTCCCGTGCTGCACGGCCCGCATGGCGAGGACGGATCAGTGCAGGGTGCTGCGGAGGTGGCCCGCGTTCCACTCGCCGGTTGCGGCATCCTTGGCTCCGCCGCAGCGCTCGACAAAGACATCGCCAAACGCCTGCTGAGGGCGGCGGGCCTACCGGTGGCGCGCGCGGTGACGATCCATCAGGGTGCAGCCCCTTCACTGGCAGCCTTGGAAGGTGAGCTCGGCCTGCCGCTGTTCATCAAGCCCGCGCGCCAGGGATCGTCGGTCGGCGTCGCCAAGATCCATGCCAGCCAGGAATTTGCGCCCGCCCTTACTGAGGCCTTCCGCCACGATCGCACGCTGCTCGCCGAAGAATTCGTGCGTGGCCGTGAGATCGAATTCAGCGTGCTGGAGGATGCGGCAGGAGAACTGTTCGTCTCCCGGCCGGGCGAGATCGTGCCGGCGGAAAGCCACGGCTTTTACAGTTACGATGCCAAATATATCGACGAGAAGGGTGCGGCGCTGAAAGTGCCGGCCGAACTGCCGCAGGAGGTCGAGGCCGCCATGCGCGACGTGGCCGCAAAAGCCTTCCGGGCCGTCGGCTGCGACGGCATGGCTCGCATCGACTTCTTTCTGATGGATGACATGCAGTTCCTCGTCAATGAAATCAACACCATCCCCGGCTTTACCAATATCAGTATGTATTCCAAGGCGATGGCGGCAAGCGGCGTCACCTACGCCGAAATCATCGACCGCCTGGTGGACCACGGCCTGGCCCGCGCCCGACGGACCGCCTGAGACGGGAGCTTGATCATGAACAGGCTGGTCTTGATTTCGGGATGTTCCGGCGGCGGAAAATCGACGCTCCTTGCAGAACTTGCCGCCCGCGGTCATGCCGTCGTCGAAGAGCCCGGCCGACGGATCGTCAAACAGGAAGTCGAAGGCGACGGCGCAGCCCTGCCCTGGGTCGACATGGCGGCCTTTGCCCGCCGCGCAATCGAGATGGCGATGGCGGATCACGCGGCGGCGCATGAGCAGTCCGGCTGGACGTTTTTCGACCGTGGGCTGATCGATGCGGCGGCAGCGCTCCAACACCTCACCGGAGAGCCGATCCTGGAAAAATTGAGCGTCGCCCACCGCTATCACCAGAGGGTTTTTCTCAGCCCGCCATGGCCCGAAATCTACACGACCGACCCTGAGCGGCGCCATGGCTTCGACGAGGCGGTCGCCGAATATGATCGACTTGCCGCCGTCTATCCGACGCTCGGATATGACGTCGTCATTCTGCCGAAAATCGCGGTCGCCGACCGGGCGGATTTCATCCTCGATTGCCTCCCTCGGGAAACGAGGCAGCAGTAGACGAGATCGTCAGCGCCTGCGAAAAACGCACCACTGGAACGACTGCCGGCCACCGCCGGGTGTCGTGTGTTCCTCCCGCCAGTCACGCTGAAGCGCGAAGGGGGACGAGAATTCGGTTGCAAGCGCCACCGCGTCGTAACGCTGGACCGGCAAGCCGCTGCACCGTTCCGGCCCGTCCGGCGCGAAGGTCGCGATGATCACGACGCTGCCCGGCGCCGTGCCGGTTTCGAGTGCTCGACGATAGGCCAGCCGCTGCTCGGGTTCGGTGAGGAAGTGAAAGACGGCGCGGTCGTGCCACACATCGTAATGGCGGTCGGGCTGCCATGACGTGACGTCGGCAACCACCCAGGTGATGCGGGCGGCTTCATCCCGCAGTCGCGCCTTGGCGACTTCGAGCGCCGGCGTGGCGATGTCGAGGACGGTGAGGTCGGACCACCCGCGCTCGACAAGACGGTCGACAAGGCTCGATGCGCCGCCGCCTACATCGATCAGCGAGGCCGCGGCCGGCAGTTGCAGCTCGTCAAGCGCCTGCAAGGAAGGCCCGGGCGTCGGCTGATACCAGCTGACGCTGTCGGCAGATTTCGTCCGATAGACCTCGTCCCAGTGTTCCCGCTTCTCGCCTGTCATCCGATATCCCCATCTCTTGCAGAGCCCGATTCCCTAACCGATCAACATGTAGGGACTGAGACGTCTGCAACCAGTCGCAGTGTGCCCAGGACCATGTTCTCCGTTCAGGAAGCGAAGTGACGATAAACCAGATCCTTAGGGTCATCTCTGGGTGCAGCAGGATCGAGGCGTGCGCCCAGCCGTTCGGCAACGGCAGCGGATGCAGCATTGCCGGGAGCAATATAGCTGACCAGCGACGGCAGCTTGAGCGTCGCGAAGGCCCAGTTGCGCAGCGCCAAGGCCGCTTCGGTCGCATAGCCTCTGCCCTCGTATTCCTCATAGACGAACCAGCCCAATTCCTTTTCGGGAAAGAGCGGTCCGTGATTGATCCCCACCTGACCGACGCATTCGCCGGTTTCGCCAAGCTCGACCGTCAGCGCTCCGTGCCCGAAAAGCTGCCACAGAGCGACGTCGTGACAGAACATCCCCCACGCCGCGCGCAGATCGAACGGACCACCCATTCCGATGGATCGCGGCGACGCCATGATCTCAGCATAGGCAGCGAAATCGTCGATGTCAGGCATGCGGAGCTTGAGACGCTCGGTTCGAATGGTTATCGCGCCCGCTTCGGACATGTCGTCGCCTTCTCTGTCAGGTTGGGTTTGGAGTTTCGGCCGTTGAACGAAATATTCTAGCTTTCAAATGCCGAGGCGAATTGCAACGTCCCGCTTGGCGGAGATCCGCGAAAAACGATCCTCTGCACGAGCCGCGTATCGAGGTCGAGATACTCCAGTTGTCCATCGCTGCTGAAACCGACACGGCTGTAGATCTCGGGATTGCCGATCAGGGCGCATCCGCTGGCGCCCATCTCGTTCAACAATTCGAGACCCCGTGCAATCATCGCCTTGCCGATGCCCTGCCGCTGTCTCTCCGGCTTGACCGATATCGGCCCCAGCCCGAACCAGCCGTCATGCGCGCCGTTGATCGTCACCGGCGAAAACGCCACATGCCCGAGAATCTCGCCGCCCTGCTCGGCCACCAGCGATATCTTGAGATCGCCCGCCGCACGAAGTCTTCGGACAATCTCCGCTTCCGTACCGTCGCTGTAGGGCATCGGCTTGAAGGCGGTCGAGGTCAGATCATGAATCGCATCGATATCATCAGGCGTTTCGTCTCGGATAAGCATCTCTGTCAATTCCTCAAGCGCGTTGTCGTCAGGGCTGCCCGTACAAACAATGTCTTATCCCATTGAAACGAAGTGTCGTAGATCCCACGAAAATCTCGCGGAGATTCCGCTACCCCTCTTCCGAAGAGGATTCCGAGGCTATAGACCTAAGCTCGTGGGCACCGTCCTGCTGATCGAAACATCGAAGCGTACCATCACTGTCGGCACCGTCCGGAGGATGTTTGCGTCTTCGCAATCAGAGGTTCTGCGATGAATGATATCGCCGATCACGGTGTTCGTTTCGGACGAATTGCCGCCATGCTGCCGGTCAGGGACATGACCAAAGCCTATGATTTTTACGCCAATGTCCTCGGCTTCAAGAAAACATTCGAGAACGGCAATCCTGTCGGCTTCATGATCCTGAAGCGCGATCAGGGCGAAGTGCATCTCACCTTGCAGCCGAACCACAAGGCTGCGGACTTCAATGTTGCCCACCTGATGGTCGACAATGTCGATGCCTTACACGCGGTTTGCCAGCAATATGGGCTGAGAATCATCAAGAGCCTTCAGGACAAGGACTACGGATTGCGGGCCTTCGTGTTCGAAGACCCCGACGGCAACCGTATTGACGTTGGCCAGCGGATCTAGCCAGCCATGAGAAGTGGATGGGGATACAGTCCCCATTCAACTTTCGCACATTCCCGAATTCCGCAGTGCTCGTCATTTGAGTCGAGCCCCTGCATCTTGTCCATCACAGGGAAAGTCGAAGACCAGCAAGCCGGGCTCCTGCAGCGGGAGCTGCGCCACGACCTCCCCTTGCCGGTTCAGCACGGCCGTCGGTCCCCAGGCGATGCGCCCGTCGCGCTCGCCCGTTACGTCGGACGATATCAGCCACAAGCCTGTCTCGCGGCATCTTTCACCTCGAACGGCATTATGCAGCGGCTTGAATATTTCCGCCTTTTCCCGTGGCATCATGTTGTTGGAGAGGCATAGGATCAGCGATGCGCCAGACGCGGCGACCTTTGCGGCTGCTTCCGGAAAATTGGTGTCGTAGCAGATGTTGATCCCGAAGCGCAGGGCACCGATCGCAAAGAGCGGACTGTCCTTTCCTGCCTCGAAAGCCCGTTCGCCGGGCAGCAGGTGGGTTTTCCGGTAGCGACCGAGGAGAACGCCGCGCTCGACGACGACGGCGGTGTTGAACAATCGCCCGTTGTCGATCTCGATCAGCCCCATGACCAGCACCGGTCCCGACTTCGGCAACCGATCCAGGACCGCCGCGAACTCGGCCGATGCGAGATCGAGGGAAACCCGTCGCGCCGATCGTTCATCGGTCAGGTAGCCCTGCAGAAAACCTTCTGGAAAGACCAGCAGGGCCACGCCATCAGCCTCGGCGAGCGCCGCGACCCTAACCGCATAATCCAAGGCCGCCCCGACATTCTCCCGAAATTCCGGCGTCTGCGCGGCGGCTATCCGAATGCTCGTCACTTAGATCTCCGGGTTCTCGGCCGCGGCATCTCAGCAAAAGGCCCGGCACTGTGGCCGGGCCTCTCCTTGAAAATCGGCCTGAACCTCAAAAGGTCGAGGCACCGCTGCCCCAGGGGCCGTGGTGGAAATCCTTACCATCAAGGCGGTCGAAGCCGTGGGCGCCGAAGAAATCGCGCTGCGCCTGGATGAGGTTTGCTGTTCCCCTGCCCTGGCGATAGGCGTCGAAATAGGTCAGCGCCGAAGTCAGCGCCGGCACCGGCAGGCCGGCGGCAATCGCGGCACCGACGACACGGCGCAGCGCCGGGATCGATTCCTTGACCATGTCGGAGAAGGCTGGCGTGACGATGAGGTTTGCAGCGTCAGGCGCCTTGGTGAAGGCCGAGGTGATCTCGTCGAGGAACTGCGAGCGGATGATGCAGCCGGCGCGCCAGATCCTGGCGATCGTGGGCATCGGCAGCGACCAGTTGAACTCGCGCGATGCTTCCGCCATCACCGCGAAGCCCTGCGCATAGGCACCGATCTTGGCAGCGAAAAGCGCCAGCTCCAGATCCTTGTTGAGCTCGGGGCCGTAAGCGATCGGGAAGGACACGGCCTGCGTTCCGAAGATTTTCTCGGCGGCCTCACGCTGCGATTTCATCGAGGAGAGGCTGCGGGCGGCGACGGCGGCTTCGATCGCCGTTGCCGGAATGCCCATGTTCTGCGCCTCGATCGCCGACCACTTGCCGGTACCCTTCTGGCCGGCCTTGTCGAGGATCATGTCGACCATCGGCCCGCCGGAAACCGGGTCGGTTGCGGCAAGCACTTTTTCGGAGATTTCGATCAGGTAGGAGTTCAGCCGGCCCTTGTTCCATTCGCCGAAGATGCCGGAGATTTCGGAGGCACTCTTGCCGAGGCCGTCGCGCAGGATGCCGTAGATTTCGGCGATCATCTGCATGTCGGCATATTCGATGCCATTATGGATGGTCTTGACGAAATGGCCGGCACCGTCATTGCCGAGCCAGGCGACGCAAGGCTCGTCATTGTAACGGGCGGCAATCGAGGTCAGCACCTTCTCGACGCGCTTCCAGGACTCTTCGGTGCCGCCGACCATGATCGACGGGCCGTGGCGCGCACCTTCTTCGCCGCCGGAAACACCCATGCCGATGAAGGTCAGATCGGTATTCTTCAGCCGGTCGAAACGGGCGACGGTGTCGCGGAAATTGGCATTGCCGGCGTCGATCATGATGTCGCCCTTGGAGAGGTGCGGGCGCAGCAGCTCCATCTGCTGGTCGACGGGCTCGCCCGCCTTGATCATGATGATGATCGGACGCGGCGGCCGGATCGCATCGACGAATTCCTCGATGGTCTTGCAGGGAATGATCTGCTTCTTCAGATCGCCGGCACTTTCGTAGAATTCGTCGGTTTTCTCCGGCGTGCGGTTGAAGACCGCGATTTTATTGCCTTTCTCCGCGATGTTGAGCGCCAGGTTGGAGCCCATGACCGCAAGGCCGATCAGTCCGATTTCTGCCTTTTCCACGACAAACCTCCGATGTGTCATTTGGATCGGTGTTGTGGCACTGTCTCGGTCAAACGGCAAGTCTCGCAAGGGTCTAATCGGTTCGCAAAAGCCAATGAAATGAGGCTTGCAATATCCCCGCTTGTCCGACAACCCACCAGCTGCCGCTTAATCCGAAGCCGCAAGTTTTTCGCGCTTCCTGCCCGCAATACCCTATCTCATGGTATCATCAGTGCCTCGGGAGATATCGCATTGGCATCGGGAAAACGAAAACAGATGGCTCTCCTGGCGGCCCGCGCCGGCCGCTACCGCGAATATGCACCACCGCCGGCGCTGCGACGCCATTTCAGTCGTCTCTGGTCGCATGCGCTTCACAACGGACCGCCGGCAATGGTGGCGATCGTGCCGGATGGCTATTGCGATCTCCTCTGGATCGACGGCCGGCTGGTCGTCGCCGGCCCCGACAGGACGGCGGCCTTTCCCGTCATCCGGCCGGGCGCGACTGTGATCGGCGCACGTTTTGCGCCCGGCGCTGCAGCACCCTGGCTGAAGACGCCGCTCTCCGAGCTGGTCGGCTGCTCGGTGCCTCTTGCCGACATCGGCCGGAAGGACACTGCCGAATTCGAAGCGCGGCTTGCGAATTGTCCCGACCCATCGGCCGCGATGGCGCTGTTTGGCCGCCTGCTCGAAGGGACCGCGTGCGATGCGGAGGAGCCCGCCCGCGACGCCGCCATGATCTTCGCCGCTGCCGACAGCGGGCGCCCGGCATCCGGCCTGCTCGACCGGCTCGGCATGAGCGAAAGGCAGCTGCGTCGTCGCTGCCACCATCATTTCGGCTACGGCGCAAAGACGCTGGAACGGATCCGTAGATTCCAGCGTTTCCTCGACCTCTGCCGCAAGTCGGGCACGATGCCGCTTGCCCGCCTTGCGCTGGAAGCGGGCTTTGCCGACCAGCCCCACATGACGCGGGAGGTCGGCGAGCTGTCGACGCTGACACCCGCCGTCATTCTCGACCAGCTCGGCATGCGGAAAAGAGGCGACTGACCGTTTTGTTCAAGACGCTGTCGGCCGGTTTGTTATTCTGACGAAACCAAATGACAGGGACCTGCAAGCCATGACGACAATGCCCGCGAAAATCATCCACCTGTCGATCGAGCGCGACTGGCGCGACGTCTATGAATTCGCGGGCAAGCCGGAGAACATGCCGCTCTGGGCCTCCGGCCTTGCGACCGGACTCGAGCCGCACGGCGCCGACTGGATCGCCCACGGCGCTCTCGGCAGCGTCAAGGTGAGCTTCGTGCCGGCCAATGAATTCGGCGTGATCGACCATACGGTGACGATCGAGTCCGGCCTAAGGGTCTATAATGCCCTGCGCATCGTGCCGAACGGCGATGGCTGTGAGGTCATGTTCACGCTGCTGCGCCTGCCCGGCATGACCGACGCGCAGTTTTCCGCCGATGCCGCCCATGTCGAGAAAGATCTCGCCATGCTGAAAGCCCTGATGGAGAGATAGATGGCCGAGAAAACAGAAAACAACGACCGCCGCATCGACTATGTCGAATTCAACGTCGCCGACATCGCTGCAGCCAAAGCCTTTTACGGCTCGGCCTTCGGCTGGCGCTTCACCGATTACGGCCCGAATTATTGCGAATTCGACGATGGCCGGCTGAAGGGCGGCTTTACCGATTTCGGACCGGTGCGGACAGGCGGCGGGCCGCTGGTCGTCGTCTATGCCAATGATCTGGAAGAGGTGCTGACATCAGTCGAGAAGGCCGGCGGCACGATCGTCCGGCCGATCACCGATTTTCCCGGCGGCCGTCGCTTCCACTTCCTCGACCGCGACGGCTACGAGCTCGCTGTCTGGGCGGCCGCTTAGAGCCTTTCCGGGTTAGATTGAAGCATTCTGCCGGAGCAGGTTTTTGTCAGGGCAGAGGCGATTGGCGACGGGCATACCCCTTGGTACGTCCGAGCCGATCGCCTTTGCCCTGGCGGAAAGATGCCCGGCCCTTCGGGTTGGCTGAAACGGGCCGGCTGATCGACCGGCCGGCTTGGCCGTAGAGCTTGGCTACGACGCTCGCCGGCCGGTCGACCATCCGACTCCGTTTGAGCCAACAGAATGCTGCAATCTAGCCCGGAAAGGCTCTAGCCGGATTACCCGAGGCTGCCCAGTTGGTCAGGCTGCCTAAGGCTGCCGACCGGGATCAGGCAGCCTGCGACAGCCGGTCGAGATCTTCCATGACGAGCAGGGCGCCGATCACCGTGCCGCCCGCATCACGCAGCGGCGACATGCGACAGCGCTCCTGCCGCGATCCGCCGCTGCCAGCCAAGCACTCATAGGTATAGTCGATCTGGTCACCGGCAAAGCAGTTGTCGAGCTTATGCTTGGCGCATTCGGCAAACCGCTCCTCGCCGATGAATTCGGAAAGGTGGCGGCCGATGAGTTCCATCGGCTTCCTGTTGAGATGGGCGCTGTTGGCTGGATTGGAATAGAGATAGCGATAATCCCTTGTCAGCACTGCCACGCGATCCGGCAGGCTTTCGAGGATCACCGCGTTGAGGAACTGGCCATTGTCGGTATCCGGCACATAGGCCGGCGGCGGCTCGATGCGCACATCCTGCGGAGACGGCACGCGCCAGTCCGGCCCATGCGCCCCGAAATAGCCGTCGAGCAGATAGGAAAGCACCGACGTGTGCTCCGTGACGCTGGCGCTGTCGTCGGCATCCTGGCTGATCAGGTGGCTCACGAACCGCAGCTGCATGTAGACTTCGAGCAGATTGGCTGCCCGGCAGGCGAGGATTGCCTCGACCAGCGGCTCGACATGACGGTCGAGCGCCGTGACGCGCTGGTCGTCGCCCAGGCGTATGGCTTCCTCGATTTGCACGCACCGCAAGGAAAAAGCTCGAAAAAGCTCCAGCAAGACGCCTCCCACTCCCATTGTGCCAAGAGAGGAGTCCGAAACCTCACATGGCTGCATTTCCCAAAAATGCGCCTTCCGGTAGACATTATTCGCGTCCTAGTGGTGACGGGTAACATGAAGTGCCCTCAGTTTCAATCCGGGAGCACCTGCCGTTTTTCACCGCTGATAAATGGGGGTGGACCTTTTTTAGAGTATGATGCCGAAAAGTGTGAGCGGTTTTCGGGCGTCATCATGCTCCAACTATTATTCTGGAGCATCCTGTCCTAAGGCGCGAGCGTCTGCTTGATCTGCCAGCGGTCGTGGTACCAGAGCCACTGTTCCGGATATTCCCGCACCCAGCTTTCCACCTTGTCGTTGAGCAGTTGGGCGGCGGCCGGCAGGTCGAGATTACCCTTGGCGTCGCGCGGCATGTCCAGCCGCGGCTCGATTTCCAGCCGGTAGCGATTTCCAGGCAGACGGATGCAGCGCGCCGGATAGACCTCGCAGTCGAACTGGCGCACCAGCTTCGGCAGCAGCGGATTGGTCTTGACGTCGCGCCCGAAGAAGGTGCCCTTCAGCCCCTTGCGGAATTTCTGGTCGACCAGCACGCCCACGCCCTGGCCTGCTTCCAGTTGACGGGCGAGCGCGAAGGAGGAGCCGGCATGCGAGGGCACCAGCTTGCCCATGCGGGCGCTCCTGAAGTCGAACACCTTCTTGGCGACATAAGGATTATTCGGCGGCCGAAAGAGCACGGTGACGTTGAGCCCGAAGGCGGCACCCGCCACCGGCAGCAGCTCGAAGTTGGCGGTATGGCCGGTAAAGACGATGAAGGGGCGCGGATTGTCACGCAGGTCGAGGAAGATCGGGACGCCCGACACCTCCACCCTGCCCGGCTCCGACTTTTCGGGATCATAGTCGAACAGCTGATCGAGGAAGACGTATTCGGCCGCAAGCCGGCCCATATTACCCCAACTGGCGAGCGCGATTTCCTCGATCTCGACCTCGCTCTTCTCGGGAAAGGCGTTGCGCAGATTGGTCAGCATCAGTCTGTGGCGGCTGGTCAGCCGCCCGAGCCGGCGCATTGTCCTATCGGCGAAGCGGATCGCACCATCGGCCGGAAAAAGCTTCAGGAAATTCAGGAAGCCGAACATCACCTGAGCCACCAGCCATTGCTGGAAATTCCTGAGCGCCAGAACGATCCGGGTGATGAACAGCTTCACGCGGTCAAACCATCTTCAGAATGATCTTGCCGAAGATCTGGCGCGATTCCATCCGCTCCAGCGCCCGGTCGATATCGCTGAAGCTGACCTCGGTATCGATGACGGGATGGACGAGCCCGCGGCCCATCTTCTGCATCGCATCCGCCATGTTCTCCATGCGGCAGCCGAAGGAGCCGAAGAGCTTCAGCTGCTGCTGGAACAGCATCATCAGGTTCATCTCTGTCGAAACACCCGAGGTCGAGCCGCAGGTGACGAGGCGCCCGCCGCGCTTCATGCAGAGCATCGAGCCTGCCCAGGTGTCCTTGCCAACATGTTCGAAGACGACGTCGACGCCCTTCTTCTTGGTGAGCTTGCGCACCACGCCTTCGAAACGATCGGTGCGGTAGTTGATGACGTGATCGGCGCCGAGCGCCTTGGCCTTTTCGATCTTGTCGTCCGAACCGACCGTGGTGATGACGGTGCAGCCGATCTTCTTGGCGAGCTGGATCGCCGCCGTGCCGATGCCGGAGCCGCCGGCATGGACGAGGATGGTTTCACCCGGCTCAAGCTTGGCATTGTCGAACAGCATGTGCTCGACAGTACCGAAGGTGACTGGAGCAAGCGCCGCGCCGATCGCGTCGACGCCGGGAGGGGCCGGCACCAGCAGGCGCGCCGGCAGGTTGACCTTCTCCTGCGCGAAGCCGTCGAGATGGAAGCCGTGCACGCCGGAGACATGTTCGCAAAGATTGTCGCGGCCTTCGCGGCAGGGACGGCAGAGGCCGCAGGTACGCGCGCCGTAGATCGCGACCAGCTGGCCCGGCAGCACGTTGGCGACACCCGGTCCGATCGCTTCGACGATGCCGGAGGCTTCGGCACCGATGACCAGCGGCATCTTGCGCTTGGCGAATGCCATGCCGCGCCAGCCCCAGACGTCGATATGGTTGAGCGCCACCGCCTTGACGCGCAGCGTCACCTCGCCGGCACCAGGAGCGTCCGGTTCCGGCAGGTCGGTGATCTCAAGCTTGCGGTCATCGATCAGTTGCAAAGCGCGCATGGCAAAATCCCTCGCCTTCAAGACGGTCTTCTTGTTTTGAAATTGTCGCGAACCGCTTAAGCCGGTTCGAGCGCCATGACAAGGCTGGCATTCTGCCCGCCGAAGCCGAAGGAGTTGGAAAGCACGGCTGAAACCTGGGCTTCCCGCTTCTTGTTCGGCACGACATCGAGAACGATCGACGGATCGGGGTTGTTGTAATTGATCGTCGGCGGCAGCGTTCCGGTCAGCATCGTCTGCAGCGAGAACACCGCCTCGACGGCGCCCGCCGCCGTCAGCGTATGGCCGATCATCGACTTGTTGGACGACACCGGAATGCCGACGAGCCGATCGCCGAACACGGCCGACATCGCGCCATACTCCATCTTGTCGTTCTCCGGCGTCGAGGTGCCGTGCGCATTGATGTAGCCGATGCCGCTCTCGTCGATGCCGGCATCGGCAAGGGCCGCGCGGATCGTCGCGATTGCCGGGCCGCCATCGGGCGACGACCGGGTGCGGTGGAAGCTGTCGGCCTTGTCGCCGGCGCCCTTCATGATGCCGAGCACCTTGGCGCCGCGGGCGACTGCCGATTCCAGCGATTCCAGCACCAGCGTCGCAGCACCTTCGGCGATGACGAAGCCGTCGCGATCCTTGCTGAACGGCTTGGAAGCCTTGGTCGGCGGATCATTCTGTGTCGAAAGAGCTGACAGCAACGAGAAGCGGATCAGCGCTTCGGCACTCAGCGATCCGTCGGTCGCGACTGTCAGCGCGCGATCGGTGCGGCCCTGGCGGATCGCCTCGATGCCGAGCTGGATCGCCGTGACGCCGGAGGCGCAGGCGGTCGACAGCGTGACGGGAAGGCCGCGGGTGCCGAACCGGTCGGCAAGGCGCTCGGAAATCGCACCGAACAGGGCCGCCTCATGGAAGGCCGGATCCGGACGCTGACGCAGCGCCGTCAGGAAGCGCTCATAGGCATCCCCCGGATGGTCGGAAGCCGGCGAACGGTCCGCAAGTTCGAAGCGCGCGCTCCACTCCGGCTCGATCGGCGGAGCGGCTAGAAACAGCGGGCCATTGAAATCGCCGGAAAGGCCAGCATCGGCCAGTGCCTCGATCGTCGTTTCGCGGGCGAATGCATAGGAGCGCTCGACGGCGTTGGGCACCGGGATGCCGATGAAATCGACGGTGCCGGCGATCCGCGTCGACAGGCCTTCGGTCGGGAAGCGGTTGATCTCGTGGATGCCCGACGTGCCTGACGAAAGCGCTGCCCAGTTGTCGGTGAGGCCCTGACCGAGCGAGGTGATGATGCCCATGCCGGTAACAGCCACGATCGGACGGCCGAGGTGATCTCTATAAGCGGAAGCTGTCATATCTCTCACTCCTCACGCATCTGCGGAAAGAACGGCAACGCCCTCGCCGCGCTGGTGTCCGACCGTGGTCACGACGGCGGCGGTGGCGCCTGCCCGCATCGGCGCCTCATGGGCGGCGTCGAACGGCGGAACCTTGGCCTTGCCATCGACGGCAAGGGCTGCAAGCGCCAGACCCAGCGTGAACTGCGTCTCGATCGTATGGCCGGTGACCCCGCCGAAGCCGCGGATCGCAACGTCGGGTAATTGATGCTCGAGCACCGCCCGCTCACGGGCGGCAAGATCGTGCATGCCGGTCGATCCGGAAAAGATCGCCGTGCTCTCAGTGGCAAGCCCGGCAGCCGGTGCCAAAAGCCGCTCCAGCCGGACTTCAAGATTGCCGGAATTGCGGTTGCCGCGGTCGCCCTCGACCGCGTCGATGACAGCATAGATATGGGCGCCGCGGGCTCTAGCGTGCTTGCGCGATTCCAGCACCAGGAAGGCGCCGGCCGAACCGGTGATCATGCCGCCGCCATCGCTCGGCTTGCGCGACCAGAGCGGCACCCAGTCGCCGCGCGCATGGGCGCCGATCGCTTCGGTGAGCAGGATCATGTCAGGCCGCTCGGCCGCGAAGGCGCCTCCAACAAGCGCATGTGAGGATTCGCCTGATTTGATGCGGTAGAAGGCGGTCTCGACGGCGGATATGCCGGCCGCTTCCTCGCCCATAAACGTGCGCGACGAGCCGGTGACCTTGTGCACGATCGAGATATTGCCGGCGAGCAGGTTGGAAAGCTGGGCGAGGAACAGCGTCGGCCTCAGCTCGGTCGTCAGCTTCTCGTTGAGCAGCAACTCGCGGTCATTGCGCTTCAGCGCCTCGTCGACGATCAGTGTGTCGACATTGATATCGCGCTCGCCGCCGCCGGCCGCCACGATCATGTCCATCGTGCCGCAGGCCTCGATATCGTCCTTGAAACCGGCATCGTCGAGCGCAAGGCCGGCGGCAAAGACGCCGATGCGCTGCCAGTTCTCCATCTGGCGTTGATCGCCGCGTTTGGCGATCTGCTGCGACCAGTCGATCTCGGGCAGCGGATGCACCGGATAGGGCTTGAACTTTTCGGTCTCGACGATCGCTTTCGGGGTGCTCGCGGCCGAAAGCAGCGCGATATGCGCGTCCTTGCCGACGCCCTGACAGGTGACGATGCCGATGCCCGAGATGACGACGTCGTTTGCAGCCTTGCTCATCCAATCACTCCCTGCGCCGCGATCGCTTCGAGAAGCCCGATCTCGCCGGCACGTTTCTTCACGATATCGCCGAGCGGCACCTCGGAAAACGGCATGGTGCGCAGTTTCAGCTGCGCATCGCAGACCTTCTTGCCGCCGCTGGTGATTTTAGCCTTGGTGACCGCGAAACCCGAACCGTCATGCTCTAGCACCGCCTCGATGTCGAGCACGGCTTCGGGTTCGACGAAGGTGCGCATCTTGGCGCCGTCGACCGTCATCAGGAAGGGCATGGCGGCAAAATTGGTGACGGCAAGCACCAGCATGCCGGAGGCCTGGGCCATGGTCTCGATCAGGAGCACGCCGGGAACGAGCGGCATGCCGGGAAAATGACCCTCGAAGACGGGGCTCTTGGCCGGCACGACGGATCGCGCCTTAAGCGTGCCCTTCTTCAGGTCCACCGCTTCGACGCGGTCAATCATCTGGAAATATTCCAGCAGCATTCGGATCCTCCGGCCCGACAGGCCAGATCCGCCCGCCGGTGACGCCTAAGCGCGTCTGGTTCGCACTTTAGGTCTTTGTTTTTATGCATGCCGTTATCCCAAAACCGCTGCGCACTTTTGGGCGGCATGCACTAGCTAGTTAGGAACGAAACCGCCCGGCCGCCATATTCAGGGCGGCAGGGCGTTCAAAAAAGACTGTTATATCGCTCAGGCCTTGGCTGCTTTGAGCTCGTCGATCTTAGCGCAGAGGTTCTTCAGCACGAAGTATTCTTCGGTGGAAACCTTGCCTTCGTTGACTTCCTGCGTCCACTTTTCGAGCGGGATCTTGATGCCGAATTCCTTGTCGATCGCAAAGACGATGTCGAGGAAATCGAGGCTGTCGATACCGAGGTCGTCGATCGTATGGCTCTCCGGCGTGATCGTCGCGCGGTCGATCTCGCTGGTTTCTGCAATAATGTCGGCAACTTTATCGAATGTAGCGGTCACGCGCTGTACCTCATGAAATGACGATTTAAACCCCCTCATAGGCAAATCCATTTCAAAAGCCAATGCTTTCGTCCCGGCGTTGCGGCAATTTGCCGGCGGGGTGTTGCCTAAACAGCAATGGAATGCCGGCCTTTGCCGTCGTGCAAGGCGCGAGGCGATGCCGCTTTAGAAAACCCGCCCTGTCGGCGGGGTGAAGAAGCCATCCGAATCAAACCCGCGGACGGCCTCTTCTCGGCGCAGGCGCTTCCAACAACAGCCAGGGCACGGAAACTTTGATCTGGATCAAATCGCAATCCCGGCGAAATTGATAATCATCAAGCCGCGCTGGAAGAAATCGGGATAGCCGAACCCGCAATCGCGGCGTAATCGTCTACGGTATGCCCGGCATGCGCAGCTACGCCCGGCACGCGGATTTCGAAGGGATCAGGGTATGGACGTCGCACACAGTGGGGTTCTCGAGGTTGGCATCCCCGTAGCCTGCCGTTCCTGCCAGGCGCGGCACGGCGTCGTCTGCGGCGTACTGTCGAGCGGTCAGTTGAAGGACCTCGGCCGCCACTCGCTGCGCCGCAAGGTCGATGCCGGCAGCGAGATCACCGCGCAAGGCTCGGAAAGCTCTTTCTATTCGAACATCATGCGCGGGGTGGTGAAGCTCTGCAAGGTGATGCCGGACGGGCGCCAGCAGATCGTCGGCCTGCAATTCGCCCCCGATTTCGTCGGCAGGCCCTTCGTGCGCGAAAGCACGCTGTCAGCAGAGGCGGCGACCGATTCCGAAATCTGCGTCTTCCCGCGCAACCTGCTCGACCGTATGATATCGGAAACGCCGGAACTGCAGCGCAGCCTGCACGATCAGGCGCTGAAGGAGCTGGATGCCGCGCGCGAATGGATGCTGACGCTCGGCCGGCGCACCGCCGAGGAGAAGGTCGCAAGCCTGCTTCACCTCATCGCTACCCACGCCGAACCGCAAACGGCCACAAGCACCGCCTTCGACCTGCCGTTATCCCGCGCCGAGATCGCCGATTTCCTCGGGCTGACGATCGAAACCGTCAGCCGCCAGATGACCAGGCTGCGCAAGAGCGGCGTCATTCGCATCGAGAATTTCCGACATATCATCGTCCCCGACATGGATGAACTGGAGCGGATGATCAGCGCATAAGAGGGATCAGCGCGGCGCATAACCCGTTCGGTTAGCGCGTAATGACCACGCGGGTATTGGCAAGGCCGGCCTGCCGCGTCAGCGAAAAGAATTGGGCGGCATTGTCGGGGTGCAGGCGAACGCAGCCATGCGAAGCCGGCCGGCCCAGGCGCTTCAGGTCGAAAGTCGCGTGAACGGCGTAACCGCCGTTGAAGAATACGGCGAAGGGCATCGGTGCATTGTCGTATTTCCTGGAGCGGTGATCGCGCGACAGCCACTTGGCGCGCCACGAACCGGTTGGCGTGACATAGCCGTTGCGCGCGGTCGAAACCTTCCAGCGATATTTGACGAAGCCGTTCTCGGAAACGGTCATCGTCTGCTTGCCGATGCTGATATTGGCGACCAGCGTTGCTGCCTGAGCGGCAACAGGAGAAAACTGCAGCAATAAACTTGCGGCCGCAGCCGCCAAAATCGTCTTCATCATAGCCCCTCTTCGAACTCGCGCAGCTTAATTGCGCCCTCACGAAAGAGAGACTACGGCAATACTTATTAGATTGCTTTAATCCGAATGGTAATCACAATTTTAACGGCGCATCGCAGCAAGCGGATGCGCCGCAGGCTTATTGAAGCTTGCGCTTCGTCCCAGCCCGATTGAGCTGCTGGTAGGCCTTGTTCATCTTCTCGCGAATCGAGGCCATGGTGCCGAGATTATGGCCGCAGGCGGCACAGGTGATGATGTCGGTCTCCCGGATCTCGGGACGCTCGAACTTCATCTTGGTGCTCTTGCACTTCGGGCACGGTAATTCAACCTGAACTGTCATCGCTCTGCTTCCGGTCTGGTGGAGGTAGGAGGCATTTCGCATAAACGTTTGAGTGGGAATTGTCTATCGGGAGGTTGTGCCGTGTGAGTCCCTACAAAAAACACAAAAATAGTCCGAACGTAACACCGGCGAGCACCATGCAGCTGGCATAGAATACCGATACGCCGTCCTCGATGTCGCCTGAGGTCGCCACGTCGCGACCGGTGTCGTTGATCATCGGTTCACGCACGATGACGCCGCCATAAATGCGCGGGCCGGCGAGCTGGACGTTCAGCGCGCCTGCCATCGCCGCCTCCGGCCTGCCGGAGTTCGGCGAACGGTGCAGGGCCCCGTCGCGCATCGCCACCCGGATCGCCTCGCGCCCGGCGCTTATCCCCCGCCGGATCCAGGCGCCGGCGGCGATCAGCAGGATGGAGAGCCGCGCGGCCGGCCAGTTGGCGATATCGTCAAGGCGGGCGGCGGCCCAGCCGAAATCGATGTATTTTTCCGACTTGTGGCCGATCATCGAATCCGCCGTGTTCAGCATCTTGTAGGCGAAGAGCCCCGGCAGGCCGAAGACGGCATACCAGAGAGCCGGCGCCACGACGCCGTCGGAGAAATTCTCGGCAAGGCTTTCGATCGCCGCGCGGCAGACGGCTGGCTCATCCAGCGTCTCAGGATCGCGTCCGACGATGCGGGAAACGGCGGTCCGCCCGCCGGCAAGGCCCTCGTCGCGTAAGGCGACGGCGACAGCCGCGACGTGATCGGCAAGGCTTTTCTGCGCCAGGAAGATCGCCACCAGCCCGGTCTCCAGCAAGATGCCGGCAAGGCCGAACAGCGCGAAGAACCGGTTGAACACGAAGCCTGCGGCTATCGCCACCAGAAGCAGCGCCAGGATGGCGGCGACACCGTTCATCCTGCGTTGCGAGCCCGTGAGGCTTGCCGGGTTGAGCTGCTGGTCGGCATAGGAGATCGCCGCGCCGAACATGACGACGGGATGCGGCATCCGCGACCACAACCATTGCGGATCGCCGGCGACCCGGTCGAGCAGCAGCGCCAGAAGCAGTACTAGAAGGTTTTCGTCGATCGTCATCGCTCAAATCTCTGAAGGGCTTCGCCAAGCCGCCTGTCTGCCGCCGGATCAGGCGTCAGCCCGAAACGCAGCCAATCCGGCGCATAGTCGAACTTGCGGACGAGAATATGATGGCGGCAGAGATGCGTGTAAATGTCGCCGGCTCTCGCATCGGCGACAAGGGTGAAGAGCGCCGTCCCTCCTGAAATCTGCAATCCGGCGCCCAACAACACCGCTTGCAGGTCGGCGCTGCGCTCATCGATGCGGCTGCGGATCGGAGAAACGTCCGTACGCAGCAGCGAACCTGCAATCGAAAGGGCCGGGCCGGAGACCGCCCAGGGGCCGAGCCAGTGTTCGAAACGCACGAGGATATCGCTGCGCGCAATCGCAAAACCGAGCCGCAGGCCGGCAAGCCCGAAGAACTTGCCGAAAGAGCGGAAGATGATGAGGTTGGAAAGTTGCGGCGTATGGGATGCAAGGCTCAGCGCCGGATCGGTATCACCGAACGCCTCGTCGACGACGAGAAACCCGTTTCCCGCCTTCATCCTGTCATGTAGGGCAATCAGCGTTTCTGCCGGCCAGACCCGGCCATCGGGATTGTTCGGATTGACGACGACGGCCAATCGATGCCCTGCCCCGATCGCTGCGATGTCGCTGACCACATCGACGGTAAAACCGGCCGAGGTGAAGGCGCGCGCATATTCGCCATAGGTCGGCGATACCACGGCAACCTTGTTGTCCGTCACGGCGATCCTATCGTCCGTCACGGCGATCCTACCGCTCTCGACGAAACGCGGTAGAAGCTGAATCACCGATTGCGTACCGGGCACCGGCAGCGGCAGGATCTCGCCGCTGCCATAGTGATCACGCGCCGCGCGCCTTGCCTCATCGACGAGGTGCCTGTCCGGCAGGCGGTGCCAGGCTCGCGCCGGAATGTCAGGTAGCGCGACGGGGGACGGATTGATACCCGTGGAAAGATCGAGCCAGTCGTCCGGCCTGCCGCCGAAGGTAGCGGCAGCCGCGGTGATGCCGCCACCATGGGCGATCGGTGCGCTCATCCAGCAGCTCCGGCCAGATCGATCAGATGCATGTAGGAGCCCGCTACCTGATCGCGCCGGAGCCCGGCTGCACCCAGATCGGTTCCGAGTGCATCTTGCGTTGCAAACAGCCGCTTCCCCTCACCCTCCGAAACAACAGTGGAATAGTGGAATTCATGCGCCGTCATCATTCGCGCGAAAAAGGCGCCGTCGAGCGGCACGACACGGCGATAGCCGAGATGGCGTTTCCGCTTGGCATAGCTGGTGACGACGGGCAGCAGGCCGAGCATCTGATGGCGCTTGCCCTCCGCATCGATCAGCCCGTCGCCGAGCACCATGTAGCCGCCGCACTCACCGTAGATCCTGATGTCGCGCGCTGCCGCATCGACCATGCCGGCGCGGAAATTCTGCGCCACGGCCAGCCGTCCGGCATGCAGCTCGGGATAACCGCCGGGCAGATAGATCGCATCGGCATCGCCAGCCGGCGCCTCGTCGGCAAGCGGTGAGAAGAAGGAGATCGCAGCACCCCGGCGACGCCAGCCGAGCAGCATATGCTCATAAGAAAAGGCAAAGGCGACATCGCGTGCCACGGCGATACGGGCGCCCAGCGGCATCAGCCGGTCGATATTGGCGGCCGACGGCCGGTTGGGCCCCTGCCTTGCAATGCGCAGCAGGAATTCGAAATTGCATTCCTCGGAGACGGCATCCGCTGCATGGTCGATGAAATTATCGAGGGTTGCATGTTCGCCAGCCTGGACGAGGCCGAGATGGCGCTCCGGCAGGGAAAGCGCCTTGTCGTTGCCGATCACGGCGATGACAGGCATGCGGATAGCCTCCAGTGCCTGTCGCAGCATCGCCTCGTGCCGGTCGCTGCCGACCTTGTTGAGGATAACGCCGGCAACCCGGACATCGGCGCGGAAACCGGCAAAACCGGAAACCAGCGGCGCCACCGATTGCGACATGCGCGAGGCGTCGACGACGAGCACCACGGAAAGCCCGAGCTGGGCGGCGAGATCGGCCGCCGTTCCCTTTCCGTCTGCCGCCCCGTCGAACAGCCCCATCATCGCCTCGATGACGAGGATGCGGTCGCCGGAACGGTGAAGCGCGGCATTGGCCGAGATCAGCTCCGGGCGCATCGCCCAGGGATCGAAATTCAGGCAGAGCGTGCCGCTCGCTGCCGCATGAAAGGCAGGATCGATATAGTCGGGGCCGGCCTTGCCGGGCGCGACCGCGATGCCGCGCCGGCGCAGCGCCCGGAGCAGCCCGAGCGTCACCGTCGTCTTGCCGGCGCCGGAGGACGGCGCTGCGATCAGGAGGCCGCTCATGCCGTCACCTTGCTTGACCGGCGGAATGGATCCGGCTGCAGCCGCCGTCCGCCGAGCGCGCCGAGCCAATCGAGCGAGGCCCTGAGCCGCACCACCTCGCCGACGACGACCACCGCCGGCGGCTCCAGCCCGGAGGCGGCAACAGCCTCGGTCGCCTCTCCAAGCGTCGTCTCCAGCACCTGCTGTCGGCCGGTAGCGGCATTGCAAACGAAGGCGACGGCTTCCGACGGCAGCCGGCCGGCGGCGATCAGGTTGGCGCTGATCTCGGCGATATGCTTCATCGCCATATACATGACGATGACGGGCGAACCCCGGCCGATCGCATCCCAGTCGATCCTGTCGGGCACGATGCCGGAGGAATCATGGCCGGTGAGGAAGGTCACGGCATGGTTGATGTCGCGATGCGTCACCGGAATGCCGGCATAGGCGAGCCCGCCGATGCCGGCGGTGATGCCGGGCACGATGCGGAAGGGGATATTGTGCTCGACCAGCATCAGCGCCTCTTCGCCGCCGCGACCGAAGACGAAGGGATCGCCGCCCTTCAGCCGCAGCACCCGCTTGCCGGCGCGCGCCATCTCTACCAGCCGCAGCGAGATGTCGCGCTGTTTCGCCGAAGGCTTGCCGCCGCGCTTGCCGGCATATTCCACCAGCGTTTCCGGCCGCGCCAGCGCCAGGCATTCCTCGTTGACCAGCGCGTCGTGGACGATGACGTCAGCCTCGGAAAGCCCCTTGGCGGCGAGCAGCGTCAACAGCCCGGGATCGCCGGGGCCGGCGCCCACGAGCCAGACGCTGCCCGGCTCCAGCGCCGGAAGATGGGAGAATGGGGCATCGATCATCCCGCTGATCTAGGCCCCGTAAGGGGTAAGGTCAACGCCGTCAGCACCGCCTCACTCGAAGTTGCTGAGATGACCATGACTCACTTTGCGAGGAAGCGGATTCAAATCCTCGGGAAATCCGAATAACACTATGAATTATTGTCGTATTGTCGCAGAGCCGGCTGCGCCGCGGCCGGCTCCCAAGCGGTCAGGCAGCAAGCAGCGTGTCGCGGATGAGGTCGATGACCTTCTCTGACTCGATGCCGGTGCAGACGACCTGGCTCGGCAAGCCGTCCCAGTCGCCCGGCGGAAAACGCCGGCCGTCCGGCCTGACGATGGTCTGGCCGTCGGCGATGCCGCCGCAGACGACGCGCACGGCGCCTGTAATCGACGAGAACAGCTCGGGCGCCACGACGTAAACGCAGGCGCAGCTGTCATGCACCATCATGCCATCCTCGACCGAATGGCTGTAGAAATCGATATAATGCTGCGACAGCGCGTCGAGCAGCTTCACCGCCCCGTCGCCCTTCGCTGCCATCCCGCCGAGATAGCTGCGGCTCATCGTGGTGATGGAGGTGACGTCGAGACCGATGACGACGACCTTCCACGGCGCGGTCATGACGATGTCGGCCGCCTCGGGATCGCCATGAATATTGGCCTCGGCGACCGGCGAGACATTGCCCGGCACATAGAAATTGCCGCCCATGATAACGACGTCCTTGACCAGCATCGCGATCTCGGGGTCTTCCTTCAGCGCCAGCGCCAGATTGGTCATCCGGCCGACGGCGACGAGACGGACCTCGCCCGGATGGGCGCGCACGGTGTCGATGATGAAGCGATGCGCCGGGCGCGGATCGACGGGCACGTCGACCATCTCAGGCACCGCGATATTGCCGAGGCCGTTATCGCCGTGCACCATGGCCGGCCATGCCCGCTCCTCGCGCGCGTGATCGATGGTGACGCCGGCGCCCTTGGAAACGGGAGCTGCAATATTCCATTCGCGCTTGAGGAAAAGCGCATTGCGCGTCGTCATCTCGACCGAGGCATTGCCGAAAACCGTGGTGATGCCGAGAAGGTCGATTTCGGGGTGACGATGCAGGAAGAGAAGCGCCATGGCGTCGTCGACGCCGGGGTCGGTGTCATAAATGACCTTGTGCATGAGATATCCTCTAGATGTGAACCGTGAGGCTGCCGGACGGCGCCGCGAATTGGCGCCAACATAACGCCGATCAGGCTTTCTGCAACCCGCTGCGGGCAACTGCCGCCGTGGCGTGTGCAGATTTGATCTTGGCGACAGCAAGCTCGGCATTCGGCCCCGCAGCCGCCAGCGCAGCTGCCTCGGAGACCCCATGGCAGCCGACACGGGCAAAGACGGTCGCGGAAGGATTCGCCAACCGCGGCGTCTCCTCCTCCAGCCGCCCGGCGGCAAAGAATACCGCCGGCACAGAGAAATGGGCGGCGACCGAAAGCACCGCGGGCTCGTTCGTGCGGCTATCGATCGAGGCGACGGCCGCAAGGGCCTCCCCGCTGACCCCGGCCTCGCGAAGCGCCTGTTCGGCTAGCGCCAACACCTCCTGTGCCGGCGTGTCGCGCTCGCAGCCGAGCCCGAGGACGAGGCGCCGGACGGCGTCGAATTTCACTTCACCCATGATGAACGCCCCAAGGTTCCCGCGCACTATCGACAGCAGCAAGTCCCGGATGTTTAGAACTCCACACCCGGCTGCCCTTTGATGCCGGAGCGGAAAGGATGCTTAACGAGTTCCATCTCCGTCACCAGATCGGCGATCTCGATCAGTTCCTCCTTGGCGTTGCGCCCCGTCAGCACGACATGCGTCATTGCGGGCTTCTCGCTCTTCAGGAAGGCGACGACATCGTTGATGTCGAGATAGTCGTAGCGCAGCGCGATGTTGATCTCGTCGAGCAGCACCATGGAATTGCTTTCATCGCGGATCAGTTCCTTGGCCTTTTCCCAAGCGGCCGCCGCTGCGGCGACATCGCGGGCACGGTCCTGCGTTTCCCAGGTGAAACCCTCGCCCATCGTGTGGAACTGGCAGAGATCGGAGAAATGCTTCTCGATCAGGTCGCGCTCGCCGGTCCACATCGCGCCCTTGATGAACTGCACGACGGCAGACGGCTTGCCGTGGGCGATATGGCGGAAGATCATCCCGAAGGCCGCCGAGGACTTGCCCTTGCCCTTGCCCGTATGGACGATGATCAGCCCCTTGCCATCCGTCTTGGTCGCCATGATCTTGTCGCGCGCGGCCTTCTTCTTCGCCATTTTCTCGGCGTGGCGCGCATCATCCTTGCCGGTTTCGTTTTCCGGGATCTCGTCGCTCATAGCTCACCTCATTCTGTTGTTTGCAGCCAGGTGGAACCGGGCCGAATTGCTGCGCGGCGTCCAGAGGCTGCGGTCGATCGCCTCGCACAGCCGCTCTCTCATTTCGTCGAATGCCGCAGGGTTCTTCTCGATCATGAAGTCGCGCACGCCGGCATCGGCGACAAAGGCTCGGTAGACGGCCTCGAAATGATGTTCGCCGACCGCGCCCGTCGTCGCCGAAAAGGCGAAGAGATAATCGACGGTGGCGGCGATCTCGGCAGCGCCCTTGTAGCCGTGACGCATGACGCCCGCGATCCATTTCGGATTGACGACGCGCCCACGCACGACCCGGCCGATCTCCTCTTCCAGCGAGCGGATCACCGGCTTTTCCGGTCTGGAATGGTCATTGTGATAGATCGACGGCCGCACGCCGGCGAGCTGTTCGGCCGCCGCCGCCATGCCGCCCTCGAACTGGTAATAATCGTCGCTGTCGAGCAGGTCATGCTCGCGATTGTCCTGGTTCTGAATGACGGCCTGCACCGAGCGCAGCCGCTCCTCGAACAGACCGCGTTCGGCCCTGCCCTCCTCGCCGGCGCCATAGGCATAGCTGCCCCAGACGAGATAGGCCTCGGCAAGATCGGCGCGCCGCTCCCAGCCCTTCTCGTCGATCAGCGCCTGCAGGCCAGCGCCGTAAGCGCCGGGCTTCGAGCCGAAGATGCGGTAGCCCGCCCGGCGCTTTGCCGAGACTTCGTCAAGACCGGCAGCCGCAAGCCGCGCTGCCTCGCCGCGCATGCGCTCGGCAATGGGATTGTCGGCAGCATCCTCCTCCAGCGCGCCGACAGCGCGGATCGCCTTGTCGAACAGTGCGATCTGCTCGGGAAAGGCATCGCGGAAGAAGCCGGAAATGCGGAGCGTCACGTCGACGCGTGGCCGCCCGAGCATCGCCGGCGGAATGATCTCGTAGCCGGTGACACGGCGCGAGCTCATGTCCCAGAGCGGCTTGACGCCGATCAGCGCCAAGGCCTGGGCGATATCGTCGCCGCCAGTGCGCATGTTCGAGGTGCCCCAGGCCGTCAGCCCAAAGGAGACAGGCCATTCGCCGTGATCCTGCACATAGCGGCGCACCAGCAGTTCTGCCGATTTCTTGCCGAGCTCGTAGGCAGCCGGCGTCGGGACGGCGCGGCTGTCGACGGAGTAGAAATTCCGTCCGGTCGGCAGTACGTCAGGACGCCCGCGCGTCGGCGCGCCGGAGGGTCCGGGCGCGACGAAGCGGCCGTCGAGGCCCTTGAGCAAACCTTCGACCTCGGCGGGGCCGCAAGCGAGGATGGAGGGCTTGAGCCGGGTATCAACCTCGGAAAGCACAGCGTGCGTCGCCTTCCAGTCTGCGGGGCATTCGATTTCACCGGACACAAATTTCGCCGCCAGCAGTTCGATACGCTCGACGGTGTCTCCGTTAGTTCGCCAGGGTGCATCGAGGAGGTCAGCGAGGACATCAGGACGCGGGCCAGTCCAGAGAGCGGCCATGTCGGTGTCGAGAGGGTCGAAGGAGGACCCCTCCCCAACCCCTCCCCACAAGGGGGAGGGACTTACCGCTGCGCTTGCGGCAAGCTCTGCGACCACAGCGGATGGTGAGACGGTGCGCCCAGCAAGCCCCTCCCCCTTGTGGGGAGGGGTTGGGGCGGGGTCTTTTAGCTGGGAAGGGTTTTTCACCGCGTCCGCCGCAATCGCCCGCTGCAAGCTCGCATCCCCGCCCTCGCCAAGCCCGCGCGGCACCCGCGCCAAAGCCACGGTCAGGTCCGTCAGCAGCCGCCCCTCCGGCGAAACGCCGAACACATGCAGCCCATCGCGGATCTGCATTTCCTTGAGATCGCAGAGATAGGCGTCGAGTTTCTTCAGCGCCTCGCCCTCGCTTTCGCCCTTCGCGATGCCGGCATCCCGGTCGAGGCCGATATCAGTCACGAGGTCGAGGATCTGACGGCTGAGCAGACGGATGCGGCGGGGATCGCCGCCGGAGGCCTCGTAATATTCGTCGACCAGCGCCTCCAGATCCTTCAGCGGCCCGTAGCTCTCGGCCCGCGTCAAAGGCGGGGTCAGATGATCGATGATCACAGCAGCACTTCGGCGCTTGGCTTGCGTGCCCTCGCCCGGATCGTTGACGATGAAGGGATAGAGGTGCGGCAGCGGCCCGAGAATCGCTTCCGGATAACATGTCTCCGACAGCGCCAGCGCCTTGCCCGGCAGCCATTCGAGATTGCCGTGTTTGCCCATATGGATGACGGCATGGGCACCGAACTCGCGGCGCAGGAAAGCATAAAAGGCGAGATAACCGTGCGGCGGCACGAGATCCGGCGAATGATAACTTTCCTTCGGATCGATATTGTAGCCGCGCGCCGGCTGGATGCCGACGAGCACCTCGCCGAAACGGGCGAAAGGCAGGGCGAAGACGCCCTCGCGAAAATACGGATCGTCTTGCGGATTGCCCCAGCGGGCTCTCACCTCATCCTGAATCTTATTGGGAAGAGATTCCAGGAAGCTGTTGTACAGACTCAGGGAAAGCGTCTCGCGGATGATCTTTCCATCGGAACCGGAATTGGTCGGCCCTTCCATCAGGTGGCGGATCAGCGCATCGCCGTCGGCGGGAATCTCGGCGACCGGATAACCCGCCGCCCGCATGGCGCGAAGCACCTCGATGGTGCCGGCCGGCGTATCCAAGCCGACGCCATTGCCGAGCCGACCGTCGCGGTTCGGATAGTTCGCCATGACGAGCGCGATACGCCGGTCGCCGGCTGATGTCTTCCGCAAACGCGCCCAATTGGCGGCAAGCTCCGCCGTATAGCGCACCCGCCCGGCATCAGCCTGGCTGGCGACGATATTGGTCTCGACCCGCGCGTCGTAGCGGGCCGCCGTCTTGAAGGAGACCGCCCGCGCGAGCACCCGGCCATCGACTTCAGGCAGCGCCACGTTCATGCCGAGATCGCGCGCCGACAGGCCTTGTGAGGAAGAGAGCCATGCCTCCCTCGACGAGGCCGACAGGATCGCCTGCAGCACGATCGCCTCATTCGCCTCCAGCACCGTCGGCTGCCGGTCCGCACCCGGTGCCGAGACGGCAAAGCCCGTCGTGTTGATCACGACATCGGGTTTCAGCGTCGAAAACACGCTTTCGAGAATACCTGTGGAAACCGGATCCTTGAGGCTATAGGCAAAGACCGGCAGCGGCCGGAGGCCAAGTGTCATCAGCGCTTCGATCAGAGCTTCGATCGGCCCGGTCTCGCCGCTTTGGACGAGGGCGCGATAGAAGCTGATGGCGACGATGGGGGACGCCTGTTGCGCCGAGTTCGTAGTACCCCCCTCTGTCCTGCCGGGCATCTCCCCCACAAGGGGGGAGATCAGGGATGAGAGGTCCCGCTCCATATCCAAGGCCGAAGGTGCGTCACCTTCAAACGGTTCTTTTGTGGGAAGCCCATGCAACTTGCCGATCTCCCCCCTTGTGGGGGAGATGTCCGGCAGGACAGAGGGGGGTACCACGACCAAAGACGTCTCTGAAAGCGAACCAACAATCCGCCGCCACGCCTCGACCCCGATCACCCCCCGCCCCGGCCACCAGATACCTGCCTTAATCAAAGGCACAGCCGGCACCGGCTTCTCGGCACCCGACAGCATCGCCTCGGCATAGTCGAGAAAGGCCCGCGCATTGGCATCTCCGCCCTCGATCAGATAGGCCCAGAGCGCGTTGAGATCGTCGAGGTCGATATTCGAGAAAGGAACCAGCCCCGCATCCGGCCTGGCGTCACCCGGAAGCACCGCGATCAGCGCACCGGCGCGCGCTGCTGCCGCATGCAGCGCCTCCAGCGCATAATGAAAGTAGCTGGCGCCGCCGAGTGCGCGCACGATGATCAGCTTCGCATGCCGCGCCGTGCGCTCGATATAGGTGTCGACCGACATCGGATGCTTGAGACTCATCAGGCTGGCGAGCCTCAGCGAAGGTGCCGCCCCGCACTCGCGATGAGCGGCTGCAATCGCGGCAAGCTCGCTGTCGGCCGCCGACAGGAACAGGATATCGCCCGGCGTCTGCCCGAGGTCGATTGCCTCCTCGCCGTCGCTGATCGTTCCCTGCTGGGCCAGAAGCAGATGCATCGGGTTACGCCAGCGCTTCGATCGCCGCCCTCACCGCGTCCTGATCCATTTCGTGCAGGCCGATGACGACAAGGCGCGTGGCGCGTTTTTCGCTTGGCGTCCAGGCGCGGTCGAAATAATGGTCGATGCGGCTGCCGACGGCCTGGAGCTGCAGGCGCATCGGCTTACCTGAGACATCCACGAAACCCTTGAGCCGCAGCACGTCATGGGCTGATATGATGCCCTTCAGCCCTTCGACAAAGCCGGCGGGATCGGCGATCGGGCCGAGCTCGACGACGAAGCTGTCGAATTCATCGTGGTCGTGCGGCGCACCGTCCTCATGCTCCAGCTCGTGGCGCGACTTGCGATTGGCGATATCGTCCTCCGTGCCGATGCCGAGGCCGAGCAGGATGCCGGCCGACACCTCGCCATTCCGCGCCTCGATCATCACGGGCTTGCGCACCGTGCGGGAGGCGACCTCGTCGCGCACCCTGATGAGGCCGGCAGCGTCGATCAGGTCAGTCTTGTTGAGCACGATGAGGTCGGCGCAGGTCAGCTGATCCTCGAACAACTCCTCGATCGGGCTCTCGTGGTCGAGCGCCTCATCCTCGGCGCGGCGCGCATCGACGGCATCATGGTCGTCAGCAAAACGGCCGGCGGCAACAGCGGCGCTGTCGACCACCGTGATGACGCCGTCGACGGTCACCTGGGTGCGAATGTCGGGCCAGTTGAAGGCGGCGACCAGCGGCTGCGGCAAAGCAAGGCCCGAGGTCTCGATGACGATATGGTCGGGCCGCTGTTCGCGCTCGAGCAGCTTCGTCATCGTCGGAATGAAATCGTCCGCAACGGTGCAGCAGATGCAGCCATTGGTGAGCTCGATGATGTCGTCCTCGGTGCAATTCTCCGCACCGCAGCCCTTCAGCACGTCGCCATCGACGCCGAGATCGCCGAATTCGTTGATGATCAGCGCAATCTTCTTGCCGCCGGCATTGGTGAGCAGATTGCGGATCATCGTCGTCTTGCCGGCGCCAAGGAAGCCGGTGATGACGGTTGCGGGAATCTTCTGCTGGTTCATGGACTTAACCCTTCATTTTCAGCGGCAGGCCTGCCGCGATGAAATAAACTTCGGCGGCCATCGCCGCGATCGACTGGTGCAAGCGGCCGGCATGATCGCGAAAATCCCGCGCCATGCGATTGTCGGGCACGATGCCGAGACCGACCTCGTTGGAAACGAAAACGAGCCGCGCTTTCGCGGCGGGAAGGAAATCGGCAAGGGCGGCAAATTCCGTCGCCACGTTCCGCTCCTCCATCATCAGATTGGTGACCCAGAGCGTCAGGCAGTCGATCAACACGATGCGCCCCTCGCCGTCGATGACGGTAAGTTTGCCGACGAGATCGAGCGGCTCTTCATGCGTCGTCCAGGATGGGCCGCGATCGGTCTTGTGTTGGGTGATGCGCACCTGCATCTCCTCGTCCCATGCCCGTCCGGTGGCAAGGTAGTGGCGATCGAGACCGGTCGCCGTCACGAGGTCTTCGGCGAAGCGGGATTTGCCGGAACGTGCGCCGCCGAGGACGAAGGTGGCGGTCATACTCAAACGCCCCTCAGAGAAAGTGCGTAGCCGTGGCTTGTTCCGCGTGCACCATTCTCGGCTACTGAGGGTGTGACGCCCCCGTCTGTCCTGCCGGACATCTCCCCCCTAAGGGGGGAGATTGAATCGCCGAGAGCTTTTCTCCAAACAATTGATGTAGGACGACGGTCGTGCTGCTTGCCGATCTCCCTCCTTGTAGGGGAGATGTCCGGCAGGACAGAGGGGGGTACCCAGCATTCGACATAAGCGGCCGAAAGCACTCCTCTTGCAGCGCTGCTTGGAAGCGTCGCGCGCGCCGCACCAGGCCACGCCGAATTCAATCGTTCAGCCAAGACAACCTCCGTGCTGGCAACGGGCATAATACCCAGGTGTGGGCTTCTCGCCCGGCACGCATGGCAGGTCTCCTGGCTCGCGGTTATCGGCCGCGATCGGGGCTGACCGGAAACCGGTCGCCCTGATCGTGCCAGCGGATCATCCTCGCCT
Source organism: Rhizobium aouanii (assembly GCF_037002925.1). Classification (NCBI taxonomy): domain Bacteria; kingdom Pseudomonadati; phylum Pseudomonadota; class Alphaproteobacteria; order Hyphomicrobiales; family Rhizobiaceae; genus Rhizobium; species Rhizobium aouanii. Next base: position 148,650 of record NZ_JBAMYD010000008.1, read on the forward strand.
TCCCGGCTGCATCGGTGAAAAGGTGGACGATTCGTAGACTTGAGAGGCGTCCGACCCCGGTTGATCACCATGCATATCCAGTGGCTTTTCCGGCATGTCGCCCATCCCGCCCGCTTGCATTATTGCAAGCCGTCAGCCGGAAGGGCTTGATACCGGATGGAAGACCCTGACCGCTCTACAGTCGCGGGGTCGGCTGTGATGAAGGCGCCCGGCTTGGGTCCGCCCCGCCACATTCCCTTTTCATCCGGAAGGGCGCAACACCGATCCGGAACCATCCGTTATGTCAGGATGGTCAGTCGACCATCCGTTATCGGGATGGTTAGGCAAGCGCAGGGATGAAGTCAACCGGCCTTCGCGGCCGCCTGATCGCCAGTTCCGAGGCGTGGCTACCCAAACACGACTTACCCTACCTAGAATATCGTCATTTATCAGAGACTTACGTCATCGAAATTTATTCCAACCGCCGGCTTTTCGCCGCAATTGCATCGCAAGCGGACTGCGCGACCATCTCTGCCCTTGACCGGGCCTCTCCCCGCCTAGTTGTCTAGCCATGCTTATGAAATTGGATCGGCGCCGTTTCCGCGCGCTGCGTGTTTTCTTCGATCCGGGACGCCTGCGGGCGCTGACCCGGCGTAGCGAGGTCGGCCTGTCGCTGGCGGGCGCCGTCGTCGGCATCATCTCCGGTCTCGCCGTCACCGGCATGAGCTACGTCTCCAACGAGCTGCATCAGCTGGTCTTCGGCATCGCCGACAGCGAACGGTTGAGCTCCTCCGAGATTGAGAACAAGCTGCTCCTGCTCACCGCCCCGGTTATCGGCGGAGCCCTGCTCGGTCTGCTGCTTTTCGTGCTGGCGAAACGGCGCAAGAAGCCGATGGTCGACCCGATCGAGGCCAATGCGCTGCATGGCGGCCGCCTGTCACTGACCGACAGCATCATCGTTGCCGTGCAGAACCTGATCTCCAATGGTTTCGGCGCCTCCGTCGGCCTGGAGGCCGGCTATACCCAGCTTGCCGCCGGGCTCGCCTCGAAATTCGGCCTGAAGCTGCAGCTTCGCCGCTCGGACCTGCGCACCCTCGTTGGCTGCGGCGCGGCAGGCGCTATCGCCGCCGCCTTCAACGCGCCGCTGACCGGCGCCTTCTATGCTTTCGAGCTGATCATCGGCACCTATACGATCGTCTCGCTGACCCCTGTCGTCGTCTCCGCCCTTGTCTCCACCTTGGTCGCAAGACTGCTCGCCGGCAGCGATTTCACCATCGATATCGGCAGCTTCGGCTCGGTCGCGCCGGCCGACTATATTCCTGCCCTGCTGCTCGGCGTCTTTTGCGCCGGCATCGGCATCCTGATCATGCAGGGCGTCGCCTTCATCGAGGAGCTCGCGCGCAAGAGTTCGATCGCCCCACCCTTCCGCCCGGCACTCGGCGGCATCATCGTCGGGCTGTTGGCGATGATCTCGCCGCAGGTGCTCTCAGCCGGCCACGGCGCGCTGCATCTCAACCTTTCCCATGACGTGGCGATCCCGACGCTGATCGGCCTCTTCTTGTTGAAATCCTTCGCCTCGGCGATCTCGATCGGCTCCGGCTTCAGGGGCGGTCTGTTCTTCGCCTCGCTGTTCATGGGCGCACTGCTCGGCAAGCTCTTTGCCTATTGCGGCCCCTATTTCGCCGATGCGACGCTGACGCCCGTCATCTATGCCGTGGTCGGCATGAGTTCGCTTGCCGTCGCCGTCATCGGCGGACCGCTGACCATGACGTTCCTGGCGCTCGAAATCACCGGCGATTTTCCGATCACCGCACTGGTGCTCGCTGCCGTCATCACCTCCTCGCTGGTCGTGCGATCGACCTTCGGCTACTCCTTCGCCACGTGGCGTTTTCATCTCCGCGGCGAAAGCATCCGCAGCGCCCACGATGTCGGCTGGATCCGCAACCTGACGGTCGACAAGCTGATGCGCGCCGACGTCAAGACCGCAAGGGCGGGCATCTCGCTGGAGGAATTCAAGAAGGCCTTTCCGATCGGCTCCGCCCAGCGCGTCATCCTTGTCGAAGAGAGCGACAAATATGCGGGCCTCGTGCTGGTGCCGGAGATCTACGCCAACCCGACCGATGCGCAGGACGAGGGTAAGACGCTTGCCGATTTCATCCACTACCGAAACGATTTCCTGCAGCCGCAGATGAATGCCAGGCAGGCGGCGGCGATCTTCGACAAGAGCGAAAGCGAAGCGCTCGCCGTCGTCAACAACCTGATCGAACGCAAGGTGATCGGCCAGCTCAGCGAAAGCTATACGCTGCGCCGCTACAGCGAAGAACTCGACCGCCGCCGCCGTGAAGTGTCAGGCGAGATCTGAGCGTCGCCGCGCCGACCGGATCGACACTTCAGGATACGGCGTCGGCGAGTTTGAACACGTCGGCCCGCTTCGAAACCCCGCGCAATTCAAACGAACCCAGATACTCGCAGGCCACCGCGCAGGTGGTCGCGAAACTCTCCGACATCAGCAGATGGTGCCCGAGCGTGCCGCAGAGTTTTTCGAGCCGCGAGGCCTCGTTGACGGCGCTGCCGATCACCGTGAAATCGAGCCTGCCGCGCGCGCCGATATTTCCATAGAACACCTCGCCGAGATGCAGCACGACATCGACGCCGATGTCAGGACCTCCATCGCTCCTCCGCTGACCGTTCAGCACCTTGTTGGCTTCCAGAATATTCCTTGCCGAAGCCAGTGCGGCCATGCAGGCTTTTTGCGGGTCTTCGGCATCGGTCGGAAAGATCGCCAGCACGCTGTCGCCCATGAACTTGAGGATCTCGCCGGAATTCTCCTCGACATGCCGGCCGATCAGCTCGAAATGCTCGTCCAGAAACCCGGCGATTTCGCCTGGCTGATAGACTTCGGTCAACGCCGTGAAATTCCTGAGATCCGCAAGCAGGATCGCAGCATTGATGGAGCCACCCTTTCCCCTCTGGATCTCGCCTGCAAGGATGCGTGCGCTTGTTTTGGCGCCCGTATAGACGGCGAGGATATCCGCAGCGGTTTTCGATGCCGCGATGCGGTAGCAAGCCAGCCCCAGCGCCGGGAAGAGCTTCGCGACGATCGCCAATTGGTCGTCAGAAAATCCGCCCGGCCTGTCGCTTGTGAGAGACAGACTGACCCCGCGCAGCGCAGCCTCCTTCGGGAACTCCAGCAGGCTGACCAGGTGATCCGTGCCGCCGCCATGCGCGAATTCTGCAAGCTGCGGGTAGTCATCGACACCCTCACCCTTGGCGATGTTCCATCGACCTGACGTTTCGCCGCGGCCCAAAAGAAAATAGATCGGGGTCTTCTCGAAATTCAGCACTGCCGCACTGCCATATTCGGCATTCTCGATCGTGGTCGCACCGCCACGCACGAAATTGGCCGAGACGCCGCCATACATGGGATGAATAGACGGCATTGAGATGCTTCCCCGCCAGATCGGAAAGCCATCCGCAATCAGCCGATCGCACAGTCCGGCTATCAGCTCGCCAATATGCTCAGCTGTGATTCCATGTTCTATAAGCCACTGAATATGATTGTTAATTTCCGGACCTCCAAATGACCAACGCTGTTTATGGTCGGAAATCGGGCAAATGGACGGCGATGACCAACCGGGGCGTTGCCACATCAACCAATAGTCGAGTCAGGCAGATATTTCTAGCCATGGACTCCGGCAACGACAACTACAAGGCAGGCTGAGAGCAAATGATACCTGCCGTTGCCGTCATTCGCCTGCCGACGAGAAGCAGTGGAGTGCCGCAGAAATGAAAGACGCTTCCGCAGCGCCTGCGAAGTTCTCACATCCTGACTGTCATGCCGCCGTCCACCGTCAGCACGTGGCCGTTGACGAAGGAAGCGGCGGCGCTTGCAAGAAACAGCGCCGCGCCGGCGATCTCGTCCGGCCGTCCCCAGCGCTGGACCGGGATGCGCTGGCGCACGAAGGGCATCAATTCCTCGTTCGCAGCCATCGCCGCGTTCGTCTCGGTGGCAAACCAGCCGGGCGCAATTGCGTTGCTGGTGATCCCATGCGGGCCGAATTCGACCGCCATGCCGCGCATCAGCCCAGTCAGGCCCTGCTTGGCTGCCGGATAGACGCAGTCGCCGGGCATGACGACATGGCCGCTGATCGAGGTCACCGCGATCAGCCGGCCGTGATTGCGTCGCTTCATCAGCACGGCAGCGTCACGCGAAAGCGTCATCGCCGCCGCCAGGTCGGTGCGCAGCAGCTCGATGATCGCTTCATCGTCGAATTCGGCCAGAGGCCGCCTGTCTCGGGCGCCGACATTGTTGATCAAAATATCGAGACGGCCATGGATCTTGTCGATATCGGCCATCGCAGCACGCTGGGCCCCGCGGTCGGCGATGTCGAATGCGGCGGCCTCCGCCGTGCCGCCCGCGGCACGGATGGTCCTGACGGCGCCTTCCAACGTCGCTGCCGTGCGTCCGTTGACGATGACATGCGCACCGGCCTCGGCAAGGGCGCGCGCCATCTCGAAGCCCAGACCACGGCCGCCACCGGTCACCAGCGCCACCTGACCTGCCAGTGAAAATCTATCCAATATGCTCATAGTTTTCGTCGCTCTCAACCGGGTCCGCCGTCGCGACAATTAATGGACTCAGTCAACTAGTTTGGCAATAACCGAACGACCGCCGATGAACACCAGTGCCGCCCGAGAGATATTCCGCCTAACCGAGCAGGTTGAGAAGGATTTCAATGAGCCCGGATAGAATTTGACCTGCAGTCCGGTCACTTCGGCTCAGGTTGTTGGTTGACTGGCGGCGGCGTTTCTGAGGCGCATCAATTCCGAACGCAGTCGCATTCACGAACCGCCCGCCGCCGAAGTCAATCCTCGACAAACGCATGGTTCGTAGAATCCAGCAAAGGCTTGATCAGGTAATCGAAGAACGTTCGGTCTTCAGTGCTGATAAACACCTCGACGGGCATCCCGGGGTGGAGGTCGTCCGTGGCAACTCCATTCGGCAGGCTCCCCGTTATCTGCAGGAGAGCCTTGTAATAGGGTTGCTGCGTTGCCTCATCGACAAGCCGGTCAGCTGACACCTGTTCCACAACCGCACCCACCTCCGGTGTCAGTCGCGCATCGAGCGCCGTGAAGCGAAGTCGCGCAGGCTGGCCGGAATGAACGACATCGATGTCCTTCGGCTGAACCTTCGCCTCTACAAGCGGGCGATCAGTCGTCGGAAGGATTTCCATAACCTTCTCCCCGGGGCCAATGACGTTGCCGACGATGTTGTAGGCCGATGTCACCACGATGCCGTCCGAAGGCGCATTGATTACGGTCCTTTCCAATACAGCGAAGGCAGCCGCGAGCTGCTCTTCCACATCGCGCACAGAGTTCTTGGATTCATTGAGTTTCGTGACGGCTTCTTCGGTTCGCTGGGTCCGCAAGCGTTCCACTTGTTCCTTCGCCTCCGCGATTTGCGAGCCGGTCGTTGCCTGTTCTGAGGCAATAGCGGCTGACTGCCCGAGAAGATCGGCGTCGATGCGCAAGAGTTCCGTGTAGTCCGATCGATTGATTAAGCCACGCTCAACCAGTGATTGTTTGCGTTGAAGCTCTTCTTTCACGACCTCCGCCTGTTTCTGAACTGCAGCCTTCTGCTCACCCAAGCCGGACCGGGTCTCGTTAAGCTGCTCGAGGCGCTCTCCAAGGATAGCCTCTTCGGACCGAAATCGAGCAAGACGGGCGCTGAATTCTTTCTGCTCCTCGTAGATGATTTCGGTCGGATCAACATCGATCGGCAGCTGATTACCGCAGCCGGTTTCAGCCAACTCAGTTGCCCCGTCACGCTCGGCTCCCAGACGCTCGATGCGGATGCACAAAGACAGCCACTGTTTCGCAAGGCGGTTTAGCTGGGTACGGGCGGCAGTGTCGTCGAGCACCATTATCGTATCGCCGCGGTGCACGGCGTCGCCCTCGCGGATTGAGATAGAACGGACGATCCCTCCTTCGAGATGCTGCATCTGGATGTTTCGCCCTGCTGCGGCGATCGTTCCGGCCGCTACCGCAGCTCCCGAAATGGGAACTGTCGCGCCCCATAGCCCGAAAGTACCGCCCATCAACAGTATTGCACCGTAACCGATCAATGCAGGGGTCCTGGCAGAGTGCCGGAGCTTGCTCTTCCAGCTGGAATCTTCGGTTGACGGTGTCATGCGGTGCTCTCAACAAGACCCGCCTCAGGATTTTCAGGCGAGTCAATGACAGTTGCAGGCTTACTTCTGACGGAAACAACTTGTTTGTTTGCATGAACTGCGCGGGGCTTCCCTCCCGAGAGGCGTTGAAGGATTTCCGTCGCTGGCCCGAACGCTTCGACCGTGCCACTGCGAAGGACAAGAGCCTTGTCGCACTTGAGGACGATCGACGGCCGATGTGTAGCGATAATCACAGTCGTGCCGCCTGTCTTGGCTTGTAAAAGCGCCTTCTCAAGTGCGGCCTCGCCCTCGGCATCGAGGTTCGAATTCGGTTCATCAAGGATCAGAACTTTTGGGTTTCCAAAAAAAGCCCGGGCAAGACCGATCCGCTGACGCGTCCCGCCGGAGAGCGAACCGCCGGAAGCTTCCATTGCAGTTTGATAACCCTGCTTGAGGCTGGTGATTAATCCATGAGCTTGCGCACGGCCTGCGGCGTCTGTGATGTCAGCGTCCGAAGCAGACGCATCGAAACGGGCAATGTTCTCGGCAATCGTTCCAGGCAGCAGCTGAACATCCTGGGCAAGATATCCGATATAGCCACCGAGCTGCTTCCTGTCCCATGTCGGGTAGTCGGCACCGTCAAGCCGGATTGACCCGCCCGTAGGCTGGGCAACTCCCGCCAGTAACCGTGCTAGAGATGATTTTCCGGAGCCGCTGGGACCAAGGATCGCGAGCGCCTCCCCCGGCTTCAGTTCGAAGCTTACGTCTTTGACTATAGGGGTCGACGCCTCCGCATGTGTTTGCACCGGTGACCAAGAAAGATTCCTGACCGCGAGGCGGCCCTCGGGTTCGGGAAGAATGAGACGGCTTGCCCGATGTTCCTGTGTACTGGAGATGGTCGATCCAAGGCGCTTCCAGGCTTTTCTTGCATCGACGGTCTGACGCCAACCGGCAACGAGTTGATCAATCGGCTGCAGCGCCCGGCCGGATATTGTCGACGATGCGAAGATCATTCCCGCTGTCATTTGCCCCTTCAAGACCAACACTGCCCCGGTTCCCAGGATTGCGAGTTGCAGAACCATGCGAAGCGTGCGGGAGGATCCAGCGAATATGGCATTGATTGCCGATGCCGTGTCCTGGAGATTAGCTGCATCTGCAAACCGCTTGCCCCAAGTTTCAGTGACATGCCCGATCATTCCCATTCCTTGCACCGTCTCCCGGTTGCGGGTGAAGGCCTGGGCGAGCAGGTTTGCGGAAACGGCGGCTTCCTGGGCTTTTCCCGCTGCGCCGCGCGCTGCGTAATGGCTCGCAACAACCATCCGGATCATCACGAACGCACCCGCGACCGTCACCAGACAAAGTACCGGATGGATGAAATACAGAACGAGTGCGAAGAGCGGTGCGAAAGGAAGATCGATCACATTCGCCAAGCCTTTGGACGCCACAAACGAACGCGCCGTGGCAAGATCTCGCAAAGGTTGGATATCGCCAATCGCAGCCTTTTGCGAGCTGATCGAAGCTATAAACGCGTCCTCTCCAAGGTGCTTGTCGAGGGACAACGCTACCCGTTGGCAGTAGACAGCGCGGACGGCGTCAAGAGTGGCGAGGAAGATCAGTGCCCCGACTGCTATCATGGAAAGGTAGATAAGCGTCGGTATGCTCGCCGAAGGCAATACCCGATCGTATACCTGCATCATGTAGATTGAAGGGACGAGCAGGAAGAGGTTGATCACGACCGAGAACAATATGAGCTCGACCCAGGCTCGGCGCAGGTGGCTGCGGACGTCCGTGGACATTGATTGCTGCTTTCAACGCGGATGACTGGAAAATAGGACCCGGGAGCGTGGGCAGCACCCCGGGATATTCGCGGCCGGCTTAGATAAACGCGCCAATCGGCTCGGGCTCGAACCAAAGGTCGCTCGCAGCGTCTGAATGCTCCGAGGCCTGTAAAAAGTCACTCAGAGATATGATCTCGGCTGTACCGCCATCGAACGCTCTGGAAGAGATGCAATTCTGACCGCCTGCTTCCAAAGAAAGCGAATGGTCGGAAATCGTGACCTCGACAGAAGCGCCAGGGAAGTCGATGACTTCTGCGGACGGCCCATCGATATCAGCAGGTGCTTGCTGGCTTTCAGATACAGAGACCTGGCCTGCCATGACGTTTGGCGCGGCTTCCCCGATACTCATGATATCATCGCGGTCCCAGAACGTGCCGTCCGCAAATTCAATCCTCTCGATTCCCCAATACTCGGAACTGGAATAAAACTCCTCATCCAACGTGATAGTGTCGCCGGTGCTGAGAACCGTAAGTTTCAAGTGCACACCGTCACGCTCTGCGCCAATGTCACTTTGATTGAGATCCGTGAACTTGAGGATATCGATCTGATATTGAGAGTTGGCTTCGTCATCGATGTAGTCACTGCCGTCGCCCGCCGAGTAAAGGTATGTATCGCCGCCGTATCCGCCAAGGAGGTAGTCATCGCCGAGGCCGCCCTGAATAAGGTCATGCGCTGAGGTGCCGGCGAGGGTATCGTCGCCGGCCGTTCCCTGAGCAGTGACGGTATCTTCGGCATTCAAGCCTAGTTGGATGATGGCGGCTCGGTTCAACGAACTGCCATCGGCGAATTCGATCTTATCGACACCCCAATCGCCAGGATCCTCGTACATCTGGCCCTTCAGAGTAATGACATCGCCCGTCCCGGCAACCGTCAACTCGAGGTCGTCGCCATGCCGCTTGATCGATAGGTCTTGTGCGTCCACGCCGGTGAACCGGACGACGTCGAGGGCGTCGGTGTAGCCGACCTCATCGTTGATGACGTCGCTGCCATCACCGCTCGCATAGAAGTAGACGTCGCCGCCCGCGCTTCCGTTGATGATGTCGTCGCCTTTGCCCGCAAAAATGTAGTCCTTGCCCCAGTTTCCATCGATGGTTTCGGAGGCAGCCGTTCCGTAAATCCAGCTTGTGTCTGGCATGTGGTCTAATTGGAGCGAGGTGCCATCGGCGAATATGAGTTTCTCAAGCGCCCATCCCTGACCCGCGCTGTAATACTGGGTTTCGATGGTGATCACTTCGCTGGTCGCATTGACCGTGATGAAGAGATCTTCTCCGGAGCGGGCGAAGGTCAGACCACCTAGATTGAGATCCGAAAAACGCAATATGTCGGTGTCTTCAAGGTTGATGGCGACATCGGCAATCGTGTCGTTCCCGTCGCCGGACGCGTAATGATAAACATCGCTACCCTCGCCGCCGTTGAGAAAATCATCACCAAGCCCACCGTAGAGATGGTCGTTGCCGAGGAGCCCATCGAACTCATCGTCGCCCTCAAGACCCTTCAGGATATCAGCGCCGGACGTACCTGAGAGAACATCGTTGCCTGTCGTGCCGACGATTTCCCCGTTCGATGTTCCCTGGCCGATATGGTCGATAATGTCCTGCCTGTTCCAGACAGTACTATCGGAAAACTCCAGGAACTCGATACCCTCGTTCTTGCTGCCGTTGATCGATCCCTCGACAAGCATTGATCCTTCAACCGTTGCTGAACTTCCTATGATCGCTATCAGGAGTTTGTCGTCGACAAGCGACAATGACACCTCGCTCGCCGTCACGTCGGCAAACACAATGCGATCCGCCTCCCCCGCAAAATCTTCCGTTTCGACGATCGTGTCAGCGCCATCTCCGCGCTCATAATGGTAGGTGTCGTTGCCGACGCCACCTGTCAGCAGATCATCATCTTGATTTCCAAAAAGGTGATCGTCGCCTTCGGATCCCCGAATCTCGTCCTGACCTCCTCGCCCATACACAATATCGTCGCCGGCGCCCGCATCAATTCTCTGATTACTGTCCGGATCCGACGTTAGAGTAACGTTGTTAGGACTATCAAGGAAACTGGCGCGGTTCTGGTTTCCGTTATTCAAGATCGTGTCTGAAGAAGGTGTCCCCTCCTTTGGACCGACATATCCGTCGAGGTGGATACCGAAATTATCCTGTCGAAAACCCTTGATTGCAACGTATGGCGCACCGTTATTTGGATATATCGGCATCAGGAAAATGTAGGGATTCCCGTCCTCATCGAGAATGTTCGAGACGATTATCTCGGCCTTCCAATCCGTGTCGGTCTGTTCGTTGGACCACGATTCGTTGCTGTAATGAGTTCCCTGTTCATCTGTGAACGAGACTTCGTAACGTCCCTTCGCCTCAATGGCCCAGATTCGCTCATCGCCAGCGGGTTCATATTCCCAGTGGCTCTGCATGAGAATTGCGCCGCGACCATCCCCGGTTCGCTCGTCGATAACGTCCACGACACTGAGAGCTGCGTTCAAGTCCCCATCGAACCCTTCGTCCTCCTGCGAGATCAGATAGACGTCGCTTCCAAAACCTCCCGCAAGAGTATCGGCCACTCCGTCGTTCCATTCGGTGTGATCGGAACGGAGATTGATAGTCGCCAAGTCGATCGTCGTGGCCGAATCACCACCTACAAGAATGTCATCGCCACCGCCCGTCGATAACTTGTCCCGGCCCTCACCGCCCGACACGCTATCCTCGCCCAGGCCGGTGTTGATCTCATCGACATGAGCGGAGCCCGCCAGGTTCAGAGCAAAGGCTGTATTCTCCTTTTCCAGGACATTCACCCCACCTCCTGGAAACGAGTAGACGTCCGTCGGCCGGACCGCAGTAAAGTAATCACTAAAATTAAGTCCAATTATGTTGAGCAAAGTGGACGCGTAAGAATTGCTGTTTTGATAGACATCATACGAAATTTCGGTTCCGAGCACTGAGAATTGATCATGCACCGAGACTAAAAGGTCCCAAACGTCATCAACTAGCCGATCGCCTAAGTTGAGCTCGACTGCATTATACTCACCGTCCACGCCATAATTGCTTGTACTCCCTTCCAGTGTATGGTCTCGAACCGCGGGATAGGTCCATGAGCCGAGCGTTACCCAATCTCCCGCTTGAACTTCGATTTCGAGCTGAGTTCCGTCGTCGTCAATGTGCACAAGCTGCAAATGACCGAGCCCGGTTGGCGCTATATTCTCTACGAGGTTTGCTGCTAATAGCAGTTCCGGCATGCCAATCCCTCCTACTACTCAAGATTGAACGTAAGCTTCGTGGACAGCGGTGCGCCTGTGCTCGTTGTTAGCACTTGGACAGACGCCACCGGCGCTAAGTGGAAGGTCGCAGAGAGCTTGCTCCACGAGGTCTTCTCATAGAGTTTTTTCGTACTAATCGTCGCTGCGTAAGACTGATATACTTGACCCTGTTTGCGGAAAGATGTCTCCGAAGATGCGTCCCGATGAAAAGCCTCGATCTGAAATCCCTGCCGCCGAAACCAGGCAATTCCCTTATTGACGTCATGTAAACTGGCTAAAATACGAAAGATGCATACGTCGATTTCCTCCCTGGAAGCTGTCCGCGACCAGTCGAGATCGACAACATCTTGAGAAGGATCGCCCTCACTGACAGATAAACACGCGGCTACGTTCGGAAATTTCTTGACTGCCGCCCTGTAGACCGCAGGTAGCTGTGAGCCTGAGTGGCCGCCGGCAACCGTAAAAGGATACGCCGCCTCTGCCGCATCATTGACCGCTCCGAAGTGGCTTGTCTCGGCAGACGGATTGGCCGACAGGACATCTGCACTCGCAAAGAGGAGGCTGCATCCCATGGAAACCAATCCCAGTAGCCAGTACGTGTAAGCGTCGAGACGCATCAGCCGCCCCTTGTTTGAGACCAAATCTCGGCACGCATCGCTCTCGCTTCTCGGTATGGAACAGGCTAACATCAGAAATCGCTCCTCCCGACAAAAGCCTGTCACGACAGGTTGCAAAACGAACCACACAACCTTCGCTCCCAACACTAAGAGTTGCAATTCGAATTGCAAGCAAATTCGCTTCTTAATACATTCAGGCCTTGCAATGAATTTGGATGCAACCACAGAGAATTAGCGTCGCTCGAACCCAGTCGAAGACGACAGAGTTTCGCAATGTTTGGCGGAAATCAGGTATCGAGGCGATGCATCGAGCCTGTATTGCGACTATACGCTCGCACTTCTCAATCTTGCGCTTTTCACGTCCACCGAAATTCCACGCATAAAGATGCGGAGAGAGGACTTAGCCGCGGTTCTGGAACAAGCGCTTCCGGCGAGATAATTTTTCGATCAGATTATTTGCGCGTTCGCTAAGCTGTCGAATCGTACGGGAAGCGCTCGACGCTGGAAAGGGCCTGTATGATCTGAACCACTCCCAAACGTTGGACCACCGGAAGCTAGAGTTTTCCGGCATCAACCTGGGAGCAACCCAATGCCTGACAATCAAAATGAAGCGCCGACCGTCAAGCCTTCCAGCAGGTCATCATAACGAATTTGGGAATCCCAGAGTCCACACTTCCTAACCGAGCAGCCCGGCAAGCCAGTGCGGATCGAGATGACGTTCCAATTCTCCGGCGATCTCGTCGAGCGCCTGCTCGACGCTCTCGCGGTAATTCCGCCGCTCGCCCGATAGGCCAAAGCTTTGAAGCAGCCGGGCGCGGTAGGCGTCACTGCCGAAGAGCCCGTGCAGATAGGTCCCCATGATCCGGCCGTTGGCCGAAAGCGCCCCGTCGGGCGCGCCGCCGATGATTGCCGAAGGCCGATTGCAATCCGGGCCGCGGGTGATGCCGAGATGGATCTGGTAGCCGGCAAGCGGCGTGTCGTATTCGGTTGAGCGGGCAGCGCTGTTGCGCACGGTCTTCTCCGGTGCCATCTCGGTCTCGATGTCGAGCAAGCCAAGCCCCGGCATCTCGAGCGCCGCGCCCTCGATGCCGAGCGGGTCGCGCACCACGCGGCCGAGCATCTGGTAACCGCCGCAGATGCCGATCACCCGGCCGCCGCGCCTGACATGCGCCTGGAGATCGCGGTCCCAGCCCTGCGCCCTGAAGTCGGCGAGATCCGATATCGTCGATTTCGAGCCGGGAAGCACGACGAGGCTCGCATCGCCAGGGATCCGCTCGCCTGACCGCACGAAGACCAGCTCGACATCCGGCTCGCTCCTCAGCGGATCGAGATCGTCGAAATTGGCGATACGTGGCAGCACCGGCACGGCAATCTTCAGTGCGCCCGTCCCGCCCCTCGCCAGCCGTTCGAGCACGGCCGAATCTTCGGCCGGCAGGCGCGCGGCACCCCTCAGCCACGGCACGATGCCGAAACACGGCCAGCCGGTAAAACCTTCGATGGCGCGGACGCCGTCGTCAAACAGCGAGACGTCGCCGCGGAACTTGTTGATGATATAGCCCGCAATCATCGCCCGGTCGCCATCCTCGAGGATCGCATGCGCGCCGACCAGCGAGGCGATGACGCCGCCGCGGTCGATATCGCCGACGAGCACCACAGGCACGCCGGCCCGCGTCGCAAAGCCCATATTGGCGATGTCGCCAGCCCTGAGATTGATCTCGGCCGGCGATCCGGCGCCCTCGACGATAACGAGGTCGGCCCCCGCAGCCACTTTTTCGAAACTATCGAGCACCGCGCCGAGCAGCTCTGGCTTCAGCCGCTGGTAGTCCCGCCCCTTCGCCTGTCCAAACACCCTGCCCTGGAGGATGATCTGGCTGCCATTTTCCGATTGCGGCTTGAGCAGCACCGGGTTCATGTGGACCGAGGATGGCGTGCGCGCGGCCAGCGACTGCAGCCACTGCGCCCGGCCGATCTCGCCGCCGTCATCGGCGACCGCCGCATTGTTCGACATGTTCTGCGGCTTGAACGGCCGGACCGTCAGCCCCCGATTGGCCGCCAGCCGGCAGAGCCCTGCGACCAGAACCGTCTTGCCGACATCGGAGCCGGTTCCCTGCAGCATGATCGCTCTTGCCATGGTGGCCCGCATTCGCCTCTCGTTCAGGCGAGGCCTACAATGGGCAGTAATCCCTGGTCAAGACTTGGCCCGGGGCAAGACTTGGTTTGGGGCAGGTTTCCAAAACGCGAAAACCGCGCATGGCCTTGGCTCTGCGCGGTTTGCCGAAAAACTCAGGCGTCTTCGCCCTTACACGGCGAAGCTCGCTTTCTCCGGTACGCACTACCTGATCCGGAGAAGCGGCGGTCATTGCTGCCACGACCCAACTGATAACGGCACATTCTTACCGGAGAGTTATTGAAGGCTTACGCAAATGTTAATTTTGATCTTTTTTGATATTCTGGCCAAAATTTCTGCCGAAGATCCACAGCCTGTCGCGAGGAGGCTTTTCGCTCGAGGGCGCCAATTTCGGAATGCTGACATAAATTCTTCGAATTCAATAATTTAGTCACGCAACCATGAGCAGAAGATGGTTGATTTCTGCGACCGAACGCGTAGGCTCCTTCAAAATGCGCCATTGTTGAACATGGCCTGCAACGAGCTGCCTGAGCCGCAAGGACGGACGGCGCCCATGAACCGGAAAAGCCTGTAGCGGCATCGCCCGGCAGCATTTTCCCTTCGGGTGCCGAAGAGATTTGTCGGCGAATTCCAGAGCCGGCTGCGCGTGCGTCGAAGAAGAATTCGGGGAATGACGATGAAGACGCTTCTGATTCCGGCCGTCTTTGCCGCGGCTCTTTTTACCGTCGCGCCGACCGAAGCCGCCGAATGCGGCAGTGTTTCGATCGCCGAAATGAAATGGGCCTCGGCAGGCATTGCGGCGAGCTTCGACAAGATTATCCTGGAAAAGGGCTACGGCTGCTCCGTTACCATCGTCGATGGTGACACCCTGCCGACCTTCGCCTCGATGAATGAGAAAGGCATCCCCGACATCGCCTCGGAGTACTGGATCAATTCCGTCAGGTCCCTGCTCGATCAGGCCGTCAACACCGGCCGGCTGGTACAGGGGGCCGAAATCCTGGCCGACGGCGCCGTCGAGGGTTGGTGGATTCCGAAATTTATCGCCGACGCCCACCCCGATATCCGCTCGGTCGAGGACGCGCTGAAACATCCCGAACTCTTCCCCGCCGAAGACGACCCGTCGAAAGGCGCAGTTTACAACTGCCCCGCCGACTGGAGCTGCCAGATATCGACCACCAACCTGTTCAAGGCGCTTGCCGCCGACAAGAAGGGCTTCGAGCTCGTCGAGACCGGCAGTCCCGAACGGCTCGATGCGTCGATTGCCCGCGCCTTCGACAACAAGATCGGCTGGCTCGGTTATTACTGGGCGCCGACCGCCATCCTCGGCAAATACGACATGACGCGCCTGAGCTTCGGCGTCGGCCACAACAAGAACGAATGGGACCGTTGTACCGCGGTTGCCGGCTGCGTCAGGCCCGAGCTCAACTCCTACCCGGTCTCGCGCGCCTTCACACTGATGACCAGGTCCTTCGCCAGCCGCGCCGGACCTGTCACGACCTATCTCAAGACCCGCAAATGGGACAATGCGACGATCAACCAGGTGCTCGCCTGGCAGGACGAAAACCGCGAAAGCAACGAGGATGCCGCGATCTATTTCCTTCGCAATTACGAGAGTCTGTGGACGAAATGGGTGCCGGTCGATGTAGCCGAGAAGGTCAAGGCGAGCTTATAACGGCCAAAACACGATCAAGCATGGACGATTCAATGATTCCCTTTCCAGACCGCGATACTGTTGCGGAAAAGCTCGCTGCCCTGTCGGAGACCGACAAGTCCTACCTGGCGCTGCTCATGGAAAACGCCGCCCAGGACGACAACCTGCTCGACGGTCTGCGCCGCCATCTCGATCTTGCCGCCGGATCGCGTTTCCTGAACTCGCTGAAGCTTGAAAATCTGGGAATGTGGCTCGGGGGCCAAGCGCCGGATCGGCTGCAGATCCGGCTCATGGAAACCGCCCGCTCTGGTCAACATCCCGCCTACCGAGCCTTCCGGACCGGCCTCAGCCGATCCGGTGGCCTCGAAAAAGCCTATCCCCCGGTCATCCGCTAGGATGATCAGAACCGGGTCATCTGATCCCTCGGTCAGTATCCGATCAGGCAATCCCCGGAAGGAATCTGAACCGTCGTCACTTCTTCGCAGCGCGGTCGACTGAGCGGCCGGCATCCTGCGTGGCGTTCACGGTGTTTGCCGTATCTTTTCCTATGCCGCGGATCGTGTTGCCGCAGGAAGAAAGGGCAAGAAGAACCATCAAGGCTGCGGCAATTTTGGCCGTTGTCGTCATCTCGGATATCCTTGTTTGAAATCAACCCCGAACGGCGACAATTGCCGTCCGCGCCGATAACGCACGACAAACCAAAAGGTTCACTGGCTATAAGGATACCCGCTACAGCCGCGCGTCCGATAGGACGCGCCACCATTTTCGATCGGCGCAATCCAGCAGCTAGGCGGCGACCGCCTTCGCTCTCTCGGCAAAGGCGCCGCGAATGCTGTCGGCCACCGTCTCAATCGGCCCTGATACCTGCGAGGCGGTCAGCAGGCGGATATCGAAGGCGCCGAGCTCCGGCAGCCCTTCCTGGGGCCCGAGGATCGCCATGTCCTCGTTGACATAGGACAGCGGCAACGGCGCGATGGCGAGATCGGAAAGCACGGCGGCACGCTGCGCCATCGTGTGGCCGCTGAGATAGGCGACGCGATAATGCCGCTTGTTGCGTTCGAGCTGGGAGAGTGCCTCCTGGCGCCAGATGCAGCCGTCTTCCCAGATCGAGATCGGCAGCGGATCGCGCCGATGCGCCGAACCGCACTTGGCGCCGGCCCAGACCAGCCGCTCGCGGAACACCACCTCACCGCCCGTCGGGAACGGCCGTGTCGCACAGTTGATCAAGGCCAGGTCGAGCCGCTGCTCCTCCATGCGCTTCTTCAGCCCGATGCTCATGTCGATGGTCACATCGACCATGATGCCCGGATAGCTCTCGGCGAAACTCTTCAAGATGCTCGGCAGCAGCCGTTCGCCGATATCCTCCGGCGCGCCGAGCCGCACGACGCCGCTAAGTTCCGGCATGATGAAGCGCGACACTGCCTCGTTCGATAGCGCCAGGATGTTGCGGGCATAGGACAGCAACATCTCGCCGTGGCGCGTCAGCGATACCGAGCGGGCGTCGCGCAGAAAGAGCGTCGCCCCCAGCTGTTCTTCAAGCTTCTTGATCTGCATCGACACCGCCGACGGCGTGCGGAAGACCGCCTCTGCGGCAGTCGAAAAATTGCCTGTTTCTGCGATCGCCACGAAGGTACGCAGCACTTCGTTGTCAAGCAGCGGAATGGGACGGCGAAAGGGAATGCTCATCGTCGCATCTTTCAATTTTTCTGATTTATAACCCCATATCATTTCGTTTGATTGAATGTCAATTGACGACCATATTTCGGGTGTCGGCAGCTAAATGCAGCAAAGGAGGCCCGACATGTCTCAAACAAGCATCTGGAATATCGTACAGGCCATTTCCGCATTCAAGTCGCAGAGGCGCAGGGATGCGAACCATGAGCATGCGCTCCGGGAGCTAAGGCGTTTTCCGCCACATCTGCTGGCAGATTGTCAGCGCGAGATGGAGTTGACCGTCCCGGAGCGCCGCGCATGCGATGGGACGCGGTAGAGACGCTTCATTGCTTTGAATCCGCTCAGGATCTGGACAGATCGATGCCGGTCCACTTGCAACGTCCGCTCGACCTGCGCCGCAGCGGCCGACCGACAGCCGAACGACGGTCACAACCCGCCCAGCAGTTTGAACGCTATGATCCACATCGTGAAAGCGACGAGCGTTTCCAGCATGCGCCAGGATGAGGGTTTCGAGAAGATCGGTCGCAACCGCTTCGCGCCATATCCGAGCGAAAAGAAAAACAGGAAAGAACCCGTCACCGCCCCTGCCGCAAAAGAAGCCTGCTCTCCCGGATATCGTGTCGATATCGTGCCGAGCAGCACCACGGTGTCGAGATAAACATGTGGATTGAGCCAGGTGAGTGCGAGGCAGGTTGCCAGCGTCTGCCGAAAGCTCGATGGCTTGGCTTCCGCGGCCGTGAGAGCGGCGGACGACCGCAAGGCGGAATAGAGGCTTCTTGCCCCGTACCAGACCAGAAATACAGCTCCCCCGTAGCGCATGACGGGATCGAGCCAGGGCATGAACCTGGCGATTTGATGGAGGCTAGTCACGCCAAGCACGATCAGCGCGGCATCTGATAACGCGCATGCGAGGCAGACGGCGAAGACATGTTCGTTGCGCAAGCCCTGACGGAGAATGAAGGCGTTCTGCGCGCCGATGGCGACGATCAGGCTGAGGCCCATCATCAGGCCGGTTCCATAGATCGAAAAATTCATCTCTTCGGCCAACATCTCATTGCGATGAGGGTTGCCCTATCGCTCCTTCGAGAGTTAGGCTAATTAATCTAACTTACCCTGATTAAGTGAAACTAATCTATGCTCGATTATTCCGCTCTTCGCGCCGTCGCAGCCATTGTCCAGACAGGCAGCTTCGAAAGAGCTGCGGCTGTCCTAAACGTGACGCCTTCAGCCATTTCGCAACGCGTGAAGCAGCTCGAGGAGCGTCTCGGCGTCGTCGTCATCGTCAGAGGCACGCCGTGCACAGCGACGGAAAAGGGAGAATGGCTCTGCCGCCATATGGAGAATGTCGGCATGCTCGAAGCAGAACTCTTCGGGCAACTGCCCGCCCTCGTCGATCCCGACGAACCACGGCAAAGGGTCACGCTTCAAATCGCGACGAACGCCGACAGCCTCGGAACATGGTTCGTCGAGGCCATGTCGAATTTTGCCAAAAGCTCTTCCTATCTGCTGAACGTCGCCGTCGACGACCAGGACCATACCGCCGAATGGCTGCAGCGCGGACGGGTGATCGCCGCCGTCACCAGCCTGGAAAAACCGGTCCGAGGATGCCGGCGTTTTGCCCTCGGCGTTCTCAGCTACCATGCAACGGCAACCCCCGACTTCGTCACACGCCATTTTCCGCAGGGCGTGACATCGGAGGCGATCCGCAACGCCCCGGCGCTGACCTTCAACCAAAAGGACAGGCTGCAGAGCAGTTGGATCAGGCGAACATTCGGACGCGATCTCGATTATCCCACCCACTGGCTGCCGTCGCCGCAGAGCTTCGTCGAGGCGAGCCTCTCGGGCATGGGATGGGGAATGAACCCGATCCAGCTGACCTGCGAGCACCTCGCATCCGGACGGCTGATCGAGCTGGTGCCCGACACGCCACTCGATGTCCCGCTCTACTGGCAGATAAATCGCCTCGCCGCCGACCGCCTGGCGGATCTAACACGCGAAGTCGTCACCGTGGCCAAGCGCCGCCTTTGATGCATCACTCAAAAATGCAGCATCATCCCGGTGAACGGGTCGCTTTTATCAGACGTAAGCCGTGCGGCTGCCGAACTCGCTGGTCTCGTCAAAATTCGTCGTGCCGATACGCTCGCTTTCGCCGGAAAGTTCTTTCGGAGCGCCACCGGCAGGCTTCGATACAGCGGACGCCTGAGTTTGGCTGCTCTCGCTCGCTTCGATCTTGGCAATCTTCGCTTCCAGCGTCGCGATGGATTTTTCGATCGTAGCCTTCTCTTGCTCGTCCTGCGTTTCCGTCAGGGCTGCCTGCTTTTCGGCAAGCTGCGCCTCAAGAGAGGCAAGCTGATCCGACGAACTGGAAGACGAGGTTGAAGCGGCTGAACTCAAAATGGTGGATGCAGAACTGGAAATTGCGCTGACCATGAGCATGACTTTCGATGATGGAATGTCATCGTTCTAGCCGCGGATGGTAAAGGTTCAATAAATAAAGTACCGGATAGTACCAAAATAATGAGAGGGCTACGCGAATAGCGCGCTCCTATGCTATGGCGATGATCTCCAGTTCCTGGCCGCCTGTCTCGACCATATCCCCGACAGCCTTGCCCATCAGGAGCCGCGCCACCGGGGAGACATAGGAAATGGACCCGGCCTTCGGATCGGCCTCGTCCTCTCCGACAATGCGATAGGTCTGCACACGCCCGTCGTCACGACGGAAAGTCACCGTGCTACCGAAGGCGACGGTATCGATTGACGTAGGGTGAGGCATGAGCTGAGCGGTGCGAAGTCTTGCCGCTAAGTAGCGAAGATCCCGCAACGGATTGGCCGCCTGCCGCCGCCGTTCGTTCACGTCTTCGATGGGGCTCGCAGCATCAAAAGCCTCGCGAGCCTGCTGGAACTGTAATTCCAGAGCCTTCAATCCCGCTTCCGTGACCAGGTTCGGATGCGGCGAAATCGGACGATCGGGCAGCAGGGTTTCCGAAGCGGTTTCGAAACTCTCTTCCTTGGTGAAAGCGACGGCCAATCTCGAACTCCGTTTTAGCGCGATGCGGTTTGGCAGCTGACGGGCAACGCCCCAACCCTTTGAAGGAATCATACACCGACTGCAGCGAACCGCCAATCTGGCCCATCGACGGTTCCTTCCGGTTAACCCCTTAGCCTCGGAGCGGTGGGAACGTCCTGCGCCGCGTGGCGTTTATACCACGGTGCGCCGTGGCGCATCCGGATGCATCCTGGTGAGACGTGGCTGGGGAGAAGCAAATGCCCGGTGAGCAGCGAGAGGGCCATCATACGATTGGGAAGGAAACATGTCTTCGTTCCTGACGGATGCCATGCCGCTGACACCAAGCTGGTGGGACATTGCCGCACGTATCGCACTGACGGTGGTCGCCGGCGGCCTCATCGGCCTCGACCGCGAGCGCGGCGGTCACGTCGCAGGCTTCAGGACCACGATCCTGGTGGCGCTTGCCGCTTGCCTGGCGATGATCCAAGCCAATCTTCTTCTATCGACCTACGGAAAAACGTTCAACTTTTTCACGCAAATGGACGTGCTGCGCTTTCCCCTCGGCGTGCTCACGGGCGTCGGCTTCATCGGCGGCGGAGTGATCCTGAGGCGCGGCGACACGATGACCGGCGTCACGACGGCCGCGACCATGTGGTTCATGACCGTCGTCGGCCTCTGCTTCGGCGGCGGCCAGATCGTGACGGGGGCGGTGGCCACCTTGGTGGCCTTCATCGTGTTGTCGCCGATGAAGCAACTGGATACGTGGCTGCGGTCCGAACGCAAGGCAACGCTCGTTATCTACTGTTCGAACTCCGGTATTCCCGATCTGTCGGATGTGCTTAGCCCTCTCAAATGCAGCGCGCTGTTCGGATCGCTGAAACGGATCGAGGACGGCCGCATCGGGGCGGCCTTCGAATTGCGCTGGCTCACGAAAGATCCAGACGCATCCGCCCGCGCAATCCTGGCCGCCATCTCCGAGTCGCACGACGTCGCGGAATTTTCGATACAATCGACGACGACCTGAGCCGGGGGCGCCATGACTTCGCCATCTATTTCGAGGCGTGTTCCGGTTTGCCCTTTCTCTTGGTCGAGGCAAACTCTTCGAGCTGCTTTTCGCTCATGGACTCGACCATTTGCTTCGAAGCGCCCTTGAGTTCCTTCTTCGGCGTCTCGCCGCGCTTGGCCGAGAGCGCTGCACCCGCAGCCTTTTGCTGGGCTTTCGACTTGGCTGGCATATTCGATCTCCTTGTACCTGAATAAGGTGCCCGCGGTCGTCAGAGCTTTCTGAGTTCGTCGGGCTTGTGTGCGGCTCGCTTTGCCGACTTGTCGCTTTCGACGATATAGTGCGGCTCTGCCGCCGAGGCTTTCACCTTATGACCCTTGATCTTCGTCTGACTGGTCTGCTTCCTAATCACTCTGCCCTTGGTCTTACCCTGGCTGGTATCCCAGCTCACTTCGTCGCCCGACTTCAATTGCTTTGCCATCGAGGCTCCCTGGTGGTGAGGGCTGCGGTCTGAACCGCAGCCATGTCCGTCAGTTGATGGTAGCCCACTGGCTGCGGACATCCCTCGCGTTTTTCGACAGGTGAACGTGAGCGTCGACGTGATCGACCCAATCAAGCGGGATGAGGTGATGCTTGCCGTCCTCGGAATCGGTCTTGGTCAGCTTGATACGGGTGGGACCGTCGAGATGATCGACCGTCCCGACATGAGTTCCGTCGGCGGTCAACACTTCCATATGTTCACGGATCTGATCTGCGGAAATCATCGTTTCCTCCTTTGCATCATTGCCAGATACGAAGCGGCAACGAGGTGGAGCGGACTTGGTTCCAAACATCCGCGACCGTGTTCAATCAGCAGTCACGTCCCAGTTGTCGTCCGGATTGAAGGTCCTGATGCCAGCAGCTATCTTTTCAGTCTCCCCGCCGAGATCGGCCTGGTAGACCGTGCCGTTCGCGTTGACTGCGAATGTGTGCACACCAGTTTCGCCATATCGGATCGGCCAGGCGATAAGGGCAAATCCCGCGATCATGTTGCCGTTGATCACATAATCGAACTCTCCACCCGCGATGTTCTGCCCTTGGCCGTCGATGATCCTGTAGCGATAGCCGTAATAGCCCTCGCCGGCTTTCGCCTTATCAAGCGCCGCATTGTCCTCGAGGGCATTGCCCGCCGGGCTATCTCCCTCGCCGAGGTCAGGCGACCAATAGAGACCATCGGTTTTGCCGTCGCTGCTGATCAGTTTCTGGGCATATTCCAGGACGCCGTCATCATCGTGGTCGGCGGAAGAATATTCCTTTTGGGCGTCGACATAGGCCTTCATCGTGTCGATGGTCTGCAATTCGTTCTCGCCGACGCGACGATTGATGATCTCCTCGAATCCGGCATAGGTGTCGAAACCCCATTTGCCATCGTCGCCCTTCACGATCGGAAATGGCAGAGGCCATAATTTGTCGCCGATCTCGATGATCTTGCGCTCATCGACGTCCTTCACGACGATCTTCTTGCTTGTGCCGTCGCGGATCTGTGCGTAGGTGTCCATCACGCCTTCGCCTGCCTTCGCTTTCGCGGCATCAATACCCAGCAGCGCCGTAAACTTGTCGAAATCGTCGGCCGCCAAGGCCGCCTTGAAAGCGTCGACGGCCTGTCCCGCCGTCTCGAATACGGGCGGATCGCTCTGCGAAGCGAAGCCCGAGATGACGGTCGCATCGGATGGCTCCGCTGCAGATGCCGGAACCGGATTGGTGGCGAGAGCCGCAAAAGCGAACACCGAACCCAGAAGCATGTTTCTGACTGACTTGGTCATGACTTTCCTCCTTCTTCCGGTTATCGACGACGGCCGCCGCCACCACCGCCGCGGCGGATTTCTCCACGACCGCCACCGCGATTGCCGCCGGCCATGGCCTGTCTGCCGCGGTTGGACTGCATCTCAGCGCGCCTGCCGCTGTCGACCTGACCGAGTGCCGACGGCTTTCTCGGCCGGCTGTCGACCCGGGCCGCGGGCTTCGGCTTTGCGACCGGGCGTTTGGCGTTGACCCCGGGCCTTGCGTTTTCGGCAGCCCTGTTCGGCGTCCTTGCCTCGGGCCTGCGGTTCTGTGCAGCCTGCGCACCCTTCCCGCCCCCGGGAGCCGCTCCTGAATTGCCTGCCTTGTTGCGCGCAGCATTGACCCTGTCCGCATCGATCTTGCTCTTGCGGACATCGTTGACGCTGACTTTGCCTGGCTGGTCGCGGACCGTGTTCGCACGGTCGTTGCCTCTTGCTCCGACCCTGTTGTTGCCGTTCGCCTCGATACTGGTCCGGAAGGAGTTGCGGTCGATCTTGTTGAATTGCGCGCTGTCGAAACCGATCTTGCTGCGGTCGACCTTCTTCCAGTCGACGTCGTTGATATTCACTTTGCCGTTGATGTTGTTGAAGCAGTTGTTGCAGTCGATATCGACATTGCCGTTCCAGCGCCCGCCCCATACACCCCAACGGTTCCAGTCGACGGCAGCCGCCCACACTGCTCCCGTCACCACGCCGGCAAAAAAGGTGGCGGTCGGATAGTAGTAGTTTGGATATGGCTCGGCATAGTAGCCGATCGGCGCGGCCACATAGTTCGGTTCATACAGCATCTCCGGCGCATACTGCGGCACGTAGATCTTGTCGGGACTGGCGGAGACGATCACCACATTGTCGTTCTCCTGGCTGACCTTGATCTTGTCGTCCGTCTTGATGATGCCGTCGGCGACCGCTTTGTCGCGCAGTTGCTGTATGGCGATTAGAACGTCTTTCTGCTGGTAAGAGAGCGCCTCTCCGAGAGATTGCGTCCAGTCCAGATCCGCGCTCATCATCGTGACGATCTGGGGATAGTTCAGCAGCGATACGATGCTGCCGTCCCACGTCGTCTTCGGCTTGAGTTCGGGCTGCTTCTTCAAGGTTTCGAGAAACCGGGCTGCTTCCACGACCTGCAGCGGATAGAGCGACGCCGATGTGACGAGCGCGACCAGTTCGTCCGGATAAAGTGCAATCCGCGCCACCAGGATTTCGAGTTCGTCCTCGCTCAGCGGCGCCGGCGCGTCGTCTTCCGCCGCGACCGCACTGGAA
The DNA here is from genome assembly GCF_037002925.1 of Rhizobium aouanii. Lineage (NCBI taxonomy): Bacteria > Pseudomonadati > Pseudomonadota > Alphaproteobacteria > Hyphomicrobiales > Rhizobiaceae > Rhizobium > Rhizobium aouanii. The sequence goes on from NZ_JBAMYD010000008.1 coordinate 173,050, forward strand.
GCGGCAGGCTCCTGCGCGGCAGCGATCGGCATCGGATGTGGCGAAAACGGGAAGCCTGCAAAAGGCAGGAACAAGCCCGTGGCGAGCAACAATGCATGAGGTCTAGCCATCTCAAATCCTCCTTGCGGTCAGACATGGTGTGCAGGCTGTCGGCTTTAGAATATTCGCACATACTTACATTCATTCCAGTGGCGAGGAAATGTCATGCCGAGATCCTCTTCGTTTCCCTCGTTCGCGGCCACAGGATGACGGCAAACAGCAGCGCGTAGATCAAGGCTGCTGCGACATAGACGATGCGGGTGGCGAAGGATTCTGCAGCACTCCCCGGCAGAGGCGAGACCCCGAGGCCGAACAGGATCAGGAATGTCGTCAGGGCGCCGGCAAAAACCGGTGCTTCCTTCGAGCGGGCGGCCGCGCGCCCTCCGATGAGGAGGACGACGACGAGAACGATGAGGAAGATCGAGAGAAGATTGGGGCGCAGCGATAGCGCGGCATAGGCAACGGAGGCGAGCACGCCGCCGAAGAGGTTGACGACTACGAGCCCGATCGCCGCCCGCGCGCTCGCGGCGACGTCGAGCTGCCCGAGCAGCGACGCCACGGTTATCGGAATGACCACCGCAACGGTCAGGTTGTTGCTCGTCAGGCAGATCACGACGGAGCCCAGAAGGATGACCGTGTTTGCCAGCGCCCGACCCAAGGCCGGCGGCCGCTCGTCGATCGGCGCCGCCTCTACCTCACGGGAGAGCGGCTCGGGAAAGACCGCATGGGCAAGCCACATCAGAACCGTGCCCGACAACACCCCGGTAATCAGGATGGATAGGATGGAATCGGCAAGTTGCTTGTTCAGTATGCCGAGCAGAGGCACGATGATCGAAACGACGAGCACGAGAAAGACCGCCGCTCCTCCCTTTCCCGTCGACTGTGCCGCGAAGCACGCGAAATAGGTCAGCCCCAGGATCAGCAGAAACGGCGCCGGACGGTCACCGAGCACGTGGGTCAGAAACATCATCGCCATCCCGGCGATCAGGATGACCATCGCCGCGCCGACGGTCTTCGCAAGCGGCATGGGTCGTGAACTGCCAAGCAGAAACTGGGCGGCAAAGAGCGGACCGAGGAAAGGCACGATGGCTCCGGCAGAGACCGCGAGCGTGAAGCCGATCGAGACTGCGAATGCGACCCGCAGACCCTTGCGTTTCTGCTCCTCGACGGAGAGGTCCCTATCAGTTGACATAGGTCAGCACCGACATGATGCGGATCCAGAGCGATCCCCAGGCATTGGTGACGGGGTTGTCGCCCGTGTAGATGACGACGGTCGCCTGCGAGCCGTAGCGCACGCCGCCCTTGGGCCGCTCAGCCTCCTCGATGATCAGCCGGACTGGAAAGCGCTGAGACTCCTGGACCCAGCCGCTATCGTTCCGGATTGTCGGCAATCCGGTGCTCGGGTCCGTGCTGCCTTGCGATACGCCAAACCCGACGCTTTCGACGGTCGCGGGAAACAGCCGGCCGGGAAGCGCGTCGAAGAGAATGTCCGCTCTATTGCCGACCGCCACCCTCTCCAGGCTGTTTTCCTTAAAGGCCGCATTGATCCAGATGGTGCCGGCGTCGATGAAGGTCATCGCCGACTGGCCGGCCGAGACCACCTTGCCGATGGTGAGCTGAAGGTTGGTGACCACACCGGCAGAGGGTGCACGCACCGTCGTCCGCACCAGATCGAGCTGCGCCTTCTCCAGTCCGGCAAGGGCTGCCCGCAACTGCGGATTGTCGTTGCCGGCCGGGCCGAGCTGCTCTTTCGCCTTGGCAAGGTCGGCCTGCGCCCCGGAGACGGAGGCTTCCGCCTGGTCATAGGCCGACTTGGCCGCATCGAACCGGGCCCTGGAAAAGACGCCGCGTTTCACGAGCTCGGTTGCCCGGGCAAACTGGTCGCGCAGATTGTCTCTGTCGGCCTGCACCTGAACGAGCTTGGCCTGTGCGGCATCGACGGTCGCAGTCGATGCCCCGATCGACTGGCCGACGCTCGCAAGCGCTGCTTCGGCTTCGTTGACGGCGAGTTCATAACGCTCGGGATCGATACGAAAGAGAACCTGATCGGCCTCGACCCGCGAATTGTCGGTGACGCCGACTTCGATGACCCGGCCGGTGACTTCGGGGGCGATGCCGACGATATAGGCCTGGACCTGAGCCTGTGAGGTCGACGGCGTGCGCCGCTCCATGAAGATGGAGAGAACGAACAGGGCAAGCGCCAAAAGGACGATGATGAGTGCTATCCTGCGGAGTGGATTCCGAGGCGTTGGGGAAATGGCAGGCTCGTCCAAGTTTTCGGAAACCACGGCAATATCCTTCGGAGGCGTTTCGTTTCGTGGGAGCGCAAAGTTTCAGCGCCGGACATTTGTCGCGATGGTCGTTACAGGGCGATGGAACGCAAGTAGGTAACCGTAACATACGCCTCGCGATGGCTGGCCGCGTGCTTGGTCTCGCCCCGTCAGCGAGCGGTTGGCGGTACCGAGGCGTCAAGCGCGCCCTCTATCTCCTTGGAGAGTTCGGCGATCAGTTCCTGGTATTCCACGACGCGCTCGTCGCGTTTCGGATCGGTTGAGACGTTCCATTTCTGCAGCGCCGATTGGGCGTCGGCAAAGTCCCTGCAGATTTCCCGAAAGTCCTCACTGCGGGCAGAGAGATCGTCGATCGCCTTGATCCTGGCTGGAAACTGCCGACGGACTGCGGTCACGCCTTCGTCCATGGTCCACTCCTTACCGGCATTCGAGACGTCGCCACTGCAACGTGTGCCAGATCCCGATCTTCATGGACGACGATCGGTTCGTGGAGTATGTTACCGTAACATACGGTCTGGCAGTGATGTGACTCCACGGGGGATTGGGGACAGACATGCAGACATCGATACCAGCAGAGGGGTCTGCTGCATCCATTTCTTCAAGGTCGGCGCCTCAAGCCGACGATATCAGCGAGCAACTGGAACGTGTCGTCTCCAGCCCTGAATTTCCAGGCGTCGGTCGCGCGGCAGCGTTTCTCCGCTATGTCGTCTCGGAAACCCTCGAGGGTCGGGGCAACCGCATCAAAGCCTATTCGATCGCGATCGAGGTGTTCGGCCGGGATCCCGGCTTCACCCAGGACGACCCGGTGGTCAGGATCGAGGCCGGACGGCTGCGGCGGTCACTCGAGCGCTATTATCTCGTCGCCGGGCAGCATGACCCGGTCAGGATCGACATTCCCAAAGGCGGGTATGTTCCAACCTTCGCCTGGTCCTGTCCGGCATCAGTCGACATTGGAGACGAAGACACTGGCGAAACATTACCCTCCGAGGTTCGCCCCGGACGCTGGTGGCGCGCAAGGCAGGTCTTGTTGCCGGGTGCTGCTGTGCTCGCTGCAGTGGCTATTTCGCTCTATTGGATCGGGGCGCAGTCTCCCCCTCCGTCGCTCGAACGCGTTGCAAGCCTGTCGCCCGATCGGCCGGCCCTCGTCGTGGCCCCGTTTGCCAATCTCGGCGAAGGGCCGGAGGCACAGCTCTACACAGCTGGCCTGACTGAGGAGCTGATGACCATCCTGCCGCGGTTCAAGGAGATCAAGGTCTTCGGCCGCGAGACATCCAAGTCCCTCCCCGCGGATGTGGCCGCATCGGAGATCCGGACCGAATTCGGCGCACGCTATCTCCTTGCCGGCGGAGTGCGCACGTCGGGCAAGCGCCTTCGTGTGACGGCCAGATTGCTCGATACGTCGGACGGCGAAATCCTCTGGTCGGAGAACTATGACAATGATCTCGCATCGGGAGACCTGTTTGCGATCCAGACGGATGTCGCCAGAAAGGTCGCAACCGCCATCGCCCAACCCTACGGGGTCATGGCACAGGTCGACGCCGCCAGTCCGCCGCCTGATGATCTCGGTGCGTATGAGTGCACTTTGCGCTTCTATGCCTATCGCTCGGAACTGAGCGCCGAAGCGCATGCGCGTGTCCGGGATTGCCTTGAGGCCGCGCTCGCGCGGTTTCCGAACTACGCGACCGCTTGGGCAATGCTGTCGATCGTCTATCTCGATGAGGACCGGTATAAGTTCAATCCGACACCAGGCCAGGATTCAGCCATACAGCGTGCACTCGATGCCGCCAGGCGCGCAACGCAGATCGATCCGAACAATACGCGCGGACTTCAAGCACTGATGACGGCGCTATTCTTCGACAGGCAGCTTGCTGAATCACTTCGTGTGGGCGAGCAGGCGCTCGCCACCAATCCCAATGACACCGAACTGATGGGCGAGTTCGGAACTCGGCTTGCGATCGCTGGCCAGTGGCAACGTGGAGCAACCCTGCTGGACCAGGCCATCGCGCTTAATCCAGGCAGCGGCGGCTTCTACCACGGAACGCGAGCCCTGGCCGCCTATATGCTCCGCGACAACCAGACCGCCGTGCTGGAGATCAGACAGGCGAACATGCAGAAGTTCCCTCTCTTCCATGTTGTCGCCGCCATCATCTACGCAGAGGCTGGCATGATGGACGACGCCCGCCGGGAAGGACAGGTGTTCGTCAGCATGCGACCTGACTTCCTGCCGAACATTGTAACGGAACTCGCAATGCGCAACATGCAGCCCGAAGATCGCGATCGTCTGATCGAGGGACTTCGCAAGGCGGGAATGACGGTGCCCGATCCCGATGCAATTGCGTCGACCGCCGCCACCTCGGACCTGCAACCCCGCTGATACTGTCCCCCCGACCGTAACATACCCGATCATACGGGCACGCCATCTCGTCTTCGCATAGTCTGACCTCAGTGCCGACTTCGACCGCCGCGGCGTGCGGCGTCGAGGCCTGTACGAACTTGACGGGGCTATGAGGAACGCCAGTGAGCACAGTAAAATGTCGTGACGGCCGAATTCAACCAAGCCTTTCCCCAGGTTTGAAATGGATCTCGGCTCTGCTGCTCTGCGCATTGACCGGGTGCGGCGGCCATCCGAAGAACGTGCTCATCCCCGTTGCCGATAGCGCGCCGAACGCCGCCAAAGTGCACATGTTGGTAACCACAACGCGCAGCCGCTCCTTGATACAAGGCGAAATGTTCACAGGCGAGCGTGCACTCGCCCCGGCCTTTGCCGACATCACCGTGTCCATTCCGCCTGCCAACGTCCGCAAGGTCGGTGAAGTCGCCTGGCCGAGGAGGCTTCCCTCCAATCCGGCCACCGACTTCGCAACCTTGAAAGCCGAGGAGATCACACGCGACGACGCCAAGAAATGGCTGAGCGCCTCGGTCAGGAAGAGCCACGACCGCAGCGTGCTGGTGTTCATCCACGGCTTCAACAACCGTTTCGAAGACTCCGTCTATCGCTTCGCTCAGATCGTCAAGGATTCCGGCGTCCATAGCGCGCCCGTGCTGGTGACATGGCCGTCGCGCGGCAGTCTGCTTGCCTATGGCTATGACAGGGAGAGCACCAACTACACGCGCAACGCATTGGAGACGCTCTTCCAGTATCTCGCGAGGGATCCAGAGGTGAAGGAAGTCTCGATCCTGGCGCATTCCATGGGGAACTGGCTGGCGTTGGAAGCGCTTCGCCAGATGGCGATCCGCAACGGCCGCCTCCCTGCCAAGTTCAAGAATGTCATGCTGGCCTCGCCCGACGTGGATGTCGATGTCTTCCGCCAGCAGATCGTCGACATGGGCAAGCAGCATCCGAATTTCACCTTGTTCGTTTCGCGAGACGACCGCGCGCTCGCGGTTTCCCGCAGGGTATGGGGCGACGTCGCCAGACTCGGCGCCATCGATCCCGAGCAGGCCCCCTTCAAGAAGGAACTGGCCGACAACCAGATCACGGTCATCGACCTCACCAAGGTCAAGGCGGGCGACAGGCTGAACCACGGAAAATTTGCGGAATCGCCCGAGGTCGTTCAGCTCATCGGCGCGCGCATTTCCGAGGGCCAGACGCTGACCGACAGCAAGGTCGGGCTCGGGGACAAGATCCTCGCCGCGACGACGAGCACAGCGGCGGCGGCGGGCAGTGCCGCCGGCCTGATCCTTGCCGCCCCGGTCGCCGTCGTCGATGCGGATACCAGAGATAATTACGCCGGCCAGGTCAGCGGCCTCACGGGTCCTGTGGGTACGCGACCGAAGGCGTCCGAGTGCACCGCCGCGGGCCGATCGAAGGAGACATGCAGGCAATAGCGCCTCAGCAACCGGCAGACGCAACAGCTTCATCGAGATCAGGATAGACGATGCCTTTACTTTCCAAGATCCGCATGGTCAGGCCGCTTCTCATCGGGGCCACCCTGGTATCCATTCTCCTTTGTGCCTCCATTGCCATGGCGCAGAGCGCGACGCCTGCGAGCCCGCAGCCTGAAAGTGTCCAGCGCTTTATCGGCATGTTCTCGGATCCGGATGTCCAGCGCTTCCTGCAGCAGCAATCGGAAGCAGCCAAGGCCGTGACCGAGCCGCCGGCTGAAACGCCGAACGGCGATCCTTCATTCTCGGAATTCGCGATGCGGTTTCGTGTCCACGCCTCCAGCCTTCTCGGGGCCATCACCTCCTTTCCTTCGGAGATGATGCGTGGTGCGGCCATACTCGACCAGGACGTCCAGGCGAACGGCGGGACGCGGCCGATCTTCCTGGTCGCTGCCTTCCTCGTCGTCGGTCTGGCCGCGCAATGGCTGTTCTGGTGGATCAGCGCCGGCTGGCGCTCATGGATGGCGCGCGCGCCCTTCGCCACGATTCGCCAGAGGATGATCGCACTGGCCGCGAGGCTTCTATGGGCGGCATGTTTCGTCCTGTCGTTCGGGCTAGGCAGCATCGGCTTCTTCCTCTTGTTCCAATGGCCGCCGATCGTTCGGGAAATCGTCGTCGGTTACCTCTTTGCGATCGTGATCTTTCGTCTGGCGAGCGCGCTTTTCGACGTGCTTCTGGCGCCGCGAGCAGAGGAGGAAGGCCGGTTTCGTGTCGTGCCGATTACGAGGGATGCCGCCGGCCACTGGGCGAAACGCCTGGGATATCTCGTCGGCTGGTATGCTTTTGGCTGGGTGACCATCCGCCTGCTCGGCACACTCGGTTTCTCTGTCCCGGCCCGGCAACTCGTAGCCTATTCCCTCGGCCTCGTGCTCCTCGTCATCGGTATCGAAGCCGTCTGGAGACGTCCGCCCGGATTGTCTCCCGGCCAGGCCAGCCGCATCGGCCTGCGGGCGCGGAACTGGCTCTGGACGGTCTACTTCGTTGCCGTCTGGCTGCTGTGGGTGGTGGGAGCGATGAGGCTGTTCTGGATCGCGGTGGTCTGTGCGGCACTGCCCGGCGCTATCGCCCTTACCAAGGCGTCGGTCGACAATATCCTGCGCTCTTCCGAGGACGAAGAGGACGGCCATAAGAGAGGCACCGTCGTCTCGGTGATCGTCGAGCGCGGCATCAGGGCGGCACTGATCGTCGGCGCCATCATTCTGCTGGCGAACGCCCTGGATATCAGGCTGACGCAGATGACGATGCAGGATTCGCCGCTTCTGCGCCTCGTGCGCGGCCTCCTCAGCGCCGGCATCATTCTGCTCGTCGTCGACCTCGCCTGGAGCGTTGTGAAAGTGCTGATCGATCGCAAGCTCGGCGACACCGAAGCCGTCCTCGAAGTCGGCAGCGAACGGGAACGGCGGCGCACCCGTCTCAGAACACTGCTGCCGATCCTTCGCAATTTCCTGATGATCCTCTTCGTCGCCGTCGCGATCATGATGGCACTGTCGTCGCTCGGCGTGGAGATCGGCCCGTTGATCGCCGGTGCCGGCGTGGTCGGCGTTGCGATCGGTTTCGGCGCACAGACGGTGGTCAAGGACGTGATCAGCGGGATGTTCTACCTGCTCGACGACGCCTTTCGGGTGGGCGAATATATCCAAAGCGGCAGCTACAAGGGCACCGTCGAATCCTTCAGCCTACGATCGATCAAGCTCAGGCACCACCGCGGCGCGGTCTACATCGTCCCCTTCAGCGAGCTCGGTGCCGTGCAGAACATGAGCCGAGACTGGGTGATCGAGAAGATGACGATCACCATCACCTACGATTCCGACATCGAGAAGGCCCGCAAGATCATCAAGAAGATCGGCCTGGAGCTGTTCGAGGATCCGGAGTTCAAGCCGACGACGATCGAGCCGCTGAAGATGCAGGGGATCGACAGCCTGGGCGACTCCGGCCTGCTCCTGCGGATGAAGGTCATGACGCTTCCGGGCCAGCAATTCACGCTGAAGCGTCGGGCTCTGCGGATGATCCACGAGGCGTTCAACGAAAACGGCATCAAGCTCGCTGTGCCCACAGTCCAGGTCTCAGGCGGAAAAGACGACGCTGTTGCAGCCGCTGCCCAGCAAACGCTCGCAGCACAAAACGCAGCCGCCGCCGCGAGCCCGGCCTGAGGGCGGCATCTTCGAGGAAATGAAACACAGACGAGAGCAATGGGAGGAAATGAAATGAAGATCCTGGTCATCCCTACGCGCATGCTTGCGACACTTGCCGTCATGATGACGGTCTGCGCGCCCGTCCTCGCTCCCGTCACGGCCGAAGCCGCCCGTCGTGGCGTGGCGGCATGCGGTCCGAGAGGCTGCGGCGCTGCAGCCTGCGGACCACGCGGATGCGCCGCGGTCGGACGCCGAACCGCTCCCGTCGTTCGCCCGCCCGTCCGGCGCGGCGTCGTGGTCGTCGCCCCTCGCCGCTACTGGCGTCCGGGGACCGCCATCGCCGCGGGTGCCGCCATCGGCTTCGTCGCCGGAGCTGCCGCCGTGTCCTTGGCAGGCACGCCGCCGCAATCCGGTCAATGCTGGTATTACACCTCGCCCGCCAAGACGACGGGCTTCTGGGATGTGTGCCCGCGCTGAGCGTCTCGCAGAAAGACTGGCGAGTTCGTTTGGTTCTCTTCGTCACGATCCTCCCCCGGCTGGGGATGGTCTCGATTTCGCGTCACAAATTTAGAGGGCACATTCCATGGATTTCACAGTCATCGATGCCGCACTCGTCGGAAAACTTCTCCTGCTGCTTCTGATCGGCATGGGGCCGAAGATCGCCCTGGTGCCGTTTCTGGAAAAAACCCACGCCTTCGATACCGAAACCAAGGTGCGCATCGGCCGCCAGATGGTCCTGATCGCCGTCGTCACGGCTTTGATCCTTTTTGCCACCGGCGCGCTGCTGATGCGGCTTCTCCACATCACGGGCGGTGCCGTCGCTGTCGCCGGCGGCATCATCCTCGCGCTGATCGCCATCAAGATGGCATCAGGACCAACGGAGAAACCGCATGACGACTTTGCGGCGCCGGTCGATCCAGACAAGCTGGCCATATTTCCGCTTGCGGTCCCTTACCTGCTCAATCCTGTCGGCATTACGATCATCATCATCGCCTCCGGCGAAGTCGTCTCGATCGCCAGCGCGATACTCGTCATCGGCCTGATCCTGATCGTCGGCGCATTGGACTATCTGGTGTTCACCAACATCGACAAGCTCGCCAAGCGTATGAAGCCAGTCACCATGATCGTCTCGGAGGTCGTCTTCGGCATTCTGCTGACGGCAGTCGCAGTCCAGCTGATCGTCGTCGGGCTTGGTAACCTCGGGATCATCACCCCGGTCGCTGCACACTAGATCCGACAATTTTAGGCCGGACCGGCCCAAAACTCTGAGCCCGCATCCGAATTGAAGAAATAGAGCCGAAAGCCACTCGGTTTTTCGGCATCATTCTCAGCTGCGAATTTGCCACCCGCGCGCGGAAAGCCGGGGGGATTAAGGTCGGCTACAGACTGGAATGATGTCGCCACCAACCGCCGGGCGCATGGCGATCATTCAATATCTCTGATGTTATCCATAAGCTCTATTCGTTTGAATGATGGGTTCGCGAGGCCCATATTACGATCATGGACATGGACGAACCTCCCATTGACGACCATGCCCCTGACCCAAGAAAGGAACCGGAAAATGACCACGCTCACCTATCGCGGTGGTGGTAAGTCCCTCACCTCCAGTGAAAGCCGCTTCGACCTGGCACATTATGCCCGTAAGCTTGTGCTCGCCTGGACGCGCTGGCAGACGGCCCGCGAAATCGAAGCCATGCCCTTCGACATTCGCAAGGACATCGGCTGGCCGAGCACGGACGACAACAAACACCGGACCATGTAATGAATGCGACATTCTTCCCAAGATAAGGGCGGCGCCTGCCTCGTGCAACGCCGCCTTTTTCGTGGCCTGACCGTCCATTCCTAAGTCATTTTCAACATTGAATTTCAGTCGCCTATCAGCCTGTCTTCTCCCTGCCCGCGGCCATTCCGGCGATTTGACCGGCCAAATCGCGGGCGATGTCGCATATTTGCTCTTCCCGGCCGCATTTTTCCATGCCAGTGTCGCTTCTAGGACATCGGCGCGACGCATTCCGCGCAACGAATGTGTCATCGCCCCTCGAGCATGGATTTCGCTATGAACAGGATGCAGATCAAGAAGCGTTCGGTAGTCTTCTTTATGGTACCGCAATTCACCATGCTGCCCTTTTCGGCGGCCGTGGACACCTTACGCATCGCCAATCGCATGCTCGGCTATCAGGCCTATACCTGGCGGCTGACCTCTGTCGATGGAGAAAAGGTCTATTCTTCCTGCGGCATCGGCGTCGAGGCAAATTCCTCGCTTGCCGAGGAGCGCCGTCATCTCGGCGGCGAAAACCGGCCGGGCATGGTGCTCGTCTGTTCCGGCATCGATGTCGAGCAGTTCAACAACAAGTCGGTCAATGCCTGGCTGCGTGAATGCTACAATCGCGGTGTCGCCGTCGGCAGCCTCTGTACGGGCGCGCATGTGCTTGCCCAGGCCGGCCTCCTGAACGGCAAGCGCTGCGCCATCCACTGGGAAAACCTGCCGGGCTTTTCGGAAGCCTTCCCGCAGGCGGAGGTCTATGCCGATCTCTACGAGATCGACGGCAATCTCTATACCTGCGCCGGCGGCACCGCCTCGCTCGACATGATGCTGAACCTCGTCGGCGAGGATTTCGGCGAAAGCCTTGTCAACCGTATCTGCGAGCAGCACCTGACCGACCGCGTGCGCAACCCGCACGACCGCCAGCGTCTGCCTTTGCGCGCCCGTCTCGGCGTGCAGAATGCCAAGGTACTGTCGATCATCGAGCTGATGGAAGGCAATCTTGCCGAGCCGCTGTCGCTGATCGAGATCGCCGACGGCGCCGGCCTCTCGCGCCGCCAGATCGAACGGCTGTTCCGCCAGGAGATGGGCCGCTCGCCAGCTCGCTACTATCTGGAAATCCGCCTCGACCGTGCGCGCCACCTTCTGGTGCAGTCCTCGATGCCAGTCGTCGAGGTCGCCGTCGCCTGCGGCTTCGTCTCGGCCTCGCATTTCTCCAAGTGTTATCGCGAACTCTACCATCGCTCGCCGCAGCAGGAGCGCGCCGAGCGCAAGATGACGATGGCGACCGCTCGCCAGGCCGTCGCCGCTTGAGACAATAAGACGGGCCGCGCCGCTTGAGACATTAAAAGCTGATCTCGCCTGACGCGAAAAGATCGTCGCCGCCTGAGATAGAGGGCGGCGGCTTGGCCCGGCCCCAGAGGCGCTACTGCGCCGCCTCTTCCGTCATCCTGGCGTCGGAGTAGACCTGGTTGCGGCCCCGATGCTTGGCCATGTAGAGGAACTGGTCGGCGGCGTTCAGGTAATTCTCGAAGGTCTCGTAACCGCCGATCTCGGCGATGCCGATCGAAATCGTGACGCCGAGCTCCTCGTCGTCGGCCGTGACCTTCAGCCGCGAAATGTCCGAGCGGATCTCGTCGCAGAGCTTGGTCGCGGCAGCGGAATCCATCTGCGGGAAGAGGATGGCGAATTCCTCGCCGCCGAGGCGCGAGAGAAGATTGTCGCTGCCCTCGAAGATCGTAAACAGCCTGTTTGCCACAGCCTTCAGCACCTTGTCGCCAATCTCGTGGCCATAAGTGTCGTTCAGCCGCTTGAAATGATCGATATCGAGAATGGCGACGGAACTCGGCACCTTCAGCCGCAGGCACTCGTTCACCAGCTTCGGGCCGTTGTCGTAGAAATAGCGGCGGTTATAGAGGCCGGTCAGGTAGTCGCAGGCCGCCGCCGCCCTTAGCTGCCGCATCTGCGCCAGCGTTTCGGCATTGTTGGCGATGCGGCATTGCAGCTCCTCGGCGACGAAGGGCCGGTAGACGAAATCGCTGGCGCCGGCCTTGAGGAAACTCGCCGAAAGCATGCGGTCGTTGGAGGAGGAAACGCCGATGACACGCAGGCGGTCCGACCCGAAACGATGGCGGATGCGCCGCGTCAGCTCGTAGCCGCTCATATCGGGCATGTGGTGATCGGTGACGACGAGCTCGATATCGCTGTAGGCCTCGAGCGCTGCCAGGGCCTCGAGCCCCGAATTTGCCTCGACGACGAGATATTGTTGTGCCTTCAGGAGGTCGACGAGCACCTGGCGCGCCGAGACGACATCGTCGACGACGAGCACCCGCGTCTTGCGGTTGGAAATCGCCCGCCGGACGGTAGCGACCAGGTTGTCGAGCGCGAATTCATTGTCCTTCAGCACGTAATCGATGACATTGCGCTCCATGATCTTGTTGCGCGTGTTGAGATCGAATGTCGCGGTGAAGACGATCGCCGGGATATCGTGCTCGATCGTGCAGTCGAGCGCTTCGCCATAGGGCGAATCCGGCAGGTTGAGATCGACGACGGCCATGGTGTAGCCGTGAGCGTCGTCGGCAAGTTCCTTGCGAAGAGCCTTCAGCGACGGGCAGGATTTGACGGCAAGGCCGAGCTCCGTCTGGAACCGGTGACAGAGCACCGCGGAAAACATCCGGGAATCTTCAACCAGAAGTATTTTGAGCCCGCCCGAGCGTAACCCAATGCCATCCCGCTGAAAATCTGGTTGAAAAGCCACAGCCGCTACTCCCTCCCGCGTCTGACGGGCGCGACTCGGCCCTCTCCCCGGCGGGGACGATAACCGAGAGACCTGCGCGCGTGAAGGGGACAAATAATGGCGCTATTACTTGTAATTGCAAAAATACGACGACTGTCCCCGGCCGTCATTTCCGCCCGCCTGGCGATACCGATATTGGAAGGGGCGTCAGGCAACCGCCCGCTCCTTGCGCATCGATTGAATTTGCAGCAGCGTATCGAGGTTCTGGTTGACGCGGCAGTAGAACTCCTCGTCGATGAAGGGACGCAGCATGAAATCATTGCCGCCGGCCTTCAGGAATCGTGCCGAAAGCAGCCGGTTCGACGAGGAGGAAACGCCGATGATGCGCAGCTCGTGCGAGCCGATATTGGCGCGGATGCGCCGCGTCAGTTCGAAGCCGTCGATGTCAGGCATATTATAGTCGGTGATGACAAGGCCGATATCGCGGTTGGCCTTCAGGATCTCCAGCGCCTTGCCGCCGCTCTCGGCGACGCTGACACGGAAATTGTAGCGCTTCAGCCGGCTCGACAGCAGAGCGCGCGCAGTCGCACTATCGTCGACGATCAGCACGTGGTGGCGATGATTGGTGAGGAAGCGGCAGATCGATTCCGCCAGCAGGTCGACGGCAAAGATATTGTCCTTGAGGATATAGTCGACGATATCCTTGGCCATCAGCTTGTCGCGCATGTTTTCATGGAAGGTGCCGGTGAAGACGATGGTCGGGATGGAGAGATCGACCAGATATTCGAGCGCTTCGCCGTTTTCGGCGCCCGGCAGGTTGATGTTCGAGATCGCCAGCGTGATCGGATCGGAAGACTTGTCGTAGGAAACCTGCAGATCTTCGAAGCTGCGGCAGATCTCGACATCGATATCGAACAGCTCTTTGAGGCGTTTGCTGATCATCGAGGTGAATACGTTGGAATCTTCCGCGACAAGAATACGCGCGCCGGCAAACATCGCTCCGGAATATTGCATCCCCGAAATACCTAGAAACGCCATAGCAAACCTTTGATGTAAAATCTGATCCCCGGATCAAGCTGATACATCAATTGATTTGAATAATTATTAATCAGCGCATTCCGATATATACGAAGAGTCGGCCCGATGCGGCCGCCTCCGATTTCTTTGCAGATATGATTAAGAAACCTGGCGCGAAGCGCCGCATTCTCGGCATCGAGCGGGCTTTCGCCGACACCGTCGTCAGCTACGTGCCGCCCTTGGCGTAGTCCGGCCGCCATGGCAGGCGCCAGCGAGCGGTTGATGCGGAAGCCGAAGGCGCCGTTGGTGGCGCGGCCGACAAGCCCATCCGGCTGGCTCCGCCTGCCCGAAGCGATTATAAACGAGCCATCGACCCCCGACCCTCTGACAGGTTCGCCCATGATCCAATCCGACCCGGTGATCGAATGGCTTCTCGACTCTGACCCATCGATCCGATGGCAGGTGATGCGCGACTTGCTCGACGTCCCCGAGCGGGAATGGATGGCCGAGCGGGCCAAAGTCGAGACCGAGGGCTGGGGCGCCAGGCTGCTCTCCTGCCAGGATGGGGACGGGCAATGGGCAGGCGGCGCCTTCCTGCCCGCCGGTTTCGACCCGCACGAGTGGAAGGAGCGTGGCCAGCCGTGGACGGCCACGACCTTCTCGCTGTCGCAATTGCGCGAGTTCGGTCTCGATCCCGCCTGCGGCTGCGCCAGGCGCACCGTCAAACTGGTCGGCGCCAACGCCCGTTGGGAAGAAGGCGGCCAGCCCTATTGGGAAGGCGAAGTCGAGGAGTGCATCAACGGCCGCACCGTTGCCGACGGCGCCTATTTCGGCGTCGACATCTCGCCCATCGTAGAAAGGCTCATCGGCGAGCGCCTCGACGACGGCGGCTGGAACTGCGAGCGGGCTCGCGGCTCTGTCCGCTCCTCCTTCGCCAGCACCATCAACGTGCTGGAAGGATTGTTGGAGTACGAGAGATCGACCGGCGGCACGCATCGGTCTCGAGAGGCGCGCAGGACCGGCGAGGAATTCCTGCTGGCCCGCAACCTCTTCCGCCGCCTTGGCACCGGCGAGCCGGCCGACGAGCGCTTCCTGCGCCTCCTGCATCCGAACCGCTGGCGCTACGACATTTTGCGCGCGCTCGATTATTTCCGCGCCAGCGCGATCCTGACCGGCGCCAACCCCGATCCGCGCCTCGGCGAGGCAATCGACCACCTTCGTTCCCGGCGCTTGCAGGACGGCAGTTGGCTGCTCGACGAGAGCCCTGCAGGTCGGGTGTGGTTCGAGGTCGATGACGGGCAAGGCAAGCCCTCACGGTGGGTGACGCTCCGGGCGATGCGGGTGCTCAGATGGTGGGATGCCCAGCCCTCAACCAATGCCTGACGGCATTCCCAGTCGACGTAGGAAATGCCGTCTCACCGATGCCGGGCTGATTGACCACACCATGCGGGATTAACGCCGGGATCACTGACCAACCAGGCATTCTCGCCAGCGCCCGATCTTATGTGTCCTTATACGCAGCAGCCGCTGGTTGCCGGTTGCGGCCCACAGCAGGCCGCCGCCTTGCTGTTTTCCTCTGCCAGCCAGCGGTCGCGCGGCTTGCAGCTTGCCGGTCGCGGCGAAAGCGTAACGTGAATGGCGCCGGCACGGAGAACCGGCATCGCCGCGCAATAGAGCTGCACTGGGCGCACGCCGTCGCTGACTTCGAAGGTGAGCTTCGCCGAGCCGTCCAATTGCACGTAGTCGGTAACCTTGCGGATGATCGCCTGAAACTTGCCTGCCGGCATATGCGTGCGGTCACCCTCATCGATATCCCAGAGCTGGATGAAGATCTCCATCCAGGCCTCGGGATTGGCGCCGCAATCGAGGCCGGAGAATTGGCCCGCCTTGACCTCGGTGATATGATAGCCCGGCTTCACCGGCCAGCCGTCGTAATAGAAAACCAGCGGCGCATCCTTTTCACCGGCGAGCGTTTTGAGCAGCAGGCCGAGACTGATGTCGTCCTCTTGAATTTTTCCGTTGTCGATCGCGTTCATATCGGCTAATCCTCATTTCAATAGTTCAAGGATCATTGAAATATGGACCAACGTCAAGCCCTCGCCGCATTCAGCGCGCTTTCGCAGGAAACGCGCCTGCATATCATCCGCATGCTCGTAGTCTCAGGCCCCGATGGCATGGCGGCGGGCTCGATCGCGGACAAGGCGGAGGTTTCGCCATCCAATATCTCCTTCCACCTGAAGGAGCTCGAACGCTCGGGCCTGATCACGCAGCAGCGCGAATCCCGCTCGATCATCTACACCGCCAATTACGAGGCGCTCGGCGGCCTGATCCGTTTCCTGATGGAGGATTGCTGCGGTGGAAACCCTAAGATCTGCGCGCCGGCTGCTGCCGTCGCCGCATGCTGTGCACCTGCAACCAAGGAGGAACTGCAATGACCACAGACCGCGTTTATAACGTGCTTTTTCTCTGCACTGCCAATTCATCCCGCTCGATCCTGGCGGAATCCATCCTGGAGACCGAAGGCAAGGGCCGGTTCAAGGCCTATTCGGCCGGCAGCCAGCCGAAGGGCGAGGTCAATCCTCTGGCACTGAAGGAACTGCAGGCGCTCGGTTATCCCGCAACCGGCTTCCGCTCGAAGAGCTGGGACGAGTTCGCCGAGCCTGGTGCGCCGGAGATGGATTTCATCTTCACCGTCTGCGACACCGCCCATGGCGAAGCCTGCCCGGTCTGGATTGGCCATCCGATGACTGCCCATTGGGGCGTCGAGGACCCGGCTGCGGTCGAGGGCAGTGAGGTCGAGAAAGGCCGCGCCTTCGCGCAGGCCGCCCGCTTCCTCAAGAACCGCATCATGGCCTTCCTCAGCCTGCCGCTAACGTCGATCGACAAGCTGGCGCTGGAATCGCACCTGCGTCAGATCGGCGCCATGGAAGGCACCACCGCAAAACCGGCAACGGCCGACTGATGGCGCCCTTCGATCTGCCGCGCCGTCTGGTCGCTGAGGCCCTCGGCACCGCCATGCTGGTCGCGACCGTCGTCGGATCCGGCATCATGGCGACATCATTGACCGAGGATACGGGACTTGCCCTGCTCGGCAACACGCTGGCGACCGGCGCCATCCTGGTGGTGCTGATCACCGTGCTCGGGCCGATCTCCGGCGCCCACTTCAACCCGGCGGTCTCGCTGATCTTTGCGATGTCGCGCGCGCTGGCAAAACGCGATCTCGCCGGCTATATCGCCGCGCAAATCTTCGGCGGCATCGTCGGGACCGTCGTCGCTCATCTGATGTTTGCCTTGCCGCTTCTGGAAATGTCGAGCAAGATGCGCACCGGCGGCGCGCAATGGTTTTCGGAAGGCGTTGCCACTTTCGGCCTGGTCGCGATCATCCTCGCCGGCATCAAGTTTGAGCAGAAGGCGGTGCCGTGGCTGGTTGGGCTCTATATCACCGCCGCCTACTGGTTCACCGCCTCGACCTCCTTCGCCAATCCTGCCGTCGCTTTGGCCCGCTCGCTGACCGACACCTTCTCCGGCATTCGCCCAGTCGATCTTCCAGGCTTCTGGATCGCTGAAATCACAGGCGCGGTCGCAGCGCTTTTCCTGTTCACCTGGCTGCTGCAGCCAGGCCCTTATCAACGCTATCGTCAGAGGCAAAACAATGAACGTCACCATCTACCACAACCCGGCATGCGGCACCTCCCGCAACACGCTGGCGATGATCCGCAATGCCGGCATCGAACCTGATATCATCGACTATCTGGAAAACCCGCCGTCACGTCAGGAGCTGGCCGGGATGATTGCCGATGCCGGCCTCACCGTGCGCGATGCCATTCGCCAAAAGGACACGCCCTACGCCGAACTTGGCCTCGACAATCCCGATCTGAGCGACGATCAGCTTCTCGACGCGATGCTCGCGCAGCCGATCCTGATCAACCGGCCCTTCGTCGTCACGCCGCTCGGCACGCGCCTGTCGCGGCCGTCGGAACTTGTCCTCGAAATCCTGCCGGAAACGCATCGGGGCGCCTTCACCAAGGAAGACGGCGAGCAGGTGCTCGATGCCGGAGGCAAGCGCATTGTCTGATCTGCCTGCCGTATCGTCGATGCATCTGCGTCAACCGGATATGGATGCGCTCAGGCCGGCATTCTCGACGCACAAGCCGCGCATCCTGATCCTTTATGGCTCGTTGCGAGCAGTGTCCTACAGCCGCTTCCTCGCGCAGGAGGCCGCGCGGCTGCTCGAATATTTCGGCTGCGAAGTGCACATCTTCAACCCGGAGGGTCTGCCGCTGCCTGATGCGGCGCCGGCGAGCCACCCAAAAGTTCAGGAGCTGCGCGAATTGTCAGCGTGGTCTGAAGGCCAGGTGTGGGTCAGCCCCGAACGTCATGGCGCGATGACCGGCATCATGAAAGCGCAGATCGACTGGATTCCATTGTCGGTCGGTTCGGTCCGGCCGACGCAAGGCAAGACGCTGGCGGTGATGCAGGTCTCCGGCGGCTCCCAGTCCTTCAATGCGGTAAATCAGCTCCGCATCCTTGGACGATGGATGCGGATGATCGCAATTCCCAATCAGTCCTCGGTTGCCAAAGCTTTCCAAGAATTCGACGCGGACGGCCGTATGAAACCCTCGTCCTACTATGACCGCGTCGTCGACGTCTGCGAGGAACTGGTGAAATTCACACTGTTGACCCGGGATGCCTCGAACTATCTCACCAACCGTTACAGCGAGCGGAAGGAAGAAGTCGAAAAGCTCGAGCAGCGCGTGAGCCTCCGATCCCTATGACAATCGTCGGCACCGAACGACCGCCGGTAGCGGCCATCGCCGCACTCGGGCTGACGCAGATCATCGGTTATGGATCGCTCTATTACAGCTTCAGCATTCTCGCCCCCGACATGGCCCGTGATCTGGGCTGGTCATCGGAATGGATCTTCGGCGCGCTCTCTGTGGCACTTCTGATCGGCGGTCTGGCCGCACCTCTCATGGGCACGTGGATCGATCGCTTCGGCGCCGGCAGGATCATGACATCGGGCTCGGCGATTGCCGCCGCCGCCCTCGTCGCCTGCGCCTTTGCGCCGGGAAAGATCGCTTTCGTCGCGGCATTGATCGGCATCGAGATCGCCTCGAACCTGGTGCAATATGGCGCAGCCTTCGCCCTGCTGGTGCAGATCAGGCCGCAGGTCGCCCAGCGCAGCATTACTTATCTGACCCTGATCGCCGGCTTCGCCTCGACCATCTTCTGGCCGATCACCACGGCGCTGCATGCGCATCTCTCATGGCAGAACGTCTATCTGATCTTCGCGGCGCTCAATCTCGTGGTCTGCCTCCCCATTCATGCCTGGCTCTCGCATGGCGTCAACCAAACCAGGAGACGGACCGGAGACGAGGCTGCAAAACGCGTCGAGCCGAGCCTTCCGCCGTCGGTGCGCAGGCCCGCCTTTATCCTGATGGTGACTGGCTTTGCTCTGGAAAGCTTCGTGAACTCGGCGCTTCTGGTTCACATGGTGCCCGTAATGTCGGCACTCGGCCTCGGCGCCATGGCGGTGGTGGTCGGAACGCTCTTCGGCCCGTCACAGGTGCTGAGCCGCCTCATCAACATGGTCTTTGGCGAGAGCTTGTCGCAAGTGATGCTGGCGATCATCTGCGCCATCCTGCTGCCGACAGCCCTTGTCATCCTCATTGCCACCGCACCCTCGGTGCCCGGTGCGCTACTCTTCGCCGTCGTCTTCGGTCTCGGCTCTGGCCTTAACAGCATCGTCTACGGAACCTTGCCGCTCGCGCTCTTCGGAAGCGACGGCTACGGCCGGCGGCAAGGACAAATCATGTCGGTCCGTCTCGTCGTCTCCTCGATGGCGCCGTTCGCGCTTGCCTTCCTGATGGGCAATCTCGGCGTATCATGGTCGCTGTCGATTGCTGCATTGCTCAGCACCGTCGCCGTTGCCGCATTCTTCGCCATCATGCGGCTGACGCGCCCGGTTGCCCGGCTGGAAACTGTTCCCAATCCCGGAGAAGCTTGAGCGCATTCATCAGGACAGGCGCTACTTGACGACGGCCGAGCCCTTGACGATGTCGATCGTCTCGCCGCCGTCGAGCCCGATGCGGTCGCCGTCGGGCGTCGTCATGAAGCAGCCGGAGGCACAGAGGTTTTCCGAAGCGCCGGCATCGACGACGACCTCGACGCGCTGGCCGCTCTCGGTGATGACGAGCACGACGGCGGCTGGATCGGTGTTGGTGATGGATGCCGCTTCAGCCGCGGGTGCGACAAGCAGCGGGATAAGCAGAACGGCGGCAAATCTTGCCATCATGTGCGGCGGCGCTGGCGCGCCCTCCCCTCGAACGATCGGTGCTGCCCCCGGCAGCGATCCCGATAGTGGAGATCATGCACATATAGCTGTGAATGATGGCTGAATGACCCGTTCAGCCTTTCCGATTACCGTCTGCCGTCTTGCTTCGCAACTGCCGAACCGGCTGCTCTTCCTCCTCCATGGGCGTGTCCGCCGAGTTTTCCTGCTCGTTGGGTTGATCCCTAGCCGCATCGGCAAGCGCGGGACGAGCCTCTCGATGTATGGTAAGATCGGTCTGTGGCAGTGGGATCTCGATGCCCTCGGCCTTGAAGCGCTTAAGGATCTCGATCCTGAGATTGTTGCGCACCGCCATGCCGTCACCCATGTCGGCGAGGAAGAAACGCAGCTCGAAATCCAGCGAATAGGGCCCGAAGCGCAGGAATTCGACATGCGGCTCCGGATTGCGCATGACCAGCGGTATCTTGGCCGTCAGTTCCAGCAGGATGTCCATCACCTGCTGCGGATCGGCGTTGTAGGCGACGGAAACCGGAATTTCCGAGCGGCCGATCTTGTTACGGTGCGTCCAGTTGCCGACGAGGCCGTTGATCAACTCCGAATTCGGCACGATAATCGACTGCTTGCGGAAGGTCTCGATCTCCGTGGCGCGCACCGAAATGCGTTTGACGATGCCTTCGGCCGTGCCGGAAACGACATGGTCGCCGACCTTGAACGGCCGTTCGACGAGCAGGATCAGGCCGGAGACGAAGTTGGAGACGATGTTCTGCAGGCCGAAACCGATGCCGACCGAAAGTGCGGAGGCAACGAGCGCGAAGCTCGACAGGTCGATGCCGGCCGCCGAAACACCGATGATCGCCGCGATGCCGACGCCGAGATAGCCGATACCCGTCTTCACCGAATTGCGCACGCCGAGATCGACATGGCTTCTGGCCATCACATTGCCGTCGAGCCAGCGCTGCAGCCAGCGCGTCAGCAGGTAGACGCCGGCAAACAAGAGGATGCCGGTGCAGATGCCGAGCAGCGAGATGCTGATACCGCCGAGCCTGACCTCGGTGAACAGCCTGTAGGCAAGAATCTGCAGGTCTTGCACATGGAAGCCCCAGAGCAGCAGGATCAGCGGGATGCCGACGAGAAGCGCCACCGCATAGATGGCAAGGCCGACGACCAGGCCGGCCTGGTCGATCGCCACCGGCCCGAGCTTGAAGCGGCGTGTCAGGAAGCGCGCGAAGAAAGTATCGCCGAAGCTTTCCTGCCTTGATATCGCCTTGCCGGAAAGCAGGCCGACATACATGGTGACGACGACGGCGCCGGTAATGATGAGCTGCGTGGCGACGAAGCGCGCGAGCCCGACATACCCGGTCAGCGCGGTGAGGATGAGGCCGGCGCCGACGACCCGCAGGATGATCGCCATGCCGCGCGGCCAATGCCGGCCCGGCGCGTCGGGATCGCCGTTCTTCGCCAGCATCGGTTTGCCGAACGAGACCGAGATCAGGATCAGGCCGATGATAAGCGCGGCGATCAGGCTTCTGACCACGGTCAGCACCAGCGGCGAGCCCATCGCCTCGCCGATCGTGCCGAACAGATAGTCGAGCGCGTTGACGATCGCCATCGCCAGCAAGCAGTAGCCGATCGAGCGCGCGCCGAGATTGGAAAGCCGAACGAGGCGCCAGCGCGGTTCGTGCGGCGCGAAGATGGCATTGACGAAGCGGCCGACGAAATAGACGAGGCCGATCGCCCCGAACAGCGCACCGATGACAGGTGCGATATCGGGCCTCAGCACATTGAACCCGTTAAGGAAAAAGAACGAGGTGACGAGCAGCACCGAGAGCGCCAGCGTGCGGATCAACGTCGACCAGAAGGCGATAGACAGCCGGCCGATATAGGACGGGTTCTCGACAGCCTCGTCGCGGCGCAGGTAGGAGCCGAACAGCCGATAACTGCCGGAGAGCAGGATCAGTGCCGAGGCGAGCGACAGGAAGATCGCGGCAAACATCGGGAAACGCTTGAATTTCCAGACGAAAGCGGCCCAGCTCGACAGGGCCTGCGAGAATTCGCGGGCCTCATGCACGAAGGCGCTGCCGGCATCGTCGAGCACCGAGACTGAAATCTCGGTGCGCCTGAGCAGCGTATCGGCAAACAGCCGCCGCCGCATCTCGGTGATCTCGTTGACGAGCTTCGTCACCGTGATCGACAGGTTTTCGGCGTCACCCGTCAGCGCATTGATCTGCGCGCGTTCGGCGGCGAGCGCGTTGCGCTCCTGGGTGACGATCTCGGCTTCCGGCGGCTGCCCGTCCTTCGGCGGA
The DNA here is from genome assembly GCF_037002925.1 of Rhizobium aouanii. NCBI lineage: Bacteria > Pseudomonadati > Pseudomonadota > Alphaproteobacteria > Hyphomicrobiales > Rhizobiaceae > Rhizobium > Rhizobium aouanii. The sequence continues at coordinate 195,508 of NZ_JBAMYD010000008.1, forward strand.
TCACCGAGCTCGGCAAGCCGGTTCTTGATCTGGTCGAAACGCGGCCTGAGATTGACCGATATGGTGATGACGGCGCGGCTGAGTTCATCGGCCTTGGTCGCAAGCCCGACGAGGGCATCGTCATTGTCGGCATTCTGCTTGACGCCGTCCTGAAGCGCCGTCAGCTGGACCTTCGCCTTGTCGATCTCCTTCGTCGCCTGGTCGAGCGGGCTATCGGCGAGCGGCGCCTGCGCCGCCGCCGATGCCTGCGGCTCCTGTGCGAAGGCCGCAGCACCCTTGAAATGCGCGCCGGCGACCGCCAGCGTCAGCAGAAGAATGGTGCGAAGCAGGATCGGTCTCAGCCGCAAAAGCGCCTCCGGGAAAGGTTGTCGTCGGAATAGAATGCCAGCTTGTCCTAGTAAAGAAAGGCGACAGAAAGGCGGAAACTCTCTGGAAACCGTCAGAAACCGGCATCGGGCCGGGAGAGATAGTCGCATTCCTCAGCCGTCGACTCGCGTCCAAGCATGGCATTGCGGTGCGGAAAGCGGCCATAGGCGGCGATCACGTCGCGGTGGCGGATTGCATAATCGAGGTATTCCTCGTCGCCAAGCGCGGTGAACAGCGCCACCGATCGCTCCTGCTCCCCAAGATTCTCGGCATGTTCGAAGGGCATGTAGAAAAAGGTGCGGCATGCGGCTTCGACCGCCCGGTCGGCGCCGGCGGCCAGCGCGAGCTTGGCTTCTCTCAGCGCCAGCCCGTCAGTCGCAACGGCAAGCGCGGTGCCGCGATAGATGTTGCGGGGGAACTGGTCGAGCACGATGACAGCCGCCAGCCGGCTCTCCGCATCCGCCCTCCATTCGGCGCCAACATCCGCGGCTAAGGCCAGATGGGTATCGCGGAAGCCTTCGCGGATTTCCACGTCGAGGTCAGGCGTCGCGCGGAACCACAGATCCCGACCGCATCTGACGAACCAAAAGTCATAGACTTCTTTCGGTGAGCGGATCGTCGTCATGTTTCCCCTTCCCTGGCGTTAGGCTTGATGATGCGGCGTCTGTAAGCTATTGTAGATATAGGGTAAACGGCGTGCCGCAAGGCCCCCTCATCCGGCTGCCGCCACCTTCTCCCCGCTGGGGAGAAGAGATTCGCGGCGACGTCTCCTTCCCCCTTCTCCTCTTGGGGAGAAGGTGCCCGTAGGGCGGATGAGGGGGCCACACGGCACACCCTAGGCTGCACTTTCTACTTCCCCTCATGCAACGAAAACACCAGCGTCGCCCTGGTTCCGTCGTGGCCGGGGTCATAGGCGAAATCCGATTTCAGGCTGGCGGCCATGGCCGTCAGGATGCGTGTACCAAGGCCGGTTCCCCTGGCCGGGCTCGACGGATCGAAACCGGCGCCGTCATCCTCGACGATGACGCGCAATGCCCCGTCCGTCTGGTCGACGATGACGCGGATCTCGCCCGGCACGCTGTCCGGATAAGCATATTTGAAGGCATTGGTGACGAGCTCGCTGACGATCAGCCCGAGCGTGATCACCTTGTCGGTTGCCAGATTGACCGGCTGCGCGGTAAGCACGATGCGGTGCGGCCGCTTGTCGTCGCGCATCGAGGTTTCGAGTTCGGTCAGCAGGCTGTTCAGATATTCGTCGACCTGCACCGAGCCGACCTGCCGGTTGGTATAGAGCCGGCGGTGCACGCTGGCGATGGCGTTGATGCGCATCTGCGTTTCGTGCAGCGCGTCGATCGCCACCTGATCCGCGGTCATCGAGGATTGCATGCGGATCAGCGCGCCGACGAGGCCGAGGCTGTTGGCGATGCGGTGATTGACTTCGGCAAGCAGCATTTCGGCAAGGTCGCGCTGCTGGCGGATCACCTCCTGCGCCTGCGCCGTCTCGCGGCGAAACCGCGCCCGCTCCAGCGCCTGTTCGAGGGCGGCGGCGAGCAAGTCGAAATAATCGGCTGAGATCCCCTTCAGCATGTAATCATCGGCGCCGGCCTTCAGCGCGGCGACCGCAATGCTGGTATCGTCCGAACCCGTCGCATAGATGACCGGTGGGTGATCCGGCATCGCCGTGATGCAGGGCAGGATATCGAGGCCGGTTTCGCCCGCCAGGAGATGATCGAGCACGACGGCGTCGATCCCGCCTTCGCCGAGTCTCGCAAGGCCGGCAGCGCCGCTCTCGGCCCACTCGACCGAAAAGCCGCGCCGGAGCAGGTTCTTCTGCATCAGCAGGGCAAGCCCCTCGTCGTCGTCGATATAGAGGATGTGGATCAGGTCATCCGCATCGCCGCTAGAATTGCTCATTCGGTCTCCCGGCGTTCTCTCGCAGCGACGACCGCCCGCAAGCGTCCGAGTCGTCCGCATGGCAATGTCGTATTGCATCGGCCGCCTGGGGTAAACAGCGGTTATCCCTCGCTCTTGTCGCAGGCGGCGCGGAAGGGGGATGTCGGGGAGCCGGCATTTTCAGAACATGATCCTGGCTTGGGGAGGAACCCTATGGAAGCCGTTGAAGGGAGATGGGAAAACGAAAAACCTGAAATGAGATGCATGAACGCCGAGCGGCCCGATTGGTTCCGCGGATAAGCTAATTTTTCTGGAATTTCCGATGGCCGGATACTTCGGCCCCTGCCCCTGCCGGCAATTGCAGAAAACGCAGCGACGAGACGACGCCGATCACGCCGATCACGATGAAAGCCCAGCGGAAATCGCCAAGGACCGGATTGTCGGCGCCCCTGAAAGCCGAGGCAATGTTGAGCACGGCCGCCGCCACTGCCACGCCGAGCAGCATCGATACCTGCTGCAGCATGCTCGACAGCGTTGAGGCCGAGCTTCGCTGCGCCGGGCCGATATCGGCGAAGGCGAGTGTGTTCAAAGCGGTGAATTCCATCGACCGCGACAGGCCGGCGAGGAAAAGCAGCGCATGAATGAAAAACGGCGGCGTCTCCGGCGAGAGGAAACCGCAGCCGACGATTGAAAGCGCCGCGATCAGCCCGTTGACCCCAAGCACGGTGCGAAAACCGAAGAAGCGCAGCAGCGGCGTCGTCACCGCCTTCATGCTGAAATTGCCGAGGAAATAGACGAGCAGATAGGTGCCGGCGGCAATCGAGCTCAGGCCGAAGCCGAGCTGGAAGAGCAGAGGCAGCAAGAACGGCGTCGCATTGATCGCCATCCGGCAGGCCGTGCCCGCCGACAGCGTCGACATCGAGAAGGTCTGGATGCGGAAGGCCGAAAGATCGAGCAACGGATTGTCGACGGCGAGGAAATGCCGCGTCGCCATGACTGACAGCACGATGCCCGCCGCCAGCATTGATAGGATGGGCAAAAGCCCGCCGTCCCATTTGACCGAGAGTTCGAGGGCGGCGAGCAGGAAGGTCAGCCCGGCGGCGCTCAGCACAAAGCCCACGAGATCCAGCCGGCCGGGATTGGTCTCGCGCTGCTCCGGCACGAAACGCAGCACCAGCGCGATGCCGAGGATGCCGATCGGGATATTGATGAGGAAGTTCCAGTGCCAGCTGGCATAGGTGGTGATGAAACCGCCGAGCACCGGGCCGATTACCGGCGCCGTCAGTGCCGGCCAGGTGATCAGCGCGATCGCTTGGACGAGTTCCGACTTGCGGGCGTTTTTCAGCACGATGATGCGCCCGACCGGCGTCATCAGCGCGCTGCCCGCCCCCTGGACGGCGCGCCACAGCACAAATTCCGCGAGGCTGCCGGACAGCCCGCAGAACAGCGAGGCGCCGGTGAAGACGGCGATCGACATCAGGAAGATGCGGCGCGCGCCGAACCGATCGCCGAGCCAGCCGGACAGCGGAATGAAGGCGGCCATCGTCAGCATGTAGACAGTGATGCCGATGCTCATCGACACCGGCTGCACGCCAAAGCTCGCCGCCATCTGCGGCAGCGAGGTGGTGACGATCGTGCCGTCGAGGATCTGCATGAAGAAGGAAACGGCAACGACCAGCGCCACGATCTTCGCCTGGCGGCCGCCTGCGGCCTCGTGCCCATTCTCGCTCGTCTCTGCCGTGGTCATCGATCTGCCAATGAAAATTCCGGATGACGCGGCAGGGAAACGGGAAGGAAGCCGATCGGAGATCTGCCGCGCGGGGGACACGCGGACATGGAAAGCCGCGCACTGGCTGAATACGCCCGTTGCAGCCGGCCGGAAAGGCTAAATCTCGCACTGCGCAGGAATATTCCCGATACCAAGCGGCCTCCACCCAGAAAGGATTCAAGAAAAAGGCCCCACCGAAGCGAGGCCAAGCTTGAACCGCTCCGGGGAAAAACAGGAGCGGCGTGCAGTCCATACCGTGCGATCGATGTCGCAGCGAGGCCAGATGTCGCTGCAGCGGTACGCTCGCCAAAGAATTTTTCGCGATCTGCCGAAAAAGATCGGCTCCCCAAACTATCTGCCCATGGGACGCAACACCTGTCGCATTGCAACAACGATTGGCGCTTGCAATGTTTGTAAAAATAGATATCACTAAACATATTGCTAAACATGATGATTGAGGAGTTCATGTGAGCATTCTCTGAAGTGGGTGAACATGCGACGCCGGCGGGGAGCCGGCCCTTGGTTCTGGGAGGAACTTATGCAGAAAACATCGAAAGCCCTTTTCGGGCTGGCCACGGCATTCGTCATGTCGTCGGCATTGCCCAATCTCGCCAAAGCCGATGAACTGACGCTGTGCTGGGCTGCATGGGACCCCGCCAATGCGCTGGTCGAGCTGTCGAAGGATTTCACCGCCAAGACCGGCACGCAGATGAAGTTCGAATTCGTTCCCTGGACGAGTTACGCCGACCGCTTCCTCAACGAGCTGAATTCGCATGGCAAGCTCTGCGATCTCATCATCGGCGACAGCCAGTGGATCGGCGGCTCGGCCGAGAACGGCCACTACGTTAAGCTCAACGACTTCTTCGACAAGGAAGGCATCAAGATGGATGACTTCGTGCCGGCGACGGTCGTCGGTTACTCGGAATGGCCGAAGAACACCCCGAACTACTGGGCGCTGCCCGCCATGGGTGACGTCGTCGGCTGGACCTACCGCAAGGACTGGTTCGAGAAGCCGGAACTGCAGAAGGAATTCAAGGAGAAGTACGGCCACGATCTCGCAGCCCCGAAGACCTACGACGAGCTGAAGCAGATCGCCGAGTTCTTCCAGAAGCGTCAGATCGACGGCAAGACCGTCTACGGCGCCTCGATCTATACCGAGCGCGGCTCCGAAGGCATCACCATGGGCGTGACCAACGTGCTTTACGACTGGGGCTTCCAGTATGAAAACCCGCAGAAGCCCTATGAGATGGAAGGCTTCGTCAACTCGGACGACGCGGTCAAGGGCCTCGAATTCTACAAGTCGCTCTATGATTGCTGCACCCCGCCCGGCAGCTCCAACGTCTACATGGTCGAATCCGCCGACGCCTTCAAATCCGGCCAGGTCGCCATGCAGATGAACTTCGCCTTCACCTGGCCCGGCCTCTACAAGGACGAGAAGGTCGGCGGCGACAGGATTGGCTTCTTCCCCAATCCGGCTGAAAAGGCGCACTTCGCCCAGCTCGGCGGCCAGGGCATATCGGTGGTCTCCTATTCCGACAAGCGCGACGCCGCCCTGCAATACATCAAATGGTTCGCACAGCCCGACGTGCAGGCCAAGTGGTGGGAACTTGGCGGTTTTTCATGCCTGAATTCCGTCGTCAACGCGCCGGGCTTTGCCAAGAGCCAGCCCTATGCCCAGGCCTTCCTGGACTCGATGGCGATCGTCAAGGACTTCTGGGCAGAGCCGAGCTACGCTTCGCTGCTGCAGGCCATGCAAAAGCGCGTCCATAACTACGTGGTCGCCGGCAACGGCACCGCCAAGGAAGCGCTCGACGGCCTGGTGAAGGACTGGGGTGACGTCTTCAAGGACGATGGCAAGATCTGACGCGTGGCATCCCTGATGCGCGCCATCCTCGACAGGATGGCGGCCCGGATCGGCAGACGAGCCGGGCCGCCAGATCTCTCATACCCAAAAAACCCCGTACCCCGAAAATACCAGGTGAAAACTTGACTATTTCCCATTCCTCCATCGTCGAGAAGGCGGCCGATGCGACCGCAAGGGCGACGCCCTCCTCGGTCGCCCGGCGCGTCCGCGGCCTCTCCGACAGGGCGATCGCCTGGCTGTTTATTGCGCCTGCCATCACCCTGCTCTTGGCGATCAATATCTTCCCACTGCTTTGGGCGGTCTATCTCTCCTTCACAAATTACCGCGCCAACCGGCCGAATGCGCCGGTCCTGGGCGTCGGCTTCGGAAATTACCAGCGCGTCCTCAACGATCCCGATATCTGGCAGGCGATGCAGACCACCGCGCATTTCGTCTTCTGGACGATCGTGCTGCAGACGGTGATCGGCTTTACGCTCGCCTATCTGATCGACCGCAAGTTTCGCGGCCATGCCTTCTGGACGACGATCATCCTGATCCCGATGATGCTGTCGCCTGCCGTGGTCGGCAATTTCTGGCGCTTTCTCTACGAGCCGCAGATCGGCCTTTTCGCCTATGCCGTGTCGCTGGTGTCAGGCATTCCGACATCGGATATCCAGATGCTCGGCAATGTCACACTGGCGCCCTGGGCGATCATCATCGTCGATACCTGGATGTGGACGCCCTATGTGATGCTGATCTGCCTGGCCGGCCTGCGCTCGATCCCCGACTATATCTATGAGGCCGCCGAGGTCGACCGTGCCTCGCCCTGGCGGCAGTTCTGGTCGATCACCGTGCCGATGGCCCTGCCCTTCATCATGCTCGCCGTGCTCTTCCGCGGCATCGAGAATTTCAAGATGTTCGACATGGTGACGCTGCTCACCGGCGGCGGGCCGGGCTCGGTCACCGAGGTCGCCTCGATCACGCTGAAACGCGCCGCCTTCGAAAGCTGGGCGACCGGCCGGGCCTCGGCCTTCGCCATCATCCTCTTCGTCGCGGTGTTCGGCCTCGCCAACATCTACGTCAAGGCATTGAACAAGGTGAAGCAACGATGAGCGCCGCCAACTCAGCCCATTCGGTCGTCGAACCGAGCCTGTCCAGCAAGCGCATCGCCGGCACCATCGTCGTCCTCTATGCGCTGATCACCCTCATCCCGCTCGTCTGGATCTTCCTGACCAGCATCAAGTCGCCGCCGGATTCGATCAGCTATCCCCCGAAGATCGTCTTCAGCCCGTCGCTCGAAGGTTATTGCAACCTGTTCACGACACGCACGCGGCAGACGCCTGATTATATCGCCTCGCTGCCGGCCCCGGTCGGCACCTGTGATGAGGTGACGCGCAAGCGCAACATGGTGATCGCCGGCCCGTCGAACTTCGTGCCGCGCTTCGTCAATTCGCTGGTGATCGCCTTCGGCTCGACCTTCCTTGCAGTCTTCCTCGGCACACTCGCCGCCTACGGATTCTCCCGCTTCAAGATCCCGCTCGCCGACGACCTGCTGTTCTTCATCCTGTCGACGCGCATGATGCCGCCGATCGCCGTCGCCATCCCGATCTACCTGATGTATCGCGAACTCGGCCTGTCGGACACGGCCTTGGGCATGATCCTGCTCTACACCGCCGTCAACGTCTCGCTCGCCGTCTGGCTGCTCAAGGGCTTCATCGACGAGATCCCGCGCGAATACGAGGAAGCGGCGATGATCGACGGCTATACCCGCCTTCAGGCCTTCCGCAAGGTCGTGCTGCCGCAGGCAACGACCGGCATTGCCGCCACCGCGATTTTCTGCCTGATCTTCGCCTGGAATGAATATGCCTTCGCCGCGCTTCTGACCTCGGGCGAGGCCCAGACCGCGCCACCCTTCATTCCGACGATCATCGGCGAAGGCGGCCAGGACTGGCCGGCGGTCGCTGCAGGAACGACGATCTTCCTGATCCCGATCCTGGTCTTCACCATTCTCTTGCGCAAGCAGCTGCTGCGCGGCATCACCTTCGGAGCCGTCCGCAAATGAGCCGTCTGATCGAAACATCAACCCCTGCCCCTCCGAAGCGGCCGTTCTTCCTGCGTCGCGGCCCGATGGAGACCATCGCCACAGTGCTGATCGGCCTCGGCTTCCTGATGCTGTTCCAGCCCTTCCTGCTGGTGCTCTACACCTATTCGCTGGTGACCCTGCTCATAGGCACCGTCATGTTCATCATCGTCTCAAAATTCCCGGAGTGAACCATGGCGGATATCCGGATCGAAAATCTCCGCAAGGAGTTCGGCAGCTTCGTCGCCGTCGAGGATTCGAGCTTCACCGTCCATGACGGCGAGTTCCTGGCGCTGCTCGGTCCATCAGGCTGCGGCAAGACCACAACGCTTCGCATGATCGCCGGCCTCGAGCTGCCGTCGAGCGGCAAGATCTATCTCGACGGCGAGGATGTCACCTTCAACCGCGCCAGCGCCCGCGACATCGCCTTCGTCTTCCAACTCTTCGCGCTCTACCCGCATATGAACGTGCGCAAGAACATCGGTTTCCCCTTGCTGTCGCAGGGCATGCCCAAGGCCGAAATCCGCCAGCGCGTCGAAGAGACCGCCCGCCTGCTGCAGATCGACCATATTCTAAACCGCTCGGTCTCCGGCCTTGCCGGCGGCGACCGGCAGCGCGTGGCGCTCGGCCGCGCCATCGTCCGGCGCCCGAAATGCTTCCTGATGGACGAGCCGCTCGGCACGCTGGACGCCGAGTTCCGCGAGATCATGGTCCATGAGCTGCGCGAACTGCACAATCGCATCCACGCCACCACCGTCTACGTCACCCATGACCAGCACGAGGCGATGGCGATGGCCGACAAGATTGCCGTGATGAACCATGGTGTCATCGAGCAATTCGGTACGCCGCAGGAAATCTACGCCAAGCCTGCGACTATGTATGTCGCCGATTTCATCGGCTCGCCGCCGATGAACTTCATGCGCTTCACCTCCGGCCTGAAAAGCGGCGACCGTTCCATCCTGCTCGACGGTGTCGATGTCGCCGTTCCCGAGATCCACCAGGACATGGCCGAAAGCGAGCTGGCGCTCGGCATCCGGCCGGAGCATATCCGCTTCAGCGACGCCTCGCGGCTGCGCGGCGCCGTCTACGGCAGTGAATATCTCGGCACCAACCAGGTCGTGGCTGTGGAAACCCCGGGTGGCCTGATCAAGGCCCGCGTTCCCGCCAATCGCAGCTTTCAGATTGGCGAAAGGGTCGGCCTCGAATTCAACCCGGCGAAACTCGCGCTCTTCGACTGCACGTCCGGCCGCGCGGTGCCATCCCAGCTTTATCAGGAGACCCGGCATGGCTGATGTCGTCCTCAGGAACCTCGCCAAGCGCTTCGGCGACACCCAGGCTTTGGCCGACCTCGATCTTTCGATCCGCGACGGCGAGTTCGTCGTGCTGCTCGGTCCCACCGGCGCCGGCAAGACCACGACGCTGCGGCTGATCGCCGGCCTCGAAAAGCCCGATAGCGGCGGCATCGAGATCGGCGGCCGCAATGTCGCCGCCGAAGCGCCGGCCGAACGCGACGTCGCCTTCGTCTTCCAGCAATATTCGCTCTATCCGCATATGACAGTTTACGAGAACCTCGCCTTCCCGCTGAAGGCGCCGGTCCGCAAGCTGAGTGCGGCGGAGATCGACCGGCGCGTGCGCGAAGTCGCGCGCATGGTCCGGATCGACCATAAGCTGGAGAACCGCTCGACACGCCTTTCCGGCGGCGAGATGCAGCGTGTCGCGATCGGCCGGGCGCTGGTGCGCAAGCCGGCGATCTATCTGATGGATGAACCGCTCTCCTCGCTCGACGCCAAGCTGCGCGCCGAACTGCGCCTGGAACTGAAGCGTATCCAGAAGGAACTCGGCTCGACGCTGCTCTATGTCACTCACGACCAGGTGGAAGCCATGACCATGGCCGACCGCATCGGCATCGTTGCCGAGGGACGGCTGATGCAGGTCGGAACACCGCGCGAGATCTACGGCAATCCCGCTAACCTGCATGTCGCCGCCCGCCTCGGGCAACCGCACATCAACCTGTTGCCGGCCGACCTGCTTCCCGGCGGCCAGCCGCCGGCCGGCACGAAAACCGTCGGCGCGCGCACCGAACATCTCGACATCATTGTCGGCAAGGATGCCAATGCCGAGATCGACTGGATCGAGCATCTGGGCGACCAGAACCATCTGCACATCAGGGCCGGCAATCACAAGCTCGTCACACTTGCAGATCCATATCTGGCGATCGCGCCGGGCGACCGGATCAACCTGACGCTGCGCGATCCGCTTTATTTCGATGCGGCTGGACAGCGCCTGTCCTGATCGGCAAACAGACATGATGACGGCATAAAAAACAAACAAACGGGTCTCAATCGATGAAACACTTCTTCAACCGCAGGGAAAACATCGTCACCGAAGCCTTGGACGGTCTGCTTCTGACGAGCAGCAAGGGTCGTCTTGCCCGCCTCGACAGCTTTCCCGACATCAAGGTGATCCTGCGCGCGGACTGGGACAAGTCGAAGGTGGCGATCATCTCAGGCGGCGGCGCCGGCCACGAGCCCTCCCATGCCGGCTTCGTCGGCAAAGGCATGCTGACCGCTGCCGTATCCGGCGAAATCTTCGCCTCGCCGAGCGTCGATGCCGTGCTGACGGCGATCCGCGCCGTGACCGGCGAAAAGGGCGCCCTGCTGATCGTCAAGAACTATACCGGCGACCGGCTGAATTTCGGCCTCGCCGCCGAAAAGGCGCGCGCCGAGGGCTTCGACGTCGAGATGGTCATCGTCGCCGACGATATCGCCATCCCCGGCATCAACCAGCCGCGCGGCGTCGCCGGCACGCTGTTCGTCCACAAGATCGCAGGCTATCACGCCGAAAGGGGCGAAGACCTGAAGACGGTGGCAAGCCAGGCCGCGGCTGCGGCCGGCGACATCGTCTCGCTCGGCATGTCGCTTTCCACCTGCAGCGTGCCGGGCCAGGCGCATGAGGACCGTCTCGGCGAAAGCGAAGGCGAACTCGGCCTCGGCATCCACGGCGAGCCCGGCGTCGAGCGCATCACCCTGCAGCCGGTCGCCGATATCGTCTCCACCATGGTGGCGCGCCTGTCGCCAACGCTGCGCGAAGGGGCAAGCCATGCCCTCCTCATCAACAATCTCGGCGCCGTGCCGCCACTCGAAATGACCGTCATCGCCAATGCCGTGCTGTCCTCACCGCTTGGCCACCGCGTCCGGCTGATCATCGGCCCGGCGCCGATGATGACCGCGCTCAATATGAACGGCTTCTCTTTGTCGCTGATCCGGATGGATGCCGCGCGTGAGGCAGCGCTAATGGCAGCGGTCGAGCCGCATGCCTGGATGCCGGCCGTCGAACGCCACGAGATCCAGATCATCGCCGCACCGAGAACATCAGCCGGCTTGAACGGCGCGAATGGTATGGCCGGAGAGAACAGCCGCAACCGGCGCCTGATCACGGCGCTCTGTGAGCATTTGATCTCCCAGGAAACCGAACTCAACCGCCTGGACGGCCGCGTCGGCGATGGCGATACCGGCTCGACGGTGGCGACGGGCGCCCGCAGCGTGCTGGCCCGCCTCGATACACTGCCGCTCGACCGGCCGGCCGCAACGCTTGCCTCGCTCGGCGATATCCTCGGCACCAGCATGGGCGGATCGAGCGGCGTGCTGCTGTCGATCTTCTTCACCGCCGCGGCAAAAGCGATGACTGAGAAGGCCGATATATCAGCCGCCCTTCTTGCCGGGCTCGACAGGATGACGTTCTATGGTGGAGCCGCAGTCGGCGACCGGACGATGGTCGATGCGCTGTCGCCGGCCCTGCAGGCGCTCGCATCCGGCGATGTCGCCGCCGCGGCAAGGGCCGCGGCAGCCGGCGCCGAATCGACGAAGACGATGATGAAGGCCAGAGCCGGACGCGCCTCCTATGTCGGCGAAAGGGATCTGGCCGGCGTTGCCGATCCGGGTGCCGTCGCGGTTGCCGGCGCGTTCGGCGTGGTGGCAAGCCTCGCCTGACCGGAGTAAAGTTTGAAAGCCCGCGGGAGGCGTGGCGACAGGGAGGACGGCAGTGCAGGCGGAACCGGTGCTTTTGGCAGGATTAATCGAAGTGTGCCGCGCGACGATCGCTGAAAACAGCGATCATCTCTGCGCGCTCGATCGCGCCATCGGCGATGGTGACCACGGAACCAATATGCGGCGCGGCTGCGAGGCAGTGAGCGCCGAAGGCGAAAGCCTGTCCAGCCTGCCCTTCCCCGACGCCATGGAAAAGATCGGCCTGACGCTGGTGATGAATGTCGGCGGTGCGGCCGGGCCGCTCTATGGCACGCTGCTGATGGAAATCGGTCGCGAGCTTCGCAAAAGTGAGGAGAAGGCCGATTTTTCCCTCGTGCTGAAACAGGCGATCGACGCTGTGGCAAGACGCGGGCGCGCGCATGCCGGCGACAAGACCCTGCTCGACGTGCTCTATCCCGTGCATGCAGCACTCGCCAGCCGCTCGCCGCTCGGCGCAATCGCCCGCAGGGCCAAGCGTTCCGCCAACCGCACCGCTGACATGAAGGCGATGCGCGGGCGCGCCGCCTATCTCGGCGACCGCTCCATCGGTCATGTCGATCCCGGCGCGTCGAGCTGCGCGCTGCTGACCACGGCGATCTGCCGCTATCTCGGGGAGCACCGTCCGTAATGATTGGAAAGACTGCAAATGTGGGTATCGTGATCGTCTCCCACTCGCCGCTGGTGGCAAGGGGGATCGCCGATATGGTGCGGCAAATGGTGGGCGACAGCGTACCGCTCGCCTGGTCGGGCGGCAATGTCCATGGCGAGCTCGGCACCGATGCCGGCGGCATCCTGAGGGCAATCGAGGCCGCTTGGTCCGATGCCGGCGTCGCCGTCTTCGTCGATCTCGGCGGCGCCGAAACCAACAGCGAAATGGCGATCGAAATTCTGGGGCTTCCCCGCTCGGCCCTCGTCTCCATCTGCAACGCGCCGCTCGTCGAAGGCGCCGTCATCGCCGCTGCCGAGGCGTCGGGGGGCGCGTCGCTGGCCAAGGTCGTCGCCACAGCCGAGGAACTGTCCCCCTGATGACAACAGGATTGCGTAGTGAAAAACAGGAGCCCCATCCATTGCACGTGAATTGCCAGACGGAGGTAGAAGTCAAGCACGGCGTCGGGCTGCATGCCCGCCCCTCCGTTACCTTCACGCGGCTTGCCAAGTCCTTCCCCTGTTCGATCGAGATCGCCGTCAACGGCAGCGACGTCTGGCTGAACGGCAAGAGCATCATCAAGATCATGGGCGCGAAAATCCGAAAAGGATCGATCCTCAGGATTCGCGCCGACGGCATCCTCGCCGAAGAGGCGATCCGCGCGCTGAAGGAACTCATCGAGCGCAACTTCGATGAGGAAAAGAAACATGGCCGAACCGCTTAGACTGAAAGCCAAGAGCGCATCCCCGGGCATCGCATCCGGCCCGGCCTTTCTCGCGGAGGAGCCAAAGGCTCCTTCCGCTGCCGAGCGGCCGGACGCTGCCCCTGCGTCCCGAGCCGTTGGTGGATACGGCGCGCTGGAGAAGGCGATCGACATCTCGATCGGCGAACTCGAGCACCTTGCCGATGGAGCCGATCCCGAAAGCCGGGATATCATTGATTTCCAGATTGAGGTGCTGCGCGATCCGACGATCGCGGAAGCGACCGGCGCGCGCATCGAAGCCGACGGGAATGTCGTCTTTGCCTGGGTCGCCACCCTCGACGCCTATATCGGCGAACTCGAAGCGGCGGATGAAGAGCAGATGCGGGCACGCGCCGTCGATATTCTAGACATCAAGAACCGTGTGCTCGGCGCGCTCGCCGGCACGCCGATCGCCGATTTCCCGCCCGGTTCGGTCTTCGTCGGCAAGGATATGGAGCCGAGCCGCTTTCTCGCCCATGACTGGTCGAAAGGCGGCGGCATCGCGCTGTTCGCAGGCAGCACTGCTGGCCATGTCGCCCTGCTCGCCCGAACGAAATCGGTGCCGATGGTGGTCGGCACAGGCCGCTTTTCAGCCGCGGACGGAGATCCTGTCAGCGTGGATGGCGACGCCGGTGCGGTCATCCTGCAGGCGGGCAGCATGCTGATCCCGCCGCTCGCGCCTGCACAGGCGCCTACCGCCGACACGCAGAACGAAAGCGGTGAGCTGCGCACCGCGGACGGCGTGCCGATCCTGCTCTCCATCAACATCAACGATCCCGCCGAGATCGAGACGCTCGATCCGGCAACGGCGGGCGTCGGCCTGATGCGCTCGGAATTTTCAGTTGCCTCGGTCGCCGATGCCGCCAATGAGGAACGGCAGCTGGCGATCTATCGCCGCGTGCTGGAGCAGGCGGGCGACAGGCCGGTAACGATCCGCATGCTCGATATCGGCGGCGACAAGCCGCTCGCCGGCCTCGAAGACCTGCCGGCCCTCTCCACTTCTGGCCTGCGCGGCATCCGGCTGCTGCTTGCCCGGCCGGAAATCGCCCGCGTCCAGGCCCGTGCCCTGCTGCGCGCCGCTGTCTTCGGCCGGCTGTCGGTGATGCTGCCGATGGTGACCTTTCCAGACGAGTTCGACAGGATGCGAGAGCTTTTCCGGGAGGAAGCCGAAAAACTCGGCCGCCGTGCCCTGCCCCACCGGATGCCGCCGATCGGCATGATGGTGGAGGTACCGTCAGCCGCATTGATGCTCGACGCCTTCGGGGCGGCAGCGTTCTTCTCGTTCGGAACCAACGACCTCACCCAATATCTTGCCGCCTCCGCCCGCGACGATATCGACGCCGATGCCGGCAAGGTTGCACCCGCCGTGCTCCGGCTGCTCGCCCAGGCGGTGAAGCTGACCGCCGGCAAGCCGGTCAGCATCTGCGGCGACATGGCCGGCAATCCGCACCATCTGCCCGGGTTGCTCGCCGCCGGCCTCCGGCATTTTTCCGTGGCGCCGGCCCGGCGTCCCGCGATAAGGTCGGCGATCATCGGCCTCAACGCCGATGGCACAAAGGCAGCCGGAGAGTAGAATGGCGCGCGAAGACACCGAAGACGCCATTATCGCCTACAAGTCCATTCTGGCGCAGATCATCGACAACAGGCCATCGGGCACGCGCCAGCGCCTGGCGACGGCGCTTGGAAAACATCGCAGCTTCGTCACCCAGATCACCAGCCCGACCTATGCGACGCCGCTGCCGGCGCGCCATCTCGCGACCATCGTCCGCGTCTGCCATTTCAGCGCCGCCGAACAGGAGCGCTTTCTCGAAGCCTATCAGGCCGCCCATCCCGGCAAGCTGCCTGATCTCGGCCATTCCGAGAAATTGCGGCACCTTTCGCTGATGGTGCCCGACTTCGGCGACGACAGGAAAAACCGCCTCTTGGAAGAGGCGATCTCCGATCTGGTGCAGAAGATCGTCGCGATATCGGGTGCGGAATGACGAGTGAGCTGGTTGACGTAACGTAATTCTCTTAGCCTTGGGAAGGGCTTGATGAAGAAGTTCATGAACACTGCGGAAACCATGGTCGCCGAAAGCGTCGAAGGCTTCGTGCGCGCCCATCAGGCCTTGGTGGTGTTCGGGCCTGAGCGCAGATGCATCCGCCGACGCCATCTCACCGCTGGCAAGGTGGCGCTCATCTCCGGCGGCGGCGCCGGCCATGAGCCGATGCATATCGGCTTCGTCGGCCACGGCATGCTGGATGCCGCCTGCGTCGGCCATATCTTCACCTCGCCGACGCCGAGCCAGATCATCGCCGCGATTGAAGAGGCCGATACCGGCGCCGGCTGCCTGCTGGTGGTCAAGAACTATGACGGCGATCTGATGAATTTCGAAATGGCGATCGAGATGGCCGGCGACCGCCACAACATCGACATGGTCGTCGTCAGCGACGATATCGAGACATCAAGGTCCGGCGAAGGCAATGGCCGGCGCGGTGTTGCCGGAACGCTGATCGTCGAAAAACTCCTGGGTGCTGCGGCCGAACGCGGCATGTCGCTGGCCGAGTTGAAACAGCTTGGCGAAGGATTGAACACACGCATCCGCTCGATGGGTGTGGCGCTGAACGGCGTGACGGTGCCGCAGACCGAGCGCACCACATTTGCGCTCGGACCCGGCGAAATGGAAGTGGGCGTCGGCATCCATGGAGAACCCGGCCATGCCAGGCAGCCCTTCGCCACCTCCGACGCCATCATCGGCCATCTCTGCGAGACCATCGCCGGCGATATCGCCGTGGCGCCGGGTACCCGCGCACTGCTCTTCGTCAACGGCCTCGGCGGCACGCCACCGGCCGAACTCTACATCGCCTATAACGGCGCTCGCCGCTTCATCGAGGAGATAGGCATCCTAGTCGAGCGCTCGCTCGTGGGAACCTACGTCACCTCGCTCGACATGCAGGGACTGTCGGTTACTCTCGCCTTGCTGACCGACGAGGAGATCGCCCTCTGGGACGCGCCGGTGGCAACGGCAGCGCTGCATTGGGTATGACATCCCGAAGACGTCAGAGGTAAAGCGGTGCCATCTTCCGCCAGGCGCCGGCGCGGTGGGCGCGTCCGTCCCAAATATGCAGCTGATGGCCGACATTCTTGTCCGCGAGCAGGCGGCTCAGATAGCGGTTGTTGTCGAGGAAAGGGTCGGCGTCGCCGATGGTGAGGACGATGTCGCGCTCACGCAGCCTGTCGAGCCGCCAGTCGCCGCCGAGCCCTGGAAGAAAATGCGTCGGCGTGTGGAAATAGACGCTGTCGTCGTAATAGCCGTCGAACAGGTCGCCGAAGGATTCCACCCTCATCGTCAGGTCGTAGCGACCGGAAAAGGCGACGAGCTTGCGGAAGAGATGCGGATGACGAAAGAACAGGCTCGCCGCCTGGAAGGCGCCGAGGCTGCAGCCGTGCACGATGGTGCAGTCATGCGGGTTCTTCGCCGCCATCAACGGCAACACTTCGTGCAGGATATAATCCTCAAGGGCGCCATGCCGGCGGATGCGCTCGGCCGGGTGACGGTGAAAGCCGTAAAAGGTCTCGGCCGCCAGTCCCTCGATGCAATAGAGCTGAAGTTGTCCGGCCTGCAGCTTGTCGGCAAGGCTTCCGACCAGACCGAGCTGCTCATATTCGAAGAAGCGCCCGTCCCGCGTCGGAAATACCAGCACCTTGGCGCCGGCATGGCCGAACACCAGCATCTCCATGTCTCGATGCAGCCGCTGACTATACCAGCTGAGATATTCGCGGTTCATGGCACCCTGAAAAATTGTCCGATCTTTTCGCGGAGGACCGCCTCTTGCTCAGCACTTCCAGGGTAGTCGAAATGACCGGCATCCAGGATGAAGATTTCGTTAAATTTCGGTATCGCATTTGCGACAGCGAACTGGCCGGGCGGCGCGACCGAAGGATCGAACAGCGCAACCGCCGTCAGCATTGGCACCTTGATCCGGGAAGCAGCACTTGCCGCATCGTAAAGGCGAAGCGTCCCAAGCACATCCGGGTGTTTCTTATGATATTCCTGCACCGATTGTGCGCTGCCGACGCTCGGCAGCGTCAGTCGCAGCCGCTGATCCCCGAAACTCGGCAGCGCCAGATGGCCGCGATCGATGCGCTGGTCGTAAGCGATCGCCATCGCCCCGATGCCGCCGCCGAAGCTGATGCCGCTATAGCCGATATGCCCCGAGAGCCAAGGATAGAGACCCGTGAGCGTCGAGACGGCAAGCCAGATATCATCGACGCAGCCGCCGATGATGTAGCTGTCAGGCTTGTCGATATCATGGAGCACATGAAAGGAGGGGTTCTCAGAAATCGGTGGACGGGCACTGAGCGACAAACCGCGGCAGCAGGGAAAGAGCACCGCCGTCTCCTCGACCGGCAGATCGAATTCAGGCCGATCCCGCCCGCCATAACCATGCCCGACGACGAGGCCGCGCCGCACCTCCCCCTGACGCGGCAGGATGAGCCAGCCGCCGATCCTGTATGAACCGGTCGAGATATAAACGAGATCGAGCACATGCCAGTCGGGATGGGCGATCTTGCTCCGGCGCAGCACTGGCTGCGGATCGACCGCGAGCGCCTTGAGATACCGCGCCCTCCAGAAATCATCGAAACCTTCAGGCGCCTCGGGCGGCTTGACCGCAAGAAGCTCCTCGAGCTGCATGCCGTAGGTCGGGTCAAAGTCGAAGGGATGAGTCTCGGGAATGCTCATTCAAGGCTTGTCTCGTGAAAAAGCCGGCGGCGCAAGGCCTCGCCCGCGCCAGCCGATAAACCTTGCTTGAATGCCGGACACCTTTACGCGGCGTCAGTCGCCTCGCATTGCCCGGATGTGTCGAAGAGCCTGCGGCCGATGGCGCGCGCAGCATCGAGATGGGCGGTCGCATGGTCCGGTCCGGCTTCGAGCATGAACTCGGATGTCACGACGCGGGCGCCGCAATAGTCGAAGATCCCGTGATCGATCTGCGTCTTCATCGCGCCGAAATAACCGTGCCGCGTATAGGTCCCGGCGTCGGCGCCGCCGAGGCCGACCAGATGCACCGGCAGACGGCCAAGCAGCTTCACCACCCCGGCATCCGCGCGATCGTCATAAGCCCAGCCATTGGTGAACACCCGGTCGATCCATCCCTTGAGCAGCCCCGGCATCGACCACCAGTAGACGGGATAGACAAGCACCAGCGCATCGGCACGGTCGATCCTTGCCTGCTCGGCGGCAACGTCGGCGGGCAGCACCCCTTCCCTCAGATGCAGGGCGATATCGGCCGCGGAGAACCTGGGATCGAAGCCCTCGGCAGCGAGATCGGCGATCTCGACAGAATGGCCGGTATCGGAAAGTGTGACACCTTCGGCAAGGTGGGCGGCGACGCCGTGGGTGAGCGACTGGGAATCGGGATGCGCGACGACGATGAGCGCGTGCATGGCGAAAACTCCTGTTGAATGATTGCGGACGGAAGTCGCGGGCTGTATACCTTTGGTAAGCTACTTTCGGTAAGTTACTTTTGGTATATAGTGATGTCAAGCGCCGAAACAACAGGTCAGCCGACCGATCCGCAACCGCGCCGCCGCCTGTCGCGGCAGGATCGGCATCGCCAGTTGCTCGACGTAGCCTGGCAGATCGCCCGCGACGAGGGAACGGAAGCGCTGACCCTTGGCCGGCTTTCCGAGCAGGCGGGCGTGACGAAACCCGTGGTCTACGATCATTTTGAAACCCGCCCCGGCCTGCTCGCAGCGCTCTACCGCGAATTCGACGCCCGCCAGACGGCTGTGATGGACGCAGCCCTTGCGGCAAGCCAGCCATCTCTCGCCGACCGGGCCGCGGTCATCGCCACCTCCTATGTCGACTGCGTGCTTCTCCAGGGCCGCGAAATCCCCGGCGTTATTGCCGCGCTTGCCGGCTCGCCGGAACTCGAAAGGATCAAGCGTGAATATGAGGCGGTCTTCATCGAGAAATGCCGCATCGCGCTTTCGCCGTTTGCCGGCACCGGCACGATCGCCGCAGCCGGCCTCTGGGCCATGCTCGGTGCTGCCGAAGCCCTCTCCTATGCCGCTGCGTCAGGCGATATCACCGCCGTCGAGGCAAAGGATGAACTCTTCGAAACCATCGTCGCGATGGTGGCGAGAAGTATGGGCGGCGGCACGCATCCCGATCACCTGCGCAATACGGCCGGCCTCGCATCAAGATGATCCGGCGGAAATACCTGTATCGAATCCACCGCCCGCTTCGCCATCAAACTCGTATTTGACGACCCTGGCGAGCGACGCGACGGCCGCCTTCTGGCACCTAATGATGCATGCTGCGCACAAGCTGAACGGCCCGACCTACGCCCATGCTATTCTGACGACGGCCGAACTCATCGAAGTTTTGCCCAAGGCGTCTGCTTCAAAGGACAATGCCATGACCATGCTCTTCAAAATGCTCACAAGTGCCGGCTCGGAATCCCTGAACCGCGACCGGCGCAGGTTTCTGACCACCGCGGCGATCGGGATCGCCGCCGCGGGCGCGACCAGCCTGTTTCCGTCCTATCCGGCATCGGCTGCCACGGGAGATGCGATCCGCCCGTTTCGCGTCGACACTCCCGAGGCGGACCTCCTCGACCTTCGCCGGCGCGTGCTGGCAACACGCTGGCCCGAACGCGAGACGGTCGACGACCAGACGCAGGGCATACAGCTCGAAAAGATCAAGCCGCTCGTCGATTATTGGGGCACCGGCTACAACTGGCGAAAGGCGGAAGCGAAGCTGAATGCGCTGCCGCAATTCATCACCGAGATCGACGGCCTAGACATCCACTTCATTCACGTCCGCTCGAAACATCCGAATGCCCTGCCCGTCATCATCACCCATGGTTGGCCGGGATCAGTATTCGAGAACCTCAAGATCATCGGCCCGCTCACCGATCCGACCGCTCATGGCGGACGCGCCGAAGATGCGTTCGACGTGGTCATTCCGTCGATGCCGGGCTTCGGCTTCTCCGGCAAGCCGACCGGCACCGGCTGGGGGCCGGACCGCATCGCACGGGCCTGGGCGGAACTGATGAAGCGCCTCGCTTACAGCAGCTACGTCGCCCAGGGCGGCGACTGGGGCTCGCCGGTCTCCGGCGCGATGGCACGGCTCGCGCCACAAGGTCTGCTCGGCATCCATATCAACCTGCCGGCTGTCGTGCCGCCCGAAGTTGCAGCGGTGCTCGCCGCGGGCGGGCCGGCGCCGCAGCGACTCTCCACCGAGGAACGCGCGGCGTTCGATGCCCTCAGCGCCGCAGCCAAGATGGGGAACAGGTCCTATGCCACGATGATGGGCACGAGGCCGCAGACGATCGGCTACGCCATATCGGATTCCCCGGCCGGCCTTGCGGCATGGACGCTCGGTCATCCAGGCTTCACGCACTGGACCTACGACAGCAGCGATCCCGAAAAGTCTCCCGACGAGGTGCTCGACGACATCACGCTTTACTGGTTGACCAACAGCGCCGCTTCCTCGGCCCGGATCTACTGGGAATATGGCGGCGGGCGCAGTCCCGTCCTTGCGGCCGGGGAGAAGACCTCCAAGATCGCGCTTCCGGTCGCCATCACCGTCTTTCCTGGGGAGAGCTATCAGGCCCCGGAGACATGGGCCCGTCGCGCCTATCGCAACCTTATCTATTTCCACAAGGTCGACAAGGGCGGCCACTTCGCCGCCTGGGAACAGCCTGAGCTCTTCTCCGCCGAGCTTCGAGCCGCGTTCAGGCCGCTGCGCCGACCGATATGAGAGGAGCGGCGGCCCTCGCCGCTCACGGATGCTGCCGTCTGGTATCATTGTCCATGATCGGCACCAGGGTCGCCTCCCTTGGCGCCAAGCTCACGGATTCCAGCCGCCGCTGCCATAGGGACGCGTGATGATTTCGAGCAGATGGCCGTTCGGATCTTCGAAATAGACGCCGCGCCCACCGTCGTGGTCATTGGTCTCATCAGGCTTCCGCTGACCGGGGTCGGCCCAGTAGCTCAGGTTCCGCTCGCGAATTCGATTGAATATCGCCTCGAATTCAGCGTCACCGACCAGGAAGGCGTAGTGTTGGCGGACGATCTGACCTTCCGTTTCCATATAGTCGAGATTGGCGTCGTTGTCGGTCCTGACCATGTGGAACGGCCCCCAGCGCCGCGGCGCCGGCAGTCCTAACATATCGGCCAGGAAATCTGCCGAGGCCTTGCTGTCGTGAGCCGACAGGATGGTATGGTTGAAGTGGATGGCCATAGTGGTTTCTCGCAAACGAATGAGCCGCAAACTCGATGCAGGCTCGCCGGGTTAACACCCGCGGCCGCCTCTTGTTCCGAACTTCGACCGCGCCTCTCCGCCTTCAAATCTCTCTCGAAACGAGGTAGACTCCCACCGGTCGAGGGGCCGCGACAAATGGTACGAAACACGCTCCCCATGCGCTGGAATTCCAGGGACCGGGAGACCGGAGGGGGTAGCATGAACGACGCGAACGGCAATTTGCGCGACAGTTCAGGCGCGGCGGTGCGGCCGCCGATCGCCTGGGCGCTGACGGTTGTCGCAGGGCTTGCGCTCGACTGGCTTTATGCGCTGCCGTTCCTGCCGGCGGCCATGCCTGCCGGTGGGCTCGGTGGCATCGTGTTCCTCGCCGGCCTGGCGCTGCTGATCTGGGCGGCAGCAACCTTCCGCCAGGCGGGGACACAGGTCCAGCTCAGCCGGCCGACGACGACGATCGTCGACGAAGGCCCCTATCGCTTCACGCGCAACCCGATCTATATCGGAATGTTCCTCGGCCTCATCGGCCTCGCCATCGCCTTCGACAGCCTGTGGCTCATCATCCTGTTGGCGCCGTTCTACCTCGTCATCCGCTACGGCGTGGTCGCCCGCGAGGAGGCCTATCTCGAGCGGAAATTCGGTGACGTCTATCTCGCCTACAAGGCCCGCATCCGGCGGTGGCTGTAGCGAGACGAAGAAGCGTCGACCTGCTGAAACCCGAATGACGGAAACGGGTCGAGACACGACCCCTTGCGGCATCATGGCCATCGCCAAAGCAAGCCGGCGAACGGCATCGCCGCTTCGCCGGCCGCTGAGATCAGTTCGTGTTCTGCCCCGCCGCCTCGATAATCAGCCGGGCAATCTCGTCAGGGTGGGAGATCAGCGACAGATGGCTGGCCTTCACCTCTATCGTCTTGGCCCCCATGCGCTTGGCCATGAAGCGTTCGAGATCTGGGTTGATCGTCCTGTCCTCGGTGGAAACGGCATACCAGCTTGGCTTCGAGCGCCAGGCGGCCTGCGTCGTCTTGCCGGTCAGCAGCACCTTCTGGAACGGTTGCTGCACGGCATAGAGCACCTTGCCCTTGGCTTCCGGCAGATCGCCGGCGAAATCTCGCAGGAATGCTTCCGCGCTGAGGCGTCCCTCGTCGCCGTCGAAGACGATACCGGCAGAAGCCGGCGGCGTCGGGAAGGTTTTGGCGAGCGCGGTATAATCCTCGCCGGCATCCGGGGCGCGTGCAGCGACATAAACGAGCGCCGAAACATTCGGATGCACGCCGGCTTCGGTGATCATCATGCCGGAAAACGAATGTCCGACCAGAACCGTCGGGCCATCCTGCCGGTCGAGCACGCGCTTTACGGAAGCGACAGCCTCGGGCAGCGTCGTCAGCGGGTTTTGCACCGCCGTGGCATTGAGCCCGGCCGCCTGCAGGCGCGCGATCACCTCGGTCCAGCACGAGCCGTCGGCAAACAGCCCGTGCGCCAGCACGACGTTGCGCGCTTTAACGGGAGCGGATGTCGCGGCCATGCCGCGGGTAGCAAGCAGAGAAGCGGCGGCGCCGGCAACAAGGGCGGCCGAGAAACTCCGTCTGTTCATCATCATGATCTGGTTCCTTGTGCGTCCAGGAATTGAAGGATCGAAAGCATGCTGGCTTGGGACCGAAGAACCGAAGCCAAGTCAAAATCGGTTGGTCTGTGATGCCATGTCGGCACGGTTTGCTTTGCCCGGCGCAAGGCATTGGCCTTCGCCGCGTTGCGGCTCCCGTCCTATTCAAATCGATATTTGAAGCGGCTTCGTGTATGCCAGAAGCCTGCTTGCCGGGGATTTATGTATTCCCATCCGATATAAAGTCAATTATTGAATACGTACACCTCCGTGATGCCATAAGGTGTATACGCTGAGCGGGCGCATCGCATTTGCATACACAATCGCTCGAGCCGTCGATGTTGAAGCAGATCGGAGATAACGGAATGGCGAATGGTTTCGAAACCGAGGATGACGGCGATGATCGCGGGTTGCTCTCCGACCGCATTCGCAACGCCCTGACGGACGAGATCGCCACCGGCACGCTGGCGGCGGGCGCAGCGTTGGACGAACAGCAGCTTGCCGATCGTTTCGGCGCCTCCCGCACGCCGGTTCGTGAAGCGCTGCGTCAGCTGGCGGCGGGCGGCCTCGTCGAGCTTCGCGCCCGGCGCGGCGGCGTCGTCGCCCGTATGACGCCGGAACGCATCATGGAAATGTTCGAAACGGTGGCCGAGATCGAGGCAGTATGCGTCAGGCTCGCCGCCTACCGCATGACGCCGCTGGAGCGCAGCCATCTGATCGAACTGCACGACCTCTCAGAGCCGATCGTCGAAGCCGGAAATTTCGATGCCTATGACAGCCTCAACCGCCAATTCCATGAAGCCATCTATCACGCCACCCACAATAGCTTCCTTGCCGAACAGGCAATCGCCGTGCGTAACCGCCTGAATGCCTTCCGGCGCACGCAGTTGCGCCAGGGCGAACGGCTCCGCCGATCCCGGGACGAACACGAGACAATCATGCAGGCGATCGCCGAAGGCGACGGTGAGATGGCATCCCGGCGCATGCGCGCCCACATGCTGAACGCCGCCACCTCGCTCAGCCGTTTCATCGAAACCAACAAGCCGGGAGGAGTTTGATGTTCTTACGGCACGGGGCAGCGGTACTTATAGGCGATCAACGTCGTCATCAGCTCGTCGCCGGTGGCCTCACGAATGCCGGGATTCTCTTCCAGGAATGTACACAACGTATTGCCGATTGCTTCCGCGGTCGTTCCAACCGGCACACAGACGTTTACCCCAACGGAGTTGGCAAAATACGCCGAGTTCACCATTGCTTTCGGCGCAGGAACGACGTCCGTGAAAATACGGCGGGCCAAATACTCGTCCCGGTTCCACTTGTCCAACCAACCCGCAACATATCCGACGACAAACTGCCGTGAGCCGCCGCAATCAGAATAAAGGAGGTCACCGCTGGAAAATCCGGCGGGAATCTTTGCTGAAACCGTTGCCAACAGGGTAGCGATAAGAATGCCCGACATCACATCTCCAAAGCTCGCGATGGCGGAGCTTTGATCGGGAAAGTGTCGGAAATTAGCTTCAAACGTGTCAACTTTTTTTTCTGCAACTAAAAACAAAATAGCCGCTGATCTCACCTCAGCCTCAATCGAACCGACTGACCTCAAGCCCGCTGCCGACCGGCAGCAGCACGCTTGATATCCCTGGCTTGGTACGGACAGCCTCGCCGTAGCGTTTGAGATCATCGCCTCCCGGGCGCAGCATGTTGTCGGCGACGATGATCGCGCCTGGATTGAGCTTGGGGTAGAAAGCTTCGAGGCAGGGGGTGTAGAGATCCTTCCATAGATCCACCAGCACGAAGTCGATACCCTGGGAAAGCGCGCCGATCATCTGGACCGCATCCCCCACCTTGAATTCGACGTGCTCGGCAAGCCCCGCCTTGACGGCCATGTCGCGCGCGTAGGCCGATTTGTAGTCGTGTATTTCTATGGTGATCAGCCGCCCGCCGGAGGCGCGCGCGGCTTCCGCCAGCCATATCCCGGAATAGCCGAAGGAGGTGCCGAGTTCGAGAATGGTCGGGCTCTTGAGGCTCTTGGCGAGGATATTGATGAACTGCCCGGTCGCGGGCCCGACCGCGCGCAGCCGCTGATCCTGTCCTCCATCGCGCCCGCCGTGAGGCAGCTCGCGCGGGCTGTTATGCTCCGTCTCGATCATCGCGTGATAGATGTCGAGCACGTCCTGGATTCTGCTGTCCATTATCTTCTCCATAACCGCTGATCGGCCGATCATTGCCCAACCGGAACGGCACCGGAAAGTTAAACTTTGGCAATCATCGCCCTTGTTGGCCACCTTGCCGTTGCACAAGCCGCCGTCGTCGGCTACATCATGCCGTCAATGGCCGGGTCACCGGCCACGTAAGCGTTAACGTCACTCAACGCGTATGATCGAACGGCTTTGCGGCTTCGATCTGCGCGACTGTGTCCTGCGGATCGAGCTCAAAAAGCTCCTGAGGATACATGGACAACAATCAACTCAAAGATCAGATTTCACCGGCCCCCGGCATCGAACGGGTCCGCCACGACACGCGACGGCGCACCCTGGCGGTCGAAAGCATTGTCGACATCACCCCCGGCATGCGCCGCATTACATTGTCCGGCGGCGATCTTGGCGATTTCATCAGCCTTGCGCCCGACGACCACATCAAGATTTTCGTACCGGCCGCCGATGGCAGCGAAGAACGCCGTGACTACACGCCGCGCCGCTACGATAACACCGAACGAAAACTGACCATCGACTTCGCCTTGCATGAGGCAGGGCCGGTAACCCAATGGGCGATCAATGCACGCCCGGGCGACAGGCTCGAGATCGGCGGACCAAGAGGCTCCGCCGTGGTCTCGAAGACCGTAAAACGATGGCTGCTGATCGGCGACGAAACCGCACTGCCGGCCATCGGCCGCCGGATTGAGGAAAGCGGCGCCGGAACCGTCGTCACCACAATCGCAGCCGTCACCGGCCCGTTGGAAGAGCAGGCCTTCAAGACATCAGCCGAGCTGCACCTCCACTGGGCGCACCGGCCTCTTTCGCAGGCAACCGATGCCGCAGCGCTGCTGAACCTGTTGAGCACGGTCGATATCCAGCCGGAGACCTTTATCTGGGTCGCGGCGGAAGCCTCGGTGACACGCGATATCCGCGCCTACCTGCTGGAACGAGGTTGCCCGCTCGGCTGGATCAAGGCTTCCGGCTACTGGGTGTTCGGCAAGGCCGATACGACGGAGAAATTCGGCTAACGGTCAATCCACACTGCGACAGGCGGAATGGCGTCCGCAACTATAGCACCGGGCGGCGCCAGCCATCGACTTGTTGAACGAGATCGACCACGCGGCGGGCAGAGCCCAATGCGAGTGTCCAACCCAGCATGCCGTGACCGGCATTGATGTAGAGACCTTTGATGTGTTGGGAACCGGCGATAATGGGCCTGGAGGTCGGTGTCACAGGCCTCTCGCCCGACCATCTCATCAATTCATCCGAACGCTCGAAAAGGTCGGGCAGCACCGTGGAGGCGGCCAGCTTGAGCGTGTCGAAACGTCTGGCATCAAAACCGGCCCCCGGACGCTCGATGTCTGCCAGTCCGGCGACACGAAAACGGTCGCCGATTGCCGCAAAGGCAAGCTTTCGTTTGACGTCTGTCAGGCTGATACTTGGCGCAAGGCCAGTTCTTGGAACGGTGAGCGAATAGCCTCTGATGGGGCGTATGTCGCGAACCTCGGGCAAATCGGATATAAGGGAACGGATCTGCGGTCCTGCCGCAACGATGGCCGCGTCGATGCGAAGCTCATCGCGATCTTCGAACCTCAATCCTGTCAGCACGCCTCCCGTTTGGACGAAGCTCGAGGCCCTCCTGCCGAACAGAACCGACACCTGCCGGCGCTCGATCATCCAGGCGGTGAGCTGGCGGCAAAATCCGGCCGCATCGCCAAGGGCATCACCGGGAGTGTAAACGGCCCCGGCAATCTCTCCCTGATACGCGGCGAGCGCAGGTTCGATGTTTTCCGCCTCCACTCGCGTCAGCAGGCGCTGTTCGAAGCCGAGGGCATTCTTGCGCGCGACACTGGAATCCGCGGCAGCAAAACTTTGCCGATCGGCGTAGAGGTGCAGTTTTCCGGCGACACGATAGTCGAATTCGATATCGGTTTCCTTAAGCAGGATTGCGAGCTCGTGACGGGATTGTTCGGCAAGGCGCAGGATCTCCTGCGTATTGTTCCACCAACTCCTGAACCGGGTATTGGCAATAAATTTCAGGCCCCAGCAGAGAAAGTCCCGATCGAGTTGCCAGCGGATCCGGAAGGCCGGATCGCGGCCCATCGCAATGGCTGGCAGATGCTTCAGCAGGGCTGGTGAAGCCATTGCGTCACCATAGGCCCAGGACAGCTGCGCGGCGTTGCCGGCACTCGCCCCCATGCCCGGCTCGCTTGCCGCATCGATAAGTGTCACATCATGCCCCGCCCGGGCCAGAAGATAGGCCGAGGATACGCCGATGACGCCGGCGCCGATCACCGCAACACGCGCCATCTCAAGCCTCGCCGACGACGGCCGTCAACTCGACCTCAACAGGAACCCCGCGCGGCAGGGATGTTACGCCGATCGCGATGCGGGCATGCGCCCATCGATCCGGGAAGAGCTCTCGGAGCAATTCGGAAGCCCCATCGATGACGGCGCCGTGGCGCTCGAAAGCAGCATCCGCCGCGACATAGCCCGCGAGCCGGACGAAGCCCAGGATGTTGTCAAAGCCGCCCGCAGCCCCTTCCAGCTGTGCAAGCGCATTGAGAAGCGCCCAGCGCGCGCATTCTCGCCCCTCTTCGATGGAGACGCATGCTCCGAGATGTCCCGTCCGCAGCACCACACCGCCCTGCAATGGCACCTGACCTGAAACGGTGATGATACTGCCGGTCCGCACAGCACCGGAAAATGCGCCTGGCGGCGAGGATGCTTCCGGCAGAGCAAGCTCAAGCTGTGCCAGCCGTTCGCGCACACGATTGCTTCCAGCCGATGAAGCACTGCGTGCCTTGCGGACTGCTGCTTCTGCGCTGCGGTCGACGAAGGCCCTCATGATATTCCTGTCGAGTTCGCTCAGCCGGTATTCCGGGTGCCACTGGATGCCGAGGCAAAAGCCGTCCGTGTCCCCTTCGAATGCTTCGATGGTTCCGTCCGGCGCCCGCGCGGCGACACGGAAGCGTCCTTGGCCGGCCAAAGCATGCCGATGCAGGCTGTTGACGCGTGCCGGCCCCTTCCCCACCCAATCGGTCAGCACGCTGCCTTGCTCGACGATGATCTCATGCGCCAAAACGTCAGGGATATCTTGCGGGATGTGGGATACGGCAGCGGCCGGCAGCTCGGTTTGAAATTCGCCCCCAAGGCATTCACCGATCAGTTGCATGCCGTGGCATATGCCGAGAAGCGGCTTGCCCGTTTTCAAGGCCTGCTCGACCAGCTGAATTTCGAACTGCCGGCGCGCGCCTGTCACCTCGGTCCCCGGCCGCGCACCGGTGAGAACGATCCCATCGGCGAGTGCCAACGCCGATGCCAGGTTCTGGGTGTTGTAAGGCAAGATCAAAGGAATTCCCCCTGCCTCGGCTATGGCATCCGCATAGTTGGCGCGCACCACATACTCCGTCTCGGTCGGCGCATCGGGCGCCTCGTTGACGTCGGGCGTCATGAGGATCACCGGCCAACGAGGTTCATGCGATTGCGTTGCATGCCGACGTGCGTTGCCCGTGGCAACGGTCGTTTCAGTGGTCATGGTCTTGGCCTTGTGATGACGAGTTAGCGGCCGGCCGGAACGACTAGCCGGCGCGAGAGGACCGAGAACGGCCAGGCTATCGCGAAATAGCAGAGGCCGACGGCAACATAGATTTGCAAGGGAAGGAAATACTCCGTCGCCATTGACCGCCCCGTGAGCACCAGTTCGTCGACGGTAATCAGCGAAGCGAGCGAAGAATCCTTGAGCAGCGAGACGAAGGTGATGATCATCGGCGCCAGGATGACACGCGCGACCTGCGGCAGGATGATCCAGACGAAGCTCTGGACCGGAGTGAAGCCCGCGGCCAGCGCTGCCTCGCTCTGCCCCGCCGGTATAGCCTTCAGACCGGCGCGGAAAAGCTCGGCGACCTGGGCCGCGAAACACAACGCCAGGCCGGCGATCGCCGCACCGAAAGCATCGAAGACGACCCCGATGCCCGGCAAGCCGAAATAAAGCAGAAACAGAACCGCCAATAGCGGCACGCCCCGCACGATCGTCACATAAAGAGCCGCAAAATACCGCAGCGCTACGAAACTGGATTTCTGGCAGAGCGAAAGCAGCAGGCCGAAAACGAATGCCAGGGCAAAGGCACAAACGGAAAGTAGCGCCGTATTCACCATCGCCCGCAGCAGCAGAGGCAGCCATTCGGCACCATAATCCCCATAGGGCGCCAGGAAAGCACTCATCCTTTCAATCTCCCGTAACGTCTTTCGAGGAACTGCGTTGCCTGCATCAATGGCAGGCTCAGCAACAGGTAGAGTGCCGCCGCCGTCGCATAGATCATTGTTGTCTGGAAGGACGACGTCACCATTGAACGGGCGAAGAACATGATTTCCGGCGCCGCAATGGCCGAGACGACGGATGTATCCTTGAGAAGCTGCACCGCGTAGTTTCCGAGCCCCGGAAGCGCTATCCGCATGGCCTGCGGCGTCAGGATCTCAAAGATGGTCTGGAGTGGGGTCAGCCCTGCAGCAAGCGCCGCCTCCGCCTGCCCCCTCGACAGCGCAGCAAAACCGGCGCGAAAGATTGCACAGGTGATCGCCGCCCCGATGAGCCCGAGGCCCAGGATGGCGGCCGTGATCGACGTCAATTTCACGCCGAGGCTGGCAAGTCCGAAGTAGAGGATAAACAGATGCGTCAAGGCCGGCACATTGCAGAGGATTTCGCAGCAGGCATCGATCGCGAGATTGATGAACTTGATCCCGGCAAATTGCCTGAGCAGAGCGAGAAGGAACCCGAAAGCGGCTGCGAGCGCCAGCGAGGCGATCGTGACGAAAACGGTTACGCCAAGTCCGGCGACGAGCCCCTGGACGACCGAGAGGAATAGGGAAAATCCAATCATGACACGCCTAGTGCCGGATCTTGTTGAGAAACGCTTGCGTGCGCGCTTCCCGAGGAGCGGTTATGACCTGGCGTGCCGGGCCGGATTCCACGATCGTGCCGCCGTCGAGAAACAGGACGCGATCGGCAATGTCGCGCGCAAACGCGATCTCGTGCGTGACGATCAGCATCGTGCGCCCTTCGGCTGCCAGCTCCTCCATCACTTTCAGAACCTCCTGGACCAGTTCGGGATCGAGTGCCGATGTCGGCTCGTCGAACAGCATGAGCTTTGGCTTCTGGGCAAGCGCCCGCGCAATCGCGACACGCTGCTGCTGGCCGCCGGACAGTTCGAGCGGTGAGGCGTCGGCGCGGTGCGTCATATGGACTTTGGCCAGCATTTCCAAAGCCAGTTCGCGTGCCTCGCCGGCAGCCAGGCCGCGCACCTTGCGCGCCGCGATCGCCACGTTTTCCGTCACCGACAGATGCGGCCAGAGATTGAAGAGCTGGAAGACCATGCCCATCTCGGCGCGCTGCGGTGCAAGTTGCCGATCGCTCATGATACGGCCGTTGCGCGTACCGATCCGCTCGCCGTCGAGGCGGATCTCGCCGGCACTGGGCTTTTCCAGAAAATTCATGCAGCGCAGACAGGTGGATTTCCCGGAGCCGGATGGGCCGATCAGGGCAATCTTCTCGCCTGGCGCGACGTCGAAATCGATGCCTTTGAGAACTTCGATAGGACCATAGCTCTTGCGCAGGCCTGCAACGCTGAGAAGCGCATTCATCGCCGTTTCCTTATGCGATTAAAGCATGTCGCGCAAAAGTGTGCAGCGGTTTTGCGCTAACGACATGCGTAAAAACAAAGAGCTAAAGCGCGATAAGCGAATCTGAAAGATTGCGACGCGCTTTAGAGGGTGAACGAAAGCCGCCGATTGCAGCTTCCGTCCGCACGCTCGTTCAGCCGCCAGCTGCGCAGGACGGCAGCTTGTAGTCTGCGGGGCGATCGACGCCGGCGCGGAAGTTTTGACCCACAGGCTTGAACCAGACATCCGACGACAATCCGTAGCGGCCGCCGATTTCCTTCATCTCGCAAGTCTTCCACATGTCGGCGATGATGGCGTCCATCTTCTGGCGCAGATCGTCGTTCTTCTGGTTGAGGCCATAGACGACCTGGCCGAGACCGGTCAGCAACGGGAAATCCGGACTGTTATCGGTGAAGGCGAGGAAGTGCGTATTCCAATCGGGGTTCTGCTTGATGGCGTAGGAGATCACCGGTGGATCGCCGATGACAGCGTCGATGCGCCCGGCGATAAGATCGCGCACGGCCGCATCGGAAGTGTCGTAGAGCGAAAGTTGGAGATCCTTGATGCTCTTCAATTCCGGGACGAACGAAAAGCCGGTGATCGTGCCGATCTTCTTGCCTTCCAGATCAGAGAGCTTGTCCCAGCTCGTCTTCGTCGATTGCATGATGCCGTTCTTGAAGTAGTGGATCGGCTCGGACAGCGTCATGATCTTCGTACGCTTTTCGGTCCAGCCCATGGTGCCGAGCATGACGTCGACGCGGCCCGACTGAACGGAGGCGATCGTACCCGACCATTCCATGAGGGCCGGCTGAATCTTGAGCCCGAGCTTGTCGGCAATGCGCTGCATGATTTCGCCGTCATAGCCTACCAGCTTCCCGTCCTGCCAGCCGGAACCGGGCATGTCGCCGGTGAAGGCAACCGTCAGCTTGCCCTGCTCGGCAAGTTCGAAAGCATAGGCGATAGATGAAAGGGACATGAAGCTGCCTGCCAGCAGAGCGCACATCACCATCCTTCTCGAAAGAGAAAGTGCCATTGTTCTGATCCTTGATTTGTTGGTTCCCCGGTCCGGTGGTTTTTGTCCCCGGATGTCGTGTTCGACGAGAGGAACTTGACACTGATGGCTGTGGCTGAATTTTATAAATCAGACATTTTCTTTGAAAAAAGGACATGATGACTTATCATCGCCACACGCCATGATCACATCCGAGGAACCTTCCGAAATATCTGCCACCGAGCCGGACTATGTGCGCTGGCTCGACGATCTTTGGGCCGAGCGGCTTCTGGTCGCACGCGACCGAAAGGCCGATCTCTCGGTCGGCATTCTCCTCTGGCCGACCTTCCCGATGATGTCGTTGACGGGTATCGTCGAGCCTCTCAGGCATGCGGCGGACTTTGCCGACAATTCCCGTCCATTACATTGTCGCTGGTCAATCATGGGGGCTCCGGGCCATGCAGCGGTCGCCAGCTGCGGCATCCGGGTTCACGCCGATGCGCCCTACATTAACCCGACCGACTTCGACTACATCGTGGTTATCGGTGGCCTCCTGCCACATCTGCGCGCCGCACCTAGCAAGCATCGCGACTATCTCAGGGTGGCGGCATCGGCGGGTGTCCCGGTCATTGGTGTGTGTACGGGCGCCTTCATATTGGCGCAGGAGGGACTGCTCGCCGGGCGCAAGTCGTGCGTCCATCCCTTTCACGCGGAGGATTTCCGGATTGCCTTCCCGCGTCTTGCCTTCTCCACGCGCGATGACTTCCTGATCGAAAACGGCCGCATTACCGTGCCTGGCGGCGTATCGATCCTGTCGCTGATGACGGAGCTCATCCGCACGCATTGCGGACCGGATCGGGCGGCCAAGGCCGTGCACCAGCTTTCGCTCACGGAGCAGAAGCACATGAGCGCCTTCGATCACGGCCGCGCCACAACATTTCGCCGCACAGAAGATTCGCGTATTCAGCGAGCCGTCGTTCTTATCGAGAGCCGGAAAGGCCGCGATGTCTCACCGGAACAGGTGGCCTCTCTGGTCGGCCTGTCACCACGTCAGTTCGCGCGTCTCTTCCAGGACAATATCGGCATGACTCCGAAGCGTTTTATCGTTGAAACGAGATTGCGCTATGGCCGGTTTCTGGTCGAAAACAGCACACTGCCCATGACGGCGATCGCCTTTGAAATCGGATTCTCCGACTCCGCCCATTTCGCGACCGCTTTTCGCAAGAAGTATGGGAAGCCTCCCAGGAGTTTCCGCTGATCTTTGGCGAGTCACCACAAACGGCGGGATCGAAAACCGACTTCGGCACTATTGCGATTTAATCGGATGCGATTTATATAGATCTCATCGTCAAAAAGCTTGGATAGGATGGACCTATGCCGACATCTAAAGCAGCGAAGGGGCCGGATATGCCAGCACCCACCTCTCCGCAGGCGGGCAAGGGCGGTCGCAAGCTTTCCAATTTCCTCTGCTTCGCGGTCTATTCGGCCAATCTTGCCTTCGGCCGCGCCTATAAGCCGATCCTGGATCAGCTTGGCCTGACCTACACCCAATATATCGTCATCGTCGCCCTTTCCGAAGAGGATGATCAGACGGTCGGGGCGTTGGGAGAAAAGATGTTTCTCGAATCCAATACGCTGACGCCCATCCTCAAGAAGCTGGAATCGGTCGGCTACATCACGCGTCGTCGCGATCCCGCCGACGAGCGGCAGGTGCGGGTCAGCCTGACGCCGGCAGGGCGCACTCTTCTTGACGGCGATCCCGTCGCTCCCATGATTGCCGCCACCGGGCTCGGCGACGACTTTCCCGTCGTGCAAAAATCGGTGACGCGGCTACGCGACAACCTCCTGCGATCGACGCAGCCCGAACCGGAAAAATCGTGATCCCGGCATCATGACATAACGGAGAAGACGAGATGCCCGAGATCGCGATGGGCGCCTTGATTCAGAACGGGACCGTTCTCCTGGCCAGACGCAGTTCCAGGCGCACGGTGCACCCGGATCGCTGGAGCCTGCCGGGCGGCCATATCGAAGACGGCGAAGACGCCGAGACGGCAATGCGCCGGGAATTGATGGAAGAAATAGGCGTGACGCCGCAGCGCTGGCAGTTTGCGGGAAAGTTCGTATTGGAAGGCCGGCCCGGGGCATCCGTCACGTTTCATCTCTATCGCGTCGATCAGTGGCACGGCGATCCTCGACTGATCGATGACGAACACACTGAGCTCAGATGGTTTGGCGCTGCCGCGATAGAAAGCGAAGCCGAGCTAGCGCTGCCTCAGCTCGGCAAAATGCTCGCAAACGTCGCCATGCAGCGGAGCCGCAAAGACTGAAGCGCGTCGCGCGAACCGGTTCGGCGCGACGCGCTTTTTTCTCTACTGGCGCAGCGTCCGAAATGCCGCCCTGAGCTCGGTAGTGAAGGCCACCGGCTGTTCCCAGGCGGCGAAGTGGCCGCCCTTGTCGAGCCTGTTATAGTGGATGAGCTTCGGATAGGCCTTCTCCGCCCAGCTCCGCGGCGCTTGGTAGATCTCATCGGGAAAAGCACTAACGGCTACCGGGATCTTGATGCCTCTCGGATCGAAGAAACCTCCGCTCGGGAAATGCGCATTGTCCCAATAGAGGCGCGCCGAGGAGATTGCGGTGTTCGTCAGCCAATAGAGCGTGACGTTATCGAGGATATCATCCTTGCTCAACCCCTCGAGCTTTCCGTCGAAGACGCGAGCAATCATCTGGTAACTGCGGATGTCATGGTCGAGCATCCAGGCGGCAAGCCCGACGGGTGAATCCACGATCCCGTAGAGCGTCTGCGGGCGATTGTTCATTTCGATCGCGTAGCCCAGTCCGTTCTTGTAGAAATCGTCGAGCTGGTCGTAGGCACGCTTTTCATCAGGCGAAAGGCTGACTGGTGCAGGGCTACCGGCCGAGAGAGCCTTGGCGATGTCTGCCGGAACCGTGGCCGCCATGTTCGTGTGGATGCCGAGCAATCCCGGCGGCTCCTGCAAAGCCATCAGCTCGGTGACCGCGTTCCCCCAGTCGCCGCCCTGGGCCACATATTTCGTATAGCCGAGGCGCTGCATCAGCACTGCCCAGGCCTTTGCGATGCGGGGAGGATTCCACCCCGGCGCCGTCGGCTTGCCCGAAAAGCCGTAGCCTGGCAGCGACGGGATCACCACGTCAAATGCGTCCCCCGGGCTGCCGCCATGCGCCGTAGGATCCGTGAGCGGTTCGATGATTTTCAGCTGCTCGATGATCGAGCCGGGCCAGCCATGCGTGACGATGACAGGCAAAGCATTCTCATGCTTGGAGCGGACGTGAATGAAATGGATATCCAGCCCATCAATCTCGGTGATGAACTGCGGCAACCCATTGAGCCGCGCCTCGGTCTTGCGCCAGTCGTATTCCGTCTCCCAATGCTTCGCGAGTTTCTGGATTGTCGCGAGCCGCACGCCTTGCGTGTCATCCGTGACGGTCTCCTTATCAGGCCAGCGAGCCGCAGCGACGCGCCGGCGCAGATCGTCGAGCGCCTCCTCGGGGAAATTGACGTTGAAGGGTTTAATCTCCTCGCTGTTCGCCAACGCGCTGCGCGTTCCCGCCAGCAGACCGATGGCTCCGGTTGCGGCGGCGGCTGCAAGCAGTTCGCGCCGGGTGGGCGATAGTAGGGATATCGGTGACATGACGCTTTCCTCTTTGTTCGATCTATGGGAACGAGGATCGACTGACCGACCTCGTTTGCAGCAGGTCATTCGCGTCTGGCCGAGACTATGCACCCGGCCAGACGCAGGGGTCAATTTATCCGGTCAGGTTAAGCCTCGGCCGCAACCGGTCTCCCGGGCTGGCGCGACGGCGCGATGGCAAACGCGCCTTCCTCCATCTTCTCGGCGGCCCTGGCATAGCCGCCACCCATTCCATCAAGGAAATGCAGGTGCGAGCCCGGCCGGCCGGACGGCACGAGACAAGTCATCAGCGCATGTGACTGGCGATGCAGCCCGAAATCGATCTCGCCGCGTACCCTCGCCCGAATGAGGATGGCTTCGACGCTGTCAATCTGTCCCGGCGTGCAGTCCAGCGTCAGGCGCAGACCGTCGTCGAACTTGCGGAAATCGGAATTGGAAGCGACCGCCGACCAGCCTTTCGCATCGATCTGTCTCCCGCTAACCTTGGCTAAGGGAATGCGCCCGGGGACCGGCTGAGACTGCCGCGGCGTCGCGTCGAAAACGGCAAGCACGCGTTTTGCCAGTGCCGCGAAAACCTCAGGGCTCGTATGGTCGCGAGGCTCGACCAGCAGCGACAGAATCTCGCCCCGCTGGCTTGGGAACGGGGTCCAGTCACAGCTGAGGCCGGTCAGGTCGGGCTTCGTCGCGTAGCGGCCCGGCTTGACCAGATACCGGCCGTTCTTGATCTGCTGCTCCGCCCATTTGAGCCCGCCCCCTGTAAACATCGCATAGGTCGCGTTCTCGGAGGCGGCATAGCGGGCAATTCTGACGTCGCGCCCACTGGTGCGGATTTCGCCTACGGTCAGCAGCCCGATAAGAAGGGTTAGATCGAGATCGGCTCTTGCAAAGCCTGCGACCTGCCGCAATGCCGATGTCGCCGCCATGATGCCCTGTGGCGGCAAGGCGAATGCTGCCCCGTCTCCGCGAAACACGAAGGGGAAATCGAACGATCCCCAGGCATTGCCGAGGGCGGCGATAACAGATGCGCCTGCATAGTTGACGTCTTCGTAGCGCCCCGACCGGATCGCCGTGGTCGAGTTGACGACATCAGTGATGCCGATCAGCCAGTCATCGGGCAACGGCTCATAGACATCAGGCTCGAGCACAAGTGAAAACTCGTCATAGACCTGGTGCGACTGGACGTGGCTATTGATCATGGCTTGCTCTCCAGATCGGCAAGGTTTCCCGTGCCTGCTACCTCAGAAAGAGGTCTGCCGGCCGACCGGCAGGTCCTCTGCATCGAATCCTCCGGCGATGAGGTCTGCCCTCGCCCGCTCAGACAAGCTTGGTCTCGAGGTCGACATTGCCGTGTGTCGCCTTGGAATAAGGGCAGATGCCATGGGCTGCTTCGATCAGCTCCTGCGCGATGTCGCGATCGATGCCGGACAGGCTGACATTGAGGCGCGCCCTCAGGAAGAAGGAGCCGTTGTCGGCGTTGAGAGTAATCTCCGCGTCGACCTCGGGACCATCAGGCAGCGTGATCTTTCTCTGGGCAGCGGCAAGTTCGATGGCGCCGATGTAGCAGGCCGACCAGGCGATGCCGAACAGGTTTTCGGCGGCCGGATGCGGCTGCGGCAGCTTGATGTCGATCGTGCCGTCGCTGCTGCGTGCGGAGCCATCGCGGCCGCCGGAGATGTGGGTTTTGCCGGTAAAGAGAAGCTTCTCGGTCATGGTGATATCCTCTCGGTTTAAGTTTTATTCGCATCCGATTAAATCGGATACGCTCTAATATGCTCAACCAAAACCGATGTCAACACAATTCCGATTTAATCGGATGCGATTTGTTTCTATAGGCGGAAACACGCCATATCCGGGCAACCTCAGCGGCAGCTATGCGAACAAGCTGGCCCGCTGCGCAAGGTCACGTCTTGTCCGGGAATCGGGCCATCTATAGGCTCTGCCGGCGAACTAGAGGCGGGGCGCATCCTGTGAAGAAACTCAGAGAGATGATATGTCCTCCATAACAGCAGACAATGCGGGGCAGTATGGCGACAGCCGGAAGCTCGCTGCCCGGGCTCGACTGCATAGCCAATACACCATCGCCGAGACGGCCTGGTTTCCATGGGTTGCGGCGCAATTGTCCCCGAAACCGGGCGATCGCGTCCTCGACGTCGGCTGCGGGCCGGCATGGTTCTGGGCGGCAACGGCAGGCCTGCTGCCGGCGAACCTCGACCTGACGCTCGCCGACCTTTCACCCGGCATGGTCGACGAGGCAGTGGCGCGTTGCAGCGCACTGCCGTTCGGCTCCGTCCGAGGCTGCCAGGCCGACGCCGCCGCGCTCCCCTTCGAAGATGGCGCCTTCGATGCGGTGGTCGCGATGCATATGCTCTATCACCTGCCAGACCCGGCCGCGGGTATCGTGGATATGTCGAGAGTGCTGAGGCCGGGCGGCTTACTTGCGGTCACAACCAACGGTGCCGGCAATATGCGGGAGATCTACGAGCTGACGACCGTATTCGGCAGTGCCCCTTCCGATCCCGCTGCCGAAGCCTTCGGATATGACGCTGCCGAACGATCGATGCGGTCGCAGTTTGGAAACGTGACCATGTCGCAGCATCCGGCAAGCCTGCGGATCACCGACCCCGAGGATGTATTCCTGGCACTCACCTCCTATCCGCCTGGCGATGGCGCCGACGAAACCCAACTCGTCAGGTTCCGTCAAGCCATTGCCGATGCGTTCAGCCAACGCGACGGCGTGCTTGAGGTCAGCAAAGAGACTGCACTGTTCCTGAGCAGAAAGACGGCCTGATCGGTGTCGTGGGGCGTTCAGACCTTCTCTTTTTTCCTGATTTTTTCCTTCGGTTCCACCGGTGCATCGGGCGTCGGCGCCAACAGCTTGCGCAGTGACGAGATCTTGTCCTTCACCAGCGGCCGGAACCGCGTGGCGCGATAGGGCATGTCGGCCGCGCCATAACCTTCCGGCCCGTCGTCATTGCCGCGGTTGATCTCCGCGAGCTTCACCCCGATGAAGGTGCCGTCGATATAATGGGTATATTCGCCCACCCAGCGGATCGTATAGATCTCGCCCTTGCGGATCAGCTGGTCGATGCTGACATGCTTGAAGGTGTCGTTGATGCAGACGACCTTCTGGCCGACATGGAAATCATAACTCATGGATCAAACTCTCGAAACGGCAATCCGCCTCGCCGATCTATAGCGTGCCCTGTGGCGCGGATGAACCGTTTTCTCGCAGCCAGGCCCCGATTGCTGCGACACCAGTTGCACCCATGCCGCACGCTTTAAGGTGGCATGCATCAGTCGCAATAGGCCTTGCCGCTCTTGCGGGAGCGAAGATCGAAGTGGAAGTGGTTCCAGTGCTCCGGGTTGCTGCCGGGGCCGAGCACGGTGTTGAAATAGCGGCAGCTGTCGCTGCGCACCGCCTTCAGCAGCCGCCCCTCGCGCAGCGAGAACAGCCCCTTCTTGCGCACGTCGATCTCGTGTCCGTTCTTCAGCACGAACTTGCCGACGTCGATGGCATTGCCGCGGGCGTGTTCCGACATCGGATTGTATTTCTGCCGGCTGTTGTTCATGCGCCGGCAGGAATAGCCGCCGAGCGGCTGGATCGTCTTGATGCCGGACCAGTAGCGGTAGCGGGCGGACGGCGCCAGCTCGTTCTTCACCCATTTGGCGAAGGCGAGCGTCACCTGGCAGTTCAGCGTCACGGCCGGCTTCACGCCGATATTGCCGGAAAGCCCCTTCAACGACACCGGATAGGGCACCTGGCAGGCCGGCCCGTTAGAGATCGGCGGCTTGTTGTCGAAGAGTACGCCCATGCGCTTCAGCTCGCGCCGGCAGGCAAGCTCGGAGGACGGCATGACGCTGGGATCGACGGGTGCTGCCGGTTCGCTCATCATCGGATTGTTCGGCCGCAGCATCGCGACCTCTTCGCTCTCGTCCTCTTCGGGAACACGTGATGGCGCCACCACAGGGCTGCCGTCGTTCCAGGCGGGCGCCCGGCTCATCTGTGCCTCGGCCGCCGGCTGCGGCATTGGCTGCTGCGGGGGCTGGCGCATGGGCTGGTTGAGCTGCGTTGGATTATCGGTGCCGATGCCGTCGACAACCGGCTCGGTGGCGTTGCCCTCGGCGATCTGCTGGTTTTGTTCCTGCGCCAGCCCGACGACGGGCTCCGCCCCGAGATCGTCATCCATGTTGACGCCGCCCGACGGGATCGCAAGATCTTGCGTGCCGCCCCAGTTCTGGTTCTGCTGCGCCAGCGCCTCGTCGCTGTCGATCATCGGCAGCTTACGCCCCGGTGCGGTTTGCGGCGAAGCGGCTCGTGCCGCGTGGCCAGTGCCGGCAAGGTTCGGCGTGTCGAGGTAATCGACAGAGCCCTGGCTATTGCCGACGGGCGCACTGGAAACCGGATAGGAGGCCTGGCTTTCCACAGGTGCCATTCGGACCGAGGGCGCCATGCGCGCTGCCCCCCGCGACGGCGAGATCGAGCTGACCCTGGTGCCGTTGTCGACATTGGCCGGTGGCACCAGCCCGTCGCTGATCGAACAGGTCGTCAGCGCCGCCGAGAGCAGCAAGGGCAAAAGGGATCGCCGAGGAAAGGAAACAAACGCCATACTCTTATCGCTTCCGCAGGCTGGCTGGGCAGTGACCGAAAAAACTCACTCCAATTTTAATTAAAAACGGTGAATGAAAACTTACCGGCACAATCTGAACGCGACGGAAATGAAAAAGGCCGGTTTCCCGGCCTTTCATCTCTACGTTTCCTCACGCTGCCCGTGTGTATCGGGTCACTGGCGGCGGCTCCCCGCGCAGGCGGAAATTCGAAAGCAGCGTCTTCAACTGGGTGCTCTCGTCGGCGAGCGTGCGGCTTGCCGCCGTCGTCTCCTCGACCATCGCGGCATTCTGCTGGGTCATCTGGTCCATGTGATTGACGGAGCCGTTGATCTCGTTCAACCCGGTCGACTGCTCGCGCGCCGCCGTCGCGATCGAGGCGACGTGATCGTTGACCTGGTTGACCAGTGCCTCGATTTCCAGCAGCGCCTCGCCCGTCGAGCGCACCAGCGCCACCCCGCCCTGGACCTCAGTCGCTGACCGGCTGATCAGTTCCTTGATCTCCTTGGCCGCGTTGGCGGAGCGCTGGGCAAGTTCACGCACTTCCTGGGCGACGACGGCAAATCCGCGGCCCGCCTCGCCCGCCCGCGCAGCCTCGACGCCGGCATTCAGCGCGAGCAGGTTCGTCTGAAAGGCGATTTCGTCGATGACCGAGATGATCTGACCGATGCGGTTGGACGAATCCTCGATCCGGCCCATCGCCGTCACCGCATTGCGGACGATCTCGCCGGATTTTCCGGCACTCGCCTTGGTCTCGGCCACCATCTCGCGTGCCTCGTTCGCCCGTTCGGATGCCGTCTTGACCGTCGCGGTGATCTCGTCGAGCGCTGCCGCCGTTTCTTCGAGTGCGGCTGCCTGCTGCTCCGTCCGCTTCGACAGATTGCCGGTCGCCTCGCTGATGTCGGAAGCGCTGTCGTTGACGACGCGGCTCGATTCGGCGATCGCATGGATGACGCCGTTCAGCGCGTCGACGGCGGCGTTGAAATCGCCCCTCAGCTTGGCGTAATCGTCGCCGATATCGCCGATCGCAACCGTCAGATCGCCGCTCGCAAGCTTCTCGAGGCCGACGCCGAGCGCCTGCATCGCATGGGTCTGCCGTTCGGAGGCAGAGCGCAGGCTCGCCTCGTTGCCGCGGCGCTCTTCTTCGATCTGCCGCTGCCTCTCGTCTTCCCGGCCGCGCAGCGCGCTGCGCTCATCGACGGAATCGCGCAGCACCAGCAGCACCTTGGCCATCTGGCCGACCTCGTCGCGATACTCGCTGCCGGCGATCTCTACCGACGCTTCTTCGGCAGCAATCGCATTCATCGCTTTCCTCAGCCGGGCAATCGGCGCCGTCACGCTGCGCACGATGGCAAAGGCGATCGCGATCGTCGCCGCAGCGCCGATCAGGCAGGCCATCGTGGCCCAGAGCAAATTCTGGCGATAAAGCGCGGCAAGGTCGTCGGCATAGACGCCGGTGCCGACGATCCAGCCCCAGGGCTCGAAACCGGCGACATAGGAGTATTTCAGCACCGGCTCATCGGCGCCCGGCTTCGGCCAGAGATAGTCGACGAAACCCTTGCCGTCCTTCTTCACCTTGTTGACGAACTCGACGAACAGGAATTTGCCGGTCGGGTCCTTCATCTGCGAGATATCGGTACCATCAAGCGCCGGCTTGATCGGGTGCATCACCATTTTGGGATGCATGTCGTTGATCCAGAAATAGCCGTCGGCGCCGTAGCGCATCGCGCCGATCACGTCCTTGGCCGCCGCCTGCGCCTGCTCGCGGGTCATCGTGCCCGCCTGCTCCATCTTGTAATATTTTTCGAAGATGCCGAGCGCCGTCGCATCGAGCTGCGCCAGCCCTGCCTTCCGCTCGTCTTCCAGCTCGGAGTAAGAATAGTTCAGAAAGAAGACCATCGTCGCCGCGAGCACGGCAAGCGTGAAGCCAACGAGACAATAAAGACGGGTGGAAATCTTGACGTTGCGCATGAGGTTCCCAGCGATTCTATAGGTGAAATCAATCGCATTCTGAATTGCCGGAATTACTGGAGCGTAAAGCTTAATTAGAAAATGATTAAATAACGCAAGGTCAGGTAGCGGTTGTAAAATTCAAACCAATTGAAATCGTTTGAATTTCTCAATCGGCAACCGCAGCAACATTTTTCCCGTCGGCCGTCTGCAACGCTTGGACCCAGCGTCTTTTACAGCCCACGGCCTTTGCACTAGGGTGCTTTCGCAGTGAATCGCCGGCCCGACGCCGCACGAGATGGAGAAGACTTGATGACCGATGCCGCCAAGCCGAGAGGCGAACTGACGCTCAGGACGCTTGCCATGCCGGGCGACGCCAATCCGGCCGGCGATATCTTCGGCGGCTGGGTCATGGCGCAGATGGACCTTGCCTCCGGCATCCGCGCGGCAGAGCGCGCCAAAGGCCGCGTTGTCACGGCCGCCGTCAAGGAGATGGCCTTCGAGCTGCCGGTCAAGATCGGCGACACGTTGTCCGTCTATACCGATATCGACCGTGTCGGCCGCACCTCGATCACGCTCTGCGTCGAAGCCTGGGCGCACCGCGCACGCTACGCCAAGATGGAAAAGGTCACAGCTGGCACCTTCATCATGGTGGCGCTCGACGAAGAGGGCAAACCGAAGCAAGTCCCCGAGGAGTGACAGCCTAAGGATCGACAGCATGGAAACGGTCAGCTCGCCGGAGGTCTTCCTTCACATCAAGGTGGTGATGGGCATGGTCATCAGCCTTTCACTCGCGAGAGTGCTCACCGGCCTTGCCGGCATCGTCCAGCATCCCGCCAAGGCCAAGGTCTATCCCATCCATCTCGGCTGGGCATTGTCGATGTTCCTGTTCATCATCCATATCTGGTGGTGGGAATATCGCCTGCAGGCCGTGCCGGCGATCGGCTTCGGCATCTATCTTTTCCTCGTCTGCTTCTGCAGCCTGTTTTTCCTGCTCTGCGCCCTGCTCTTCCCGGCGTCGCTCGACGAATATGGCGGCTACGAGGAATATTTCATCTCGCGGCGCAAATGGTTCTTCGGCATCCTCGGCCTGACCTACGCCGTCGATATTCTCGACACGGCGATCAAGGGCCATGAGCGCATCCTCGCGCTCGGCTGGGAATACCCTGCCCGCAACATCGTCTACATCCTCCTCTGCGCCATCGCCGCCTGGACCCCGAACCGCCGCTTCCACACGGCCTTCGTCATCGTCAACCTGACCTACCAAGTCAGCTTCATCTTCCGGCTTTATGATGTCTTGGGGTGAGGCCAGGTCCCGCAAAGCGGGAGCAATCGATCCAGTGAATCGATTGCAGCAACGAACGCCCTGAGCCATGCGAAGGGCCGGGAAGCGGCGGACTCCTCGGCCAGCCACGCGCGCCAGCCAAGGGCACATTTCCCTCCATCCTTGCCCTTCGCTTGGGCTCAGGGCGTTCGGCCCTGCGATCGATTCGCTGGATCGATCGCTCCCGCTTTGCGGGACCGGGCCTCACCCACGCAGAAACTGCGACCCTTTATCAAACCCCAGTCCCGGAAAGATCTTCCCGGTCAAATCATCGGCAGACACATCGAATTGCCGGTAAAGCATCGCTGCCGCAAGCTCGCGTAGGTCGGCGGTTGGCATCAGGTCGCGGTCGTCGAGCAGTTGGCCGTCGCTAATGCCCGGCCAACGGCCGAGGATGCGG
The DNA here is from genome assembly GCF_037002925.1 of Rhizobium aouanii. Classification (NCBI taxonomy): domain Bacteria; kingdom Pseudomonadati; phylum Pseudomonadota; class Alphaproteobacteria; order Hyphomicrobiales; family Rhizobiaceae; genus Rhizobium; species Rhizobium aouanii. The sequence goes on from NZ_JBAMYD010000008.1 coordinate 239,514, forward strand.
CCGCCGTTGATCGCGCCGCCGGCAAGCAGCGCGCAGCCGCCGGTGCCGTGATCGGTGCCGGCAGAGCCGTTCTGGCGCACGGTGCGGCCGAACTCGGTCATGGCAAGCACCACCGTCTTTGCCCAGATCTCGGGCCCGAGCGTGGTCTTCAACATATTGATCGCCTGCGAAAGGTCCTGCACCGGTCGTTTGAACTGGCCGGCCTGGCCGATATGCGTGTCCCAGCCTGATATCGAGAAGCTGGCGATGCGATAGTCGCCCTTCAGCATGTTGGCCGCGAGCGCCGCCACATCGGCGATCTTTGCGCCGCGCTGGCCCTCCGGCTCGACCATCATCGAGGCGCTATTGGCCCGTGTCGCCTCGGCAAGCGCCTCGGCGAACGGCGGATCGCCGGCATAGAGCCGCGCCAGGAATTGCATCTCGTCGCGCGCCGGCGCCAGATTCGAATCCGACGCCCAGACGTCGACATTGTTCGGTCCGGAGAGGATCAGTTCCGTCGAGGTATTGATGTCGATTGCCTTGCGCGCATCCGAGCGCGGAATGACGGCGAGCGCCCGGTTCAGCCAGCCGGTCTTTTCCTCGGCGACATGCTCGCCGCCGGATTCCAGCATGTCCTGCCCGTCGAAATGGCTTCGCTGGTCGCGATAGGGCGTCGACACGGCATGCACGAAGGCGAGCTCGCGGCTCTTCCAGAGCGGCAGCAGCTCGGCGGCCGCCGGATTGAGGCCGAAATGCCCGTCGAGATCGAGAAGCCCGGTATCGGGCGTCAGCGCCAGTGTCGGCCTGAGCGCAGCAAAGCCGGCATCGCCATAGGGCTGCACCAGATCCAGCCCGTCCATCGCGCCGCGCAGCACGATAGTGACAAAACAGTTGTCACCCGGCATCGCCGCGAAGGCGACCGGCGTGAAGACGGGGGCAGCGGCAAGACAGCAGGCTGAGGTCAGAAAACCGCGGCGCGACAGCGAAATCCGGTTCATGGGCAGCGTCATGGGCGGGGCCTCCTAAGCAGGTTCCGGAAAAGTGTCCAACGGTTTTCCGGCCAGAACCTGCGACAAAACAAAGGAGCTAAGCAGACGAAGCGTTGGCTTGCCAACGAAAGTCTGTTTAGCGGCGATTGAATTCGGGCGATGCCAGCACCAGCGTCAGCCCGCTGATCTTGTTCGGCGCCTGCGACACCACGCGGATCGTTTCGTCGCGGGCGGCATCGGCAAGCGTCGATTTCAAAAATTCGCGCGGATCCTCGTCCCGCCCGAACTGGGCCACGGCCCGCCTTGCCCAGGCCAGCCGCTCGGCGAGCTGGCTGCCGGTGATCCAGGCGGAGAAGCCTTCCTCAAAACCGGCCGGGCTCGGCGGCAGCCAGGTCGGTTGTCCCATGCGCTTGAGCGCGCCCTGCCCCAGCGCCCGCGCCGTCCGGAACGCCTTGAGGCGCTTGTCCCTCGCCTCGCCGGCAGGATCCGTCGGCACCGGCGATCCTGCCATGCCGGGCGTGTTCGCCGCCATGTCGCCCTCGTCCGTACCTTGCTGGTTGGCCGCCAGGAAGCTGCCGACAACGCCGTTGACCGGCCCCGCATTCAGCGCCCTGAGGCCGGTGACGATATAATCGAAGGGCTGGCGCGCCTTGGCACCCTCGTCGCGCCAGGCGGCGGGATGGTCGAGCATGGCGGTGTAGACGGCAGTCAGATCGCCATCCGTCTTCTTCCAGGCGGCGGCCATATCGGACACCATGCCTTCGTCAGGCTGGTCGGCGATGAAATGTACCGCGAGCTTGCGGCTGATATGCGCCGCTGTCTTCGGGTGGACGGCGAGATCGTCGAGCATGTCGAGATAATCCTCGCGCGAACGCCTGCGCCCGCCATAGCTGACGCCGAGCACCTCATGTGCGCCGGGTTCCGATATATTCGGCCGGAACGCGATGTCCATCTCCTTGCGGTCGATGGTCAGCCCCGTCAGCACCATGGCCGCCGCCGTGACATCCGCCTGGCTATAGCCGCTGCCGGCGCCGAGCGTGTGCAGCTCCAGCAGTTCGCGACTGAGATTTTCGTTCAGCCCTTTGTTGCGCTTCATGCCGCCGGCCGAATCCGGCCCAAGCGAATCCGCCTGGTCGAGATAGATCAGCATGGCCGGATGGGCGGTGGCATTGCGCAAGAGATCGCCGAACCTGCCTGATATGAACGGTCGGATCGCCTCGGCCTCGTAGAGCGGCACGATGAGACGCATCGGCAGGCTCTTATTGGCGCTGGTGGAGAAATGATCGATCCAGAAGGTGGAAAGCCGCTCGTAGAAGCCGTGCGGCGACAACACCGCCTGCATCAGCCGCAGGTTCGCATCATGTTGAAACTGCTGCTGCGCCTGGCGCTGCACTCCTTTGCGCATCTCGCGCTGCGTCGTATCGTCGGTCACCGTCTTGGCGTCCTGCCGGATCTGCTTCAACTGCGCCTGTAGGCTGAGAATTGCCTGGTGGCGCATGTCGGGGCCGCCGAGCGGAAAGTCCGGCGTCGCCGCCGCCCCCTTGCGCAGTTGGCCGATGAGATCGTCCTTGCTGCTGGGCGGCGCCTCGCCCGGCCGGAAACCATAGCCGAACCGGATCGCCGCCATCGTCGGGAAAGACAGGCTCATGGCAGATCACCTCCTGATCACCGCTAAAGCAATTCCAGCAAACGTGCGTCGCGGTTTTGCGTCCGGAATTGCGTGAAACAACCGTCAGAGCATTTCCGTGACCCGGAAATGCTTGAGGTGACAGGCTGCCAGCCGATTGCGACGCCAATCTGTAGGAAATGTGGTGATATCTAGACATGGACAATTTGTAATCTATTGAAAAGGCTAAAGTTTATGCACGAAAGATGAAGGATGCCCCGATTGCAATCAGGGCAAAGCCGATCGCATGGTTCCAGGTCAGGTTCTCGCCGAGCCAGAAGATCGAGAAGACGGCAAAGACGATCAGAGTGATCACCTCCTGCATCGTCTTCAGCTGCGCCGTCGTATAGACCGCCGAGCCGATGCGGTTGGCCGGCACCGCCAGGCAATATTCGAAGAAGGCGATGCCCCAACTGACGATGATGGCGAGGAAGATGGCGCTGCTCTTGTGCTTGAGATGCCCGTACCAGACAAAGGTCATGAAGATGTTGGAGGCAAACAGCATGACGACAGGCCAGACGGCGGCAGGAGAAAATGGCATGGGAAAACTCGGGAGCTGTGAAGGGAAAAACCGATCCGGCAGGGAGATACCGGCAGCCCTTACCTAGCACGCCGCCGCTCGGCGGCAAGCCCCGGGAACGGCTGCGACCTTACGCCACCGAGACGATGCGGATGCCAGGCAGGTCGCGCGGCGGTTCGCCTTCCCAGCGCAGGAATTGCACCGGAACTGGACTCGCGGGAGCGCGACGTTCCGTGAAAAATACCGTGCATTTTTCCACTTAATGCTGAAACGAATCAACCTGCCGGACTAGGTTGCGCAGATACATAGGGGGCGACATGGACACGACACGCAGATGCCGCAATACGCTACTTTGCCTTCCCGCCACTTCTGGCGACGCGCCGTGGCCTATCTCATCGACATCATCATCTTTCAGGCCGCCATTCTCATAGCCGTCTACTGTATTTCAACAGTTCTTCCCCTAGACTTCCGCTTTCCCGGCTGGAGTTACACACAGTGCGGCGTAGAGTTGCCGGATCAGCTTGCAAAGCGGATTGACGCCGGATGGCCGTTGAGAAGTGGGGAAGTTCGTATCAATCAGATCTGCGAAGTCAGCCAAATCGGCTCGGAAAAACAAAGATACCTGCAGACGGGCGTCTCCCGTCAAACAGACAACGGGACATCAGGCCAATGGCTGACCATCCCTGTCGACGCGGACGACAATCCAGTGATCGGACCCGTGTTCGTATATTCCCGCGTGATCTCCGGCATCGTCAACATTGCCTTTCTCGCGTTTGCCTTCGCCTATTTTTCCGCAAATGGCCGCCGCACGATCGGAAAGAAGCTGCTCGGCCTGAGAGTCCAATCCGTCGATGGTAAAAGCCCCGGCTTTGGCACCGAGTTTAGACGGGAGATCCTGAAATTCAGCCCGTATCTGTTTTTCATCGCCGCCGCTTTTGCGTTTTCGCTGTTTCCAGTCTTTCCCACGGAAGACTTCGACGCCTTGCTCCGCATGTCTCGCGACGGATACACACTTTTGAACAACGGCGCCGCAACGTTTAACATCATCCTGGGTATAGCCGCCCTTATTTGGTGGTTCTTGCCCTTCATCTTTTGGCGAGGACAAACCTTTTACGATCGCATCTGCGCCTGCAAGGTGGTGAAGAGCTGAAAGGCTCTGTCGCCTTGGCGGCAGTACGCAAGAAAAGGCCGGCAGCGCTCGCCGCCGGCCTTCATACCCGCAGGCAGCGCTAGATTCGCATCGCGCCATGCGGTTCCTCGGCCTCCTCCGTGCCGAAGCGGATATCCTTTTTCTCGTAGCCGAAGCCGGCGAGAGCGGCGACGACGAGCGCCACGACTGCTGCGACGATCAAGAGCGCATAGGCATAGTCGCCGTCCCAACGAGCGGCGAGCCCGGCCTGCAGCGTCGCATTGCCCGAGGCCAGCAGGTTGCCGAGCTGATAGGCAAAGCCGGGGAAGGTGCCGCGCACCTCGTCCGGCGACAGCTCGTTCAGATGCACCGGCACGATGCCCCAGGCGCCCTGGACGAAGAACTGCATCAGGAAGGCGCCGATGGCGAGCAGCACCGGCCCGGGCGCATAGGCCCAGAGCGGCGCCACAGGTACCGCGATCAACGCGGCGATGACGATGGCCTTCTTCCGGCCGATCCGCTGCGACAGTGCCCCGAAGAACAGCCCGCCGCAGATCGCCCCGATATTGTAGACGACGGCGATCGCGCCGACCGTATAGCTCGAATAGTTGCGCTGGGTCTCGAGGAAGGTCGGGTAGATATCCTGCGTGCCATGGCTGAAGAAGTTGAACGCCGTCATCAGGAGCACCGCCCAGATGAACAGCGGAATATTCTCGCGCAAGACCGTCAGGAACGGCCGGCGCCCCTCGGCCTGCCGCTTCAGGAAGGCCGGGCTTTCCTCGACATTGCGGCGGATATAGAGCACCAGCAGCGCCGGTACCGCGCCGACAAAGAACATGCCGCGCCAGCCGATGACGGGAAACAGCAGGAAGAACACGATCGAGGCGATCAGATAGCCGGAGGGATAGCCGGCCTGCAGGATGCCCGAGACGATGCCGCGGCTCTGCTCCGGCACCGTCTCCATGACCAGCGAGGCGCCGACGCCCCATTCGCCACCCATGGCGATACCGTAGAGAGCCCTGACCACAAGGAACATGGTGAGCCCGGTGGAGAAGCCGGTCAGGAACTCGAACAGAGAATAGAGCAGCACGTCGGCCATCAGCGTGATGCGCCGCCCGTAACGGTCAGCCGCCAGCCCGAAGACCAGCGCGCCGAGCGCCCGCATGGCAAGCGTCAGGAAGATCGCCACCGAGACGGCGGGAACGTCGGTATGGAATTCCTCGGCGATATATTTGAGAACGAAAACGAGAATGAAAAAATCGAAGGCGTCGAGCGTCCAGCCGAGATAGCTGGCGATGACGGTGTTGCGCTGCTGCGGCGTCAGCCGGCGCAGGCTTTCCAAAGCGGACATCTGATATTCCTCCGTCCGAAAGCGGCGGCGAGGCGGGCAATTCCGGATGCCGTCGGAAGGGGTGCCCGAAACGGGCGGGTGATGCTGTGCGGCAGCGTTTGCAGCCGGAGACAGCGGGCAATAACGTCAGCAATGCTGCCCGTGTTCCATCACGATTGCCGTGATCGGGAGGCACCTCCAGCGCCATATTGAAGGCGTACACCTTCCAGCACCCTGCCTTTCACGTTGGCGCACGCGGGCCGCTGCCTGCCTCTTCTCCCCAGCGGGGAGAAGTGCCGGAGCGATAGCGAGGCGATGAGGGGGTGAGCGGCGAAGCCGCGAATGTACCGAGCGCAAGCGAAGACAAGCAAGGGTGTGCCGTGCGGCTCCCTCATCCGACCCCCTTTGGGTCACCTTCTTGCTGGAGCAGCACGATTCTTGTTTTAGAGGAGGTGGCGCTCCCGCTAATCTATCCCGGCACCCTGCCCCGGCACGCCCACGCCACCGACGCGAACGACCGCGGCCCATCCGGATCGCCAGCTTCGTAAGCAGCTCTCACGGCGGCATCGACCGCTTTTCGCTTCGCCGGGTCCAGCCCCGCGACATATTTGCCGAGCGGTCCCTCGCCGGCGGCGATCGGGCCCCAGTAGTCCTCGAAGGAGAGGTATTCCATCCGGATCAGCAGCGAGGTTTCCTCGACGTCGGCAAAGCCCTGCGCGATGAAGCTTTTCTTCATTTCCCCCGGCCGCATCATCGGCTGGAAACAATATTTGCGGCGCAGGGGCAGCGCGCCCTCATCAAGCATCGCCACCGTATCCCACATCATCCGCATGCCGGACATGCCGCCATAGTGGTCCCAGACGGCCGCCGCGACCACGCCGCCCGGGCGCACCACACGGCGCATCTCGGATACCGCCTTTCCCGCCTCCGGCACGAAATGCAGCACGAGCAGCGACATCGCCCTGTCGAAGCGGTTATCCTCGAAGGGAAGCGCGCAGGCATCGGCCTGCCGGATCGATACGCGCGGATCGGTGTTGCGCCGCGTTGCGGCCTCGACGAAGACCGGCGAATAGTCGACGGCGACGATCTCCTGCAGGCCCGGTGTTTCCGCCAGCGTGAACGCCAGACTACCGGTGCCGCAGCCGACATCGAGCACCCTGTCGCCGTCCGCGAGACCGGCGAAATCGATGAACATCGGCGCCAACCTCCTGCTCCAGCGTCCCATTAGCCGTTCATAACCATCCGCACTTTCGACATTGAAACTCGACGGCATCGAAGCCTCCTCCCTCAAGGACAGGTCTTCGATTGAATACTAGCGTTCGCCGGCGACTGTGCAAGCGGGAGGCCATGGCGTGGACCCTCGGCTCGAGGCCGAGGAAGCGGGCAGCTTCACCGGCTGAACCTCGTCGAAAACGGCATAGACCTCGCCTTCCGCACCGGCATCCTCGAGGATTCTACTTTGATCGCCAGCAAGCTCGGCTCGACGCACCGGCTTCTCTGCGCAAGCCCGGATTATCTCGCTCGCTGCGGGCCACCTGATGTGCCTGAAGATCTCGCCCGCCATGACTGCGTCATCGCCGGCCAATCCGCCGATGCGCAATGGCTGCTCGAAGGCCGCACGGTCAGGAAACGGTCTCGGTCTCGGGCCGCTTCGCCGCCAACGAGATGCAGGCGGTGATGGCCGCCCGCGATCGCCGGCTACGGCATTGCGCAATTGCCGCACGGCGTCGCCGATGTCTGCATCAAGGACGGGCGGCTGCGCCGCGTTCTCGACGGTTACACGACGCCGGCCGGCGGCCTGCATGTCGTCTATCCCAGCAGTCGGCACTTGCCGCCTTTGGTCAAGGCGTTCATCGAACTGGCCGTCAGACGGCTGAACGCGATAACCGGCGGCAGCGAGGATTTCGCGATCGTCTCGCGGTAGCTCTCGCGCCCCTCACACCTCCTTCAGCACCACCTTGCCGTCGAGGCTTCCGATCAAGGTCGCGCTCGCATGGTTGAGGCCCGCAACCTCCACGGCAATGCCGTGCGCCTTGAAACGCTGCACCACCTTGTCGAGCGCAGCAACGGCGGTGATGTCCCAGAAATGCGCCTCCGACACGTCGATCAGCACGGACTTGCCGACCGCGTCCTGAACGTCGAAGGCTTCGACGAAGACATCGGCGGAGGCAAAGAACACCTGGCCGGACACGCGATAGGTCAGCCGCGCGGCGGCTTGGTCGGGCGCCACGTCGACGCGCAGCAGACGGGCGACCTTGAAGGTGAAGAACACCCCGCTGAGCAGCACTCCCACCGTCACCCCGAGCGCCAGATTGGCGGTGAAGACGGTGACGAGGACGGTCGCCACCATGACGGCGCTCGACGTCCTGGGATGGATGACGACAGCTCGAAGCGATGACCAGTCGAATGTGTCGATCGATACCATGACCATGATCGCCACGAGCGCGGCGACTGGAACCTCGGAGACCCACGGCTTCAGGAGTACCATCAGGATCAGCAGAAACGCCCCGGCAAACAGCGTCGAGAGCCGGCCGCGCCCGCCATATTTCACGTTGCTCACCGTCTGGCCGATCATCCCGCATCCGGCGATGCCGCCGAACAGGCTGGCGGCCGCGTTAGCGAGGCCGAGACCGGTGCATTCGCGGTTCTTCGCGCTCGGCGTATCGGTGAGATCGTCGACGACGCTCGCCGTCATCATCGATTCCAGCAGCCCGACCATCGCAATGGCAAGGGCAGGTGCTGCAATGATCTGAAGCGTTTCCAGCGTCAGCGGCACCGCCGGCCAGCCGAACACCGGTAGCGAATCCGGCAGCTTGCCGAGATCGGCGACGGTGAGGACCGGAAGCCCGAGCGCAATCGAGGCGACGGTCAGGATCAGTATGCAGATCAGCGGCGACGGGATTGCGGTGGTGATCCGCGGCGTGAGATAGATGATCGTGAGTCCGGCGATCAGCACGGCATATTCCATCCAGCCGGCGCCGATGATGTGTGGCATCTGCGCGGCAAAGATCAGGATGGCCAGTGCATTGACGAAACCGGTGCGAACGGATTTCGACACGAAGCGCATCAGCACTCCGAGCCGCAGCAGGCCGAAAGTGATCTGCAGCAGTCCCGCCAACAGCCCGGCCGCAAAGAGATAGGGCAAGCCGTGAGCATGCACCAGCGGTGCCGCCACCAGCGCCACCGAGCCGGCGGCGGCCGAAATCATCGCCGGGCGTCCGCCGGTAAACGCAATGACGATGCCGATCACGAAAGAGGCGAACAGCCCGACCTCCGGGTCCACTCCTGCCACGAAGGAAAAGGCGATCACCTCGGGAATCAGGGCGAAGGTCGCCACCGCTCCGGCAAGCATTTCGCGCATGGGATTGGCGGACCAATCACGACGGATGGAGGAAAGCAGCATGTCTTGAAGTCTCGCAAAGCATGGCCGGACCCGCTCGGTCGAGCGGTCGCGAAATGGCGTGCAGGTTTTGCGTTGTCTGGCGGATCGGCGGCCAGAAGAGCCACCCGGGATTTCACCGGGTCCGTGGTGAGTGCCTGCGGTATAGACGAGATTTTTACCGCAGCGCAACATCCAATTGCGAAGGACGAAAGCGAAAAGCACGAGCCGTCGGCCTCTCGCCGGACGGCACTCTACTCACCCTTTCGCTTGGACGCCGAGGAACCGGAAGTCCTCACTGCCAGAGAAAATCCGGCCCCGTGCTCTGCGACGTCAGCTTCAGCGTCCCGTCCGGCTGGACGACATAGGTCTCGAACACACGGTAACCGAAATCGCCAAGAAAGGTATTCTTGACCACCGTTCCCGGACGATAGGGCGAACGGAGAACCTTTCCACCATAGGTGAGGCTGCCGGGAAGAGGCTGTGGAGCGCCTGTGCTGGCGCAGGCCGAGAGAGCGAAGAGAATGGCAAGGAGCGCGTGTTTCATCCGAACTTCTCCTCAGGCAGGTGCAGCCGCCTGAGCGACGTCGATTTCCTTCTTATAACACGCAGCCTTGATGCTGTTCAGAACGCAGCCTTGCTGCTGCCGAAGTCTCTGCGTCGCTTCTCTGCCCGCGACAGCGCGCCGGCAATCCTCTCGTCAGTGAAGGGCTTGGAGATCACATCGAGCGCACCCTCGATACCATGGCCGACATTTTCGGGACTGCCGGTCACGAAGATGACGTCGACCCCGTGGCGGTCGATCAGCCGACGCGCCAGCTGGGCGCCGCTCAGCCCATCGGAGAGACTGAGATCGACGAGCGCGACATCGCTTCTTTGAGCGTGGGCGAGAGCCTGCTCCACCGTCGAAACCGGCCCGATGGTCTGGTGTCCGGCCTCCTGCACGATGCGTTCGAGCTCCAGAGCGATAAAATTCTCATCTTCAACGATCATGACCTTCATGATTAAGCCTCCTCATAGACGGCCTGTCAGGCGCACTGCCGGTAGCGGCTACAACGCGACCGTCCCCGGAATGTTTCCACTTTGAGAAGAATATGTTGCCGATCGACGGGCAGCGCCGCGTTATCGGTCCCGGTCCTTGTGGAGGAACCAGCCGATGGCGAGGTCGCTCTGGCCTGTGCCGCAGCGGTCGTGACCAGCGAAATTACTCCGCCCGGGCAAACAACTCCCGGTCCCGGGCGCGGATGGGGTCGGTCCAGTCGCGTTCGAACCAGGGCGTGCCGCCGGGCTGAGGCGGGCGTTTGAGCTCCAGCGGACGGGCCGGGCCGTCGCTCGCTTCGGAGGCGACGCGGAAGATGTAGTGGTCGTACATCCTCAGCGCCTCGATCATGTAGCTGGTCGCAACCGTCCGGTCGCGCACGACGACGAGGTTCTCGCCGTTCTCGTCATCGGCGGGGTTCGAGAAATTGTAGGAGCCAAGATAGACGCGCGCCGTCGGCTTGTCGAAATCGAGCACGACGAATTTATGGTGCATGCGCGTGCCGCGCTGGTTGCCGTCGACGCCGGCAAGGCCCGAGGGTTCCGTCAGGAAGGGCGGCGGCACGTTGCCCGTCAAGGCGGCCGCCCGCACCACCCTGCGGCGATTGTCCGGCGTCAGCACATTGAGGCCGAGATTGCCGGCGCGCACCTCGGCATCGGCAATGCCCATGACATGCACCTCGGGGCGTTCGAGCGCGCGGCCCAGCGCCGGGCCGATCGCCCCCCTGGTCATCTGGCCGAGGAAGGCGAGCGAAAAGAGCACGCTGGACTCTGCCGTATCGATATCGGCGCCGATCTCATCGAGCCGGCCATTGGCATCGCTGTGTGGGGAGAAAGCGACCTTGGCGTCGACGCCGTCAAGGCCGAGATCGATCCAGCCTGCGGAACTTGGCGAGTCGCGGAAGTCTTCGGCGCGTTTGGCGGTGAAATAACTTTCGAAGGCGGTGAAATAATCGTCGATCGCCTTTTCGCTGTGGACGGCGAGGCTGTTGTTCGACTGTACATAGAGCCCGCGCCAGCTGAGATTGGTCGAACCGTAGAGCACGGTCGAGATGCCGCCGCCGCTGACCGCAATCGACTTCTGGTGCTGCAGGTTGGCCATATGCTGGCGCTTGACGTTGGCGGCCCCCGCCGAGGCGATCAGCCTCTCCGCCGCCCTCGTCTCCGGCGAATTCAGGCGGCCATGGCCCTTGGTGCGGTCGCTGTCGTCGATGATGATCTTGAGCTTCGGCCCCAGCGCCTCCAGCCGGGTGACCACCTCGGGCAGGTTGAGATCATAGGCGATGACGCGCACCTCGGCGCCGGCGTCGCGCGCTTTGTCGAGCAGCGCGAGCGTTTCGGCCCGCGCCTCGAAGCCCATCCAGGCGAGCGCCCGCTCGGCATCGGCGTGCGTCGGCACGAAGTCCAGCCCCTCATCGCCAACAGGCGGCACCAGCGTGATGATCGTCGGCGCGTCGGGGGCAAAATTGCGCACGAAGGCCTGCGACGAGACGAAGCCGCGGGTGAAGGCGACGTTCAGCTTGCCGGGAATGGTCTCGCGCATCAGCGCCAGTTCCGCCTCCTGCGCCTCGCCCGCCGTCAGCACGCCCGCTGCGTCCATGAACTTGGGCGTGACGCGATAGAGAAACTTGCCGGGCAGATCGGCGTTGAAAGGAAAATGCACCCAGCGGAACTTCTGGATCGGCGCCTCGGTGGTACGGATGCCGTCGTCTGGAACCGGCTGGCCGGGAAAGCCGATACGGTTGCGCACGTTCTTGAAGAAGTCAGTACCCGGCTCACGATATTGGATGGCGAAACCGACGAAATCGAGCGGCGGCCGGCCATTCTTCCAATCCATGCCGAGCAGCACCATGCCGTCGCCGCGATGGATGGTCAGCGCAAAAAGCGCTGCCGCATTCCTGCCGGTCACACGAAAATCCGTATCCATGCCCGCCTCCCCCTGGAAATCGGGCGAAATCTAGCATGGTTCCGTGACAGTAAGGAGATATGTCGGTAAAATTTTGCGCGCAGAAGGTGCAGGAGGCGACGGCACGGAGCGAGCGCCAGCGACGCCACGACCTGCCCAGCTGATGCGTTGTCATGAAAGGAGATTTGCGGTTGAGCAGACTTTCAGACGGACCGCCGTACCCTCCTGCCGGGACGGGACGGAGGATACGGCCGGATCGACCCTACGGTTTTTCGTTTGCACTCTCGGCCCGAAACGCCGCCTCGCCGGCGTCGGAGACCTCGACCCATTTCGTGTCGGGCTCGGCGTCCGGCACGTAGCTGTCGTGCCAGTTCCACCACTTGTAGGTCGGGGTCTGCGGATAACCCTCGGGCGAATCCTCCCAGACTTCCTGGCGGCCGAGCGGCGTGATGTCGAGATAGTTCCAGGTGCCGCCCATCTGCTCGTCGCCGCGGTTGTTGATGAAATAGGTGCGGAAGATGCGCGCGCCGTCACGGTAGAACACATTGGTGCCGTGCCACTCGTCGACGCCGAAGTCCTTGTCGAAGCTGTCGGTGATCGTCACCCACGGCATCGTCCAGCCCATCCGCGCCTTCAGCCGCGCAATGTCGGCCTGCGGCGCGCGCGAGGCGAAGACCAGCGTCGTGTCGCGGGCGTTGAGATGGGCGACATGGGCAACCTGATCGGCCACCATCGAGCAACCGCGGCAGGCATGTTCGGGCCAGCCGAACACACCGGGCTCGTAGAAGGCGCGGTAGAGGATGAGCTGGTGTCTGCCTTCGAACAGGTCGAGCAGGCTGACTTTGCCCTGAGGCCCCTCAAACGCATAGGCCTTCTCCACCGCCATCCACGGCATGCGCCGGCGCTCGGCGGCCAGCGCGTCGCGGGCGCGGGTCTCGGCCTTTTCCTTGACGAGCAGTTGCTCGCGGGCCGCCTCCCAGGCCTGCGGCGACACGACCGGTGGCTTATGCATGGCTTGTCCGCTCTTTCCATTCTCGGCTGAAGCAGTCATGGCTTTCAATCTCCTCATTGGGGCGAATTCCCGCGCCTCGTGGTGCAGCGCGCTTCCCTTCGCTGCTCGTTACTCGTTGATGGGAGATAGTTTGGCAGCGGATATCGATCACTGGGAGTAACAAGTGTGACGCTATTCCGTTCCGCGAAAGTTGGCTGAAGGCCGGGTACTGCTGCAGGGCATGCCAAGGGTCCGGCAGGCAACTGTTGCACTTGCCTGGAAAGACCGTAGGAATATCGGATTGGCTGTTGCCTTGGAGGCGGTTTATAGAAGTCCGTGCCATCAATTCTCCGTCCGACTTCGAAGAGGCGCTTGCGCTGATTGATGCCATGGGCAAATGGGATGCGGAACAATCCAGCCGGTTCGGAGTGCCGGAGGTCGAACTGCTGGAATATGTCTACGGACACACGGTCGACACCCTGATGGAAAAGTTTCGCCAACCCGGCGCGGGCTTTTTCCTGGCGCGCGCGGACGGAATTGTCGCTGGCTGCGCCGGCTATTCGAAGTCGGATGACGGAATCGCCGAGTTGCAGAAAATGTATGTTCGCACCGAAGAGCGCGGCCAAGGCGCAGCCAAAGGCCTGATGACCGCCTGTCTGGATGGAATGCGCGATGACGGATACGATCGCGTGCAGCTGGAAACCGTGAGCTTCATGCGTGGGGCCATCGCCCTTTATGAGAGCTTCGGCTTCAAACCCTGCGACCAGTTTCGGGAGATTCCCGCAAGCTTGCAGCCGATCACGATTTTCATGGAGAGGAAGCTCTAGGAACCGATCCGCTCGCCCGCTGCCGGAAAGCCTGTCTGAGCGCGCGCCGATGACACCTGCGCAGACGAGTGGGGTTGGCCGGAAGCGCATCCATTAGCGCAATCTTGTTTACGAATTGCACACGTGCTAAAACGCGACACGGCGCATACGAATCCTGATCAAACCGAGATCGTGCCCGTGAATATTTTTATCGCGACCGTTGCTACGCTTGTCATTGGCGTCCTCCCGGCATGGGCAGGTCCTTTGCATCAAGCGGCAAAAGACGGCGATATCGCCCGCGTCACACAGTTGCTGGACCAGGGCTCCGATCTGTCGGAGCTCGATGAGGCGGGCGAACCGGCGCTGATTATCGCGTCATTGGCGGGCCGTGCCGATGTCGTCGCTCTTTTGCTGGATCGCGGCGGCGACATCGAAATTCGCAACAAGGGTGGGCTGACGGCACTGCATGCGGCAGCCTATGCAGGAAATCTGGAGGTGGTGAAACGGCTTGTCGCCGAGGGAGCTGACGTCAACGACAGAAAGAATTTCTATCAGATGTCGCCGCTGCACGGCGCCGCCGAAGAGGGCCGCACCGACGTGGTCGCATTTCTGCTGACGAAGAGCGCGGATGTCGAAGCGACGGAAAGAAACGGGTACACGCCTCTCACTCAAGCCGGGTGGCGGGCGCATTGGGACACGGCCAAATTACTCATGGAAGCCGGTGCTGTTTGCCAGAAAGCCGAGCTTGTGGGCGAACCGCTCTACAAGGAATGCACCAAACGGCAATAGCATTTCGCTGGAGTAACAGACCGCGTCCGGGAACGGAGCTTGTTATGTCTTATCATGTGCAAAAATGCGGCCATGTGCAAAAATCAGGAAGGCGGGTGGGCGTGGCTATTGGCGCTGCGGTGATGCTGCTTTCCTTCCTTCAGCCTGCGGGGGCCGAGGAACTCGTCAATACCGGCTATTTCGGCGATGTCGCGATCAAGGGTTATGACCCGGTCGCCTATTTCACTGAAAACCAGGCCGTCGAAGGATCCGAGACATATTCCTACCACTGGCTTGGCGCGACCTGGTATTTCGCCAGCGCCGAAAATCGCGATCTCTTCAAGGGCGATCCATCCAAATATGCACCGCAATATGGCGGCTATTGTGCCGACGGCGTGTCTTTCGGGACGGTGACCACCAATATCGATCCGAAAGCCTGGCGGATCATCGATGGCAAACTGTACCTGAGCTATGACCCCGGGGCGGCCGAAGGCATGGAGAAAAATCCGACCAAGGTGACCGACTCGAAGAAGCATTGGTCCGAAGTTCAGCAGACGCTGATTTCGGAGAAGATGCACACCGTCTGGCAGCAACCGGATACGAAATGAAGCAGCAAGGCCCGCGCCCCGTCAGGGTGTGGGTGAAAAGAACGTCAAGGCGCGCGGCGTGACATGGACGTATGGCCTGTCGCGCTGTTCACCTGACGTGTTGCGGTAAACATATCCGCACACCATCCTGTCTAGGAAATAGCCGTCGAATTTTTCGCAGAGACTGTCGCCTCTCACCTCGACGACACCGGTGATGTTGGTATTCGCGCTGCGATAGGCAGTGTTTCCAGCCTTGTCGAAATACTGGGTGAAATCCGTGCCGTTCTTGTGCTTGCCGGTCCAGCTCTTGCCATCGACAAGATTGCGCAGGTCTGCCTCGCCGAGCCTGTCGGCTTGACTGCCTGTAAAACCGAAGGGCCATTCGGGAATGCCGGCCTTTCGCAATGCGGCCAGATGGCGCTGCAGATCGCCGTCCCGCCAGTAATCATAGAGATAGCCGTAATAGGTGAGATTGCTTTCGGGGAAGAGCTCCAGCAGCTTTGCCGTCTCCGCTGCAGCCTTGGTTTCATTGCCCTGGTCGGCATAGGCCGCCGCCAGGTATTCGCGTGCCGGCTCGACCTTCGGCAGGCTGTCGAGCGTCGGCTCTATCAGCGAGATCGCGCGCTGATCATCGCCCGCGGTATAAAAGACGATCCCCGCCAGCAGTTGAAAGCTCGACGCCGGCGAAGGGTCGAGCCGCAAAGCCTTTTCCATCTCCGTGATCGCCTGCCCGCTGCTTCCGGTATGGACCAGGATGAGAGCGAGGTTGGCGGCGGCCTCCGCATCGTTCGGCTCCATCGCAACCGCCATGTTGGCGGAGTTTTTGGCCTCCGTCTCGCGTCCATCCACCCATTGCAGCAGGGCAAGCACCGTGTGAGCCCTGGCATTGTTGGGATCGAGCTTCAGGGCCTGCCCGGCAGCGTCATAGGCGATCTTGCGGGCAACGGCGGCCGACCAGAGGTAATTATAGTCGTTGCGCCAGACATCGACGGCCACGCGCGCGATTCCCGCATGAGCATTGGCAAAGCCCGGATCGAGATCGATCGCTTTCTGGTAGAAGGACAGTGTCCGACGATAGGTGTCGACATCCCTCAAGATGAAGCCCTCCTGCTCGGCCCGCATGTAATAATCGTATGCTTCGAGGTTTTCGGTCGGGATTCGGGCGAGTTGGTCGCGCTCGCGCGCGCTGAGTTTGACCGACAGGGCCGAGATGATCTTGCCGATCACATCGTCCTGCACCGCAAAGAGGTCGGCATACTGGCGGTCGTAGCGCTCGGCCCAGAGCGACAGGCCGGTGACCGCATCGATCAGCTTGACATTGATCCGCAGCCGCGGCCCGGCCCGCTGCAGGGTCCCTTCGAGCACATATTTGACGCCGAGTTCGGCGGCCACATCCTGGATCTTGCCGACGGAGTCCCGGATGGCGAAGACCGAGTGGCGGGCGATGACGAAGAGACCCGATACTTTGGACAACTCGGTGATCAGATCGTCCGTCAACCCCTCTGCGAGATGGTCGTGCTCGCTGTCGCCGCTGACATTGATGAAGGGCAGAACCGCGACCGAAGGCCTGTCCGGCAGTGGATAGGCGAAACGTTCACCGAGCGCCGGCGGTTTTGCCGGTATCCATGGCTGCCACCAGAGTGCTGCGCCCGCGAGAGCGAGGATAACGGCCGCCGCTACGCCCGCAACCAGGTGGCGTCTCGGCAGGCGCCTGCGGGTCTTGAGGGTTTTGCCGGCGGCAGTCGGGTCAAGCAGGACGCGGTAGACCCGGATCGGTTCGGTGATGCTCTTCAATCGCTGTTCGCCGAGCGAAGCAAAACCGACCGGGACTTTCGATTTCACCTGGTCGTATGTCGTGCCCGATATGGCGATGCCGCCCGGTTCGGCCAGCGCCTGTATTCGATCGGCGATATTGACGCCGTCGCCCTGGATGTCTTCGCCCTCGACGATGATATCGCCGAGATTGATGCCGATCCGGAACTCGAGCCGATGCTCCGGCAGCGCCGCGGCACTCTGCGTGGCTTTCAGTTGCTGGACCTCCACCGCGCAGCGCAAGGCATCGACAACACTCTGGAATTCGACCAGCAGACCATCGCCCATGGTTTTGACCAACCGGCCGTGGTGGCGCGCGATCGCCGGCTCGAAGACATCGTTCTGGTCCGCCTGAAAACGCGCACGGGTGCCCTCTTCGTCGATCTGGCTCAATCGACTGTAACCGACGACATCAGCGATCAGGATTGCTGCAAGACGGCGCTCCATCCCCGGTCTTTCCTGGAGAGCGAATGTATTACTAACAATATCCTACAGTATGTCCCAGCGCGATGCTATCGTCGGGCCGGGCGATATTCAACTTAGTGGCGACATGCCCGTCTTTATGGTCAGGTATCCCGAGTTGCCTTCCGGCGGCTATTCCCTTGCGAGGCAATGCGTGGCGAACTCCGCGATGGCTCCCCCGTCCGCTGTCCCACGCATTTCCGTTCCAGTCTCAGCGACATCTATTCTGACAACCGCGGGGGGAGTGGGCAAGAACGCCCGGGATAGAATGCTAAGCTCTTCAGCCGACAGCGATGACGTCAGTACCACATCGTTTTCATCATCGCGACGCCACGTTGCCTCCTGGAAAAGAATGCTGGGAGCGTTTTTGATGGCCTGAAATGTTCGTATATTCTCAGCGAGAACGATAAGACGGGCTCGCGACTCGGAACGAGTCCCATTGCGAGCAAATTCTTCCTCTATAGGCAGGCGTGTATTCAGCGCGAGCCTGATTTGGGACCCTTCCGAACATACGATCCATAACCCGCTAGGCCGTCGTCCACCGCGTGCTATCTGGAGTTTATCGGTGGCGGCTACACCAGGCAGAGACGGAAACGTTTCGCCCCGATCAGGTTGTGCAGCTGCGGCGGTTACCAACCCGAACACGGTTTTTGAAAAATGCCCGTTTATGGCGGCAAATGTCAGGAGGAAGACAAATGCAAAAAGCCGTTTCATCGTTCCTCACTTCCGTCGCCTGAGCGGCTTGACAACGACATCTCTGCGCTAAGACGCCCATAGGGGGATGGCGCCAGACGAAATTGTTCGAGCCATCATCCCTCAGGCTATCAACAGAGTTGCCAAAAACAACTGAGTATCGGAAGCTTGTTTTTTGGCTAGGCGACGGATTGCTAGATGACGACAGCCTCATCAACGGAGCCGACCAGGCACGGCAGCGCCCGGATCTGCCGCGGCTGTTGGGACCAGATGCATGTGCCGATCCCGATCGGCGGTCCGCTTGCCTTGCCCTTCCGTGCCTTCGGCATCACCCGCAGCAAGATGAACCCCGATATCTGCACGATCTGCGAACGCTCCTTCCAATATGTCAAGAAGCAGCGCCAGATCACCGTCGACGCCACCATCCTGTTTGCCGATATCAGGGGCTTCACGGATCTGTCGGAGCGCATCGAAGCGGTGCAGCTGAGCGAGATCGTCAGCCTGTTCCAGGATCGCTGCGCGCAGGCGATCTGGGCGCATGACGGCATCGTCAACAAGCAGATGGGCGACGGCCTGATGGCGATCTTCAATTTTCCGATCGTCAGATCGGATCACGCCGGCGCCGCGATCCTGGCCGCGCAGGAGATCCAGCAAAACTGCGCCGCCGCGCTGACCAGTCTGGCGCTCGAGGTATTGCCCGGCCGCACCCTCGGCGTCGGCGTCGGCATCCATTCCGGCAAGGTCCAGATCGGAGAATTCTCAAGCTTCCGCAGCGATTTCACCGCCATCGGCGGCGTCGTCAATCAGGCCGCAAGGCTGGAATCCCAGGCCGCAGCCGGAGAGATCCTGGTCTCGGCCGAAGCGGCGGCGCAGGCTGCCGATCTCGCCGCAGGCGCCGAAACCCGCATGCTTGTGCTCAAGGGCATCGAGCAGCCGGTGCAGGCACGGGTGCTGGCCAAGCCCTGAACTGCCAGCTGCACTGCCAACCTCTTCCAAGCGTCTATACTGTCCTCAACGTGGCAGCCGCCGTTTCTCACGCTGTGATTGCCGAACGCGTCAGATTGCAAGCCAATTAATCTTCCGGCAACGAACATTGCTTATCTCTATGCCATTCAAATCGTTGGGGTATCTCATGGGTAGTTTTTCTCTCTTTCACTGGCTGGTCGTTTTGATCCCGCTAACAGTGCCGTTGTTCTTCATTTTCAGAAACCCACCCGCCGGGCCTAACCGCTTCGGCGGCCTGCCGCAGGCAATGGGTTTCGGCCAAGCGATCAGCAGCTACTTCAAGAAATATGTGGATTTCACCGGCAGAGCCAGCCGATCGGAATTCTGGTTTTCGGCGCTCTTTGTCGCTCTCGTCAGCATCGCTTTGTACCTTGTTGATCGAACAGCAACATTGAACTGGATATGGTCGCTGGCGACGTTTCTTCCCTCAATCGCCATAGCCGCTCGGCGTTTTCACGACATCAACCGAAGCGGATGGCACCAGCTTCTTGGGATTCTGTTTCCCATCGGAACGATTGCCGTCATCGTGTGGTATTGCAGAGCGCCGACTGCGGATCACTCCAGGGCGTCCGTCTTCTGAAAATGCTGTGCCGGCGAGCGTGGGAATGGTTCCACGGTTTGAGCAGGACCGCCGCCGGAAGGTGATCGCGAGGCTGCCAGGCGCCTCGCCTCTCTCAGTATTTCATGTTACGCAATTCCGGAAAATCATAGTAACGCAGCCGTTCGTCGTGGCAGCGATGGTCGTTCTTTTTCAGGTACAATATCATGTCGTGTTGCAAGCCCAGGCCGATATAGGACCAATTCGGGTTGGCACGTTCCGTCGTGCGCGTGCACTCCAGCTATACCGCAGGGTTCAAAGCGGAGGCTTCGGCGCCGTCTTCATCATCATTGATCGTAACGCCGGCTTCCAACGCGGCCAGGATGAAAGCCTGCCGCACCGTCTCGGCCGGCATCCGCCCGGCAAGCCAGGCGCGGCAGAAATCGATCGCCCTTTGCTGGTGGACGCCGCCATTGACCGGCCAGTCCGAGACGAGTGCATAAAGCGCATCCTGCGGTGAGCGGAGAACCAGGCGTTCGCCGGTATCAAGGTCGATCGAGATCGTTTTTTTCCAGAAGGCAGAATGATCGCTAATGGCAGTAGCACCTGAAGCTGAAGTGACAGGGAACTAACTGCGGAAGGCCGATTTCGGTTCCGATACGAGGGTCGGACGATCGCCGCGCGGCATTTCACGAATGCCGTCGGTCTTTGGGCGAAGAAACGACGGGCACCGAGGATATTGAAATCGGGATCGCCGGCCAATGCCTCACTTTTGGCCGGGCCGATCTCGATGGTTGCCGCCCCGGCTGTCAGCCGGGCAGCTTGCAGCCCTTGCTCATTCCAGCGGACTGCATGGCCGAAACCTTGCCTTTGGACGCGGCAATTTCCCCTTCCTTGTCTCCCCCGGCGACGCTGCCGATGGGGACGCCGACGAGGAAGACACCGAAAGCATCGCCATTCGCTGCGCTGATCTGCTGCTTGGACAGGTCGTCGAGCTTGTCCTTCTCTTTCCTATGTTCCACTGCGAGCGCCTCGCAACTGAGGTTCGTATAGGCCGCCATCGGAATATCGACCTGGACGATGGCGTCAGGACGTTTGGCGCAGCCGGCCACTGCCGCGGCCGCCGCGAATGCAATGATGATCTTGTTCATGAATGGTCCCCAATTCCCGCAGCAGCTGTAACATCGCCGCGCGCATTGCGGGAGGCTGCCCAGCCTTCAACCACAGACTTTTATTTCTGGTGAACTCGGCGCCTGAGAGAGCCTCATCCTGAGGCGCCCCGCCAAGGGGCCTCGAAGGACGAGGCGGGTGTCCAACGGTTGACGGAGGTAAGGAGCGGCGCTGTGGCGCGTGCTTCGAGGCTCCGCCCTCTCGGGCTGCGCACCTCAGCATGAGGGAGGTTGGAGGATGCCGCAGCCGCTCGCTGGCGCGAGGGAGGCCGCCAACGCCCAAGAGAGCCTCACCCAGAGGTGCCCCGCAGGGGCCTCGAAGGGCGGGGCGGGCACGCTGCCCCCAGCGCCACAAGGTTCGGAATTGTTAAGCCAATCCGAACGATTCATTCGTTTCCCTTTTGTACTCTTTCCCTCTTCACTTTCGCGCTGACTCTCTCCATATTCCGCCCATGGCCAGATCTCCGAAGAAATCCCCCGCCCCGAATGGCTTCGAGGAAGCCCCTCAATCGTCTTTTGAGGGAGCCGCCCTCTCAGGCTCGGTTGCCGATTGGGTGAAGCAGCTGGAGGCCGATGCCGAAGCCTCGGGCGTCGAGACCCAGCGCCAGATCGCCTCCAAGGCCGGCAAACATCGCAAGAAGGTGGAAATCGCTGCCAGGACGAAAACCAGCGACGGCGGCGTCAGCGCGTCGAAATCGGCGCGCGGCACCTCCATGGGCGGCTCGACCGACCCGAAGACGCGCGCAGCCGCCGGCCTCAATCCGGTTTCCGGCATGGATACGACGCTGGAGGAGGCCTCGTCGCTGCAGGCCGGCACCGCCGTCACCGCCACGGTCGAGGCGCTGTCGGCGTTGATCGAGAGCGGCAATCCGCTGCACAAGAACGGCAAGATCTGGACGCCGCACCGCCCTGCCCGGCCCGACAAATCCGAAGGCGGCATCGCCATTCGCATGCAGTCGGACTACGAGCCGGCCGGCGACCAGCCCACAGCCATCCGCGACCTCGTCGAGGGGCTGGAGAATGGCGACCGCAGCCAGGTGCTGCTCGGCGTCACCGGCTCCGGCAAGACCTTCACCATGGCCAAGGTGATCGAGGCGACGCAGCGCCCGGCCGTCATCCTGGCGCCGAACAAGACGCTGGCCGCCCAGCTCTATTCCGAGTTCAAGAATTTCTTCCCCGACAATGCGGTGGAATATTTCGTTTCCTACTATGATTATTACCAACCGGAAGCCTATGTGCCGCGCTCCGACACCTATATCGAGAAGGAGAGCTCGATCAACGAGCAGATCGACCGCATGCGCCACTCGGCGACGCGCTCGCTGCTCGAACGCGATGACTGCATCATCGTCGCCTCGGTCTCCTGCATCTATGGTATCGGCTCGGTCGAGACCTATACGGCGATGACCTTCCAGATGTCGGTCGGCGACCGGCTAGACCAACGCCAACTGCTGGCCGACCTCGTGGCCCAGCAATATAAGCGCCGCGACATGGATTTCACCCGCGGATCCTTCCGCGTGCGCGGCGACACGATCGAGCTCTTCCCCGCCCACTTGGAGGATGCCGCCTGGCGCATCTCGATGTTCGGCGACGAGATCGACGCCATCACCGAGTTCGACCCGCTCACCGGCCAGAAGGTCGGCGACCTGAAATCGGTGAAGATCTACGCCAATTCGCACTATGTCACCCCGCGCCCGACGCTGAACGGCGCCATCAAATCGATCAAGGAGGAGCTCAGGCTTCGCCTCGCCGAGCTGGAAAAGGCCGGCCGCCTGCTGGAGGCCCAGCGCCTGGAGCAGCGCACCCGCTACGATATCGAAATGCTCGAAGCCACCGGCTCCTGCCAGGGCATCGAGAACTATTCCCGTTATCTCACCGGCCGCGACCCCGGCGATCCGCCGCCGACGCTGTTCGAATACATCCCCGACAATGCCCTCGTCTTCATCGACGAAAGCCATGTCACCGTGCCGCAGATCGGCGGCATGTACCGGGGCGACTTCAGGCGCAAGGCGACACTGGCCGAATACGGCTTCCGCCTGCCCTCCTGCATGGACAACCGGCCGCTGCGCTTCGAGGAATGGGACGCCATGCGCCCCGACACCATCGCCGTTTCGGCCACGCCCGGCGGCTGGGAGATGGAGCAATCGGGCGGCGTCTTCGCCGAACAGGTGATCCGCCCGACCGGCCTGATCGACCCGCCGGTCGAGGTCCGCTCGGCCCGCACCCAGGTCGACGACGTGCTCGGCGAGATCCGCGAAACCGCGGCAAAGGGCTACCGCACCCTCTGCACCGTGCTGACCAAGCGCATGGCCGAGGACCTGACCGAATATCTGCATGAGCAGGGCGTGCGCGTGCGCTACATGCACTCCGATATCGACACGCTTGAACGCATCGAGATCCTCCGCGATCTCCGCCTCGGCGCCTTCGACGTGCTCGTCGGCATCAACCTCTTGCGCGAAGGCCTCGACATTCCCGAATGCGGTTTCGTCGCCATTCTCGACGCCGACAAGGAAGGCTTCCTGCGCTCCGAGACCTCGCTGATCCAGACGATCGGCCGCGCCGCCCGCAACGTCGACGGCAAGGTCATCCTCTATGCCGACCAGGTCACCGGCTCGATGAAGCGCGCCATGGAGGAAACCGGCCGCCGTCGCGAAAAGCAGATGGTCTATAACCAGGAACACGGCATCACGCCGGAATCGGTCAAGGCCAGGATCTCCGACATCCTCGACTCCGTGTACGAACGCGACCACGTCCGCGCCGATATATCAGGCGTTTCGGGCAAGGGCTTCGCCGATGGCGGCAACCTCGTCGGCAACAACCTGCAGACCCATCTCAACGCGCTCGAAAAGAGCATGCGCGACGCCGCCGCCGACCTCGACTTCGAAAAAGCCGCCCGCCTCCGCGACGAAATCAAACGCCTCAAGGCCGCAGAGCTTGCCGTCATGGACGACCCGATGGCGCGCGAGGAGTCGAAGGCGATGGAAGGCGTCAGACGGAGCGCCAAAGCAACCCGCGAGTCCCTTCTCCCAGCGGGCGAGAAGGTGCCCGGCAAGGCGGATGACGCGGCCACCCCCTCCTACTTCTCAAGACCCAGCCTCGACGACATGGGCCCAGGCACCGACACCACCACCCCTCTCTTCCGCAAACCTGCTCTGGATGAGATGGGCCGCGACATCGCCGACCCCGCCAAGAAGACCCTCTTCCGCAAGAACGATCTCGACGAAATGACGGTCGGCCGAACCGAAAAGCCGGTCACCGGCGCACTGCCGGAAAAGCCGGATGGTGAGGCGCGGTACGCGAAGCGTAGCAATCGATCCAGTGAATCGATTGCAGCAACGAACGCCCGAAGCGCAAGCGAAGGGCAGAAGGGCACGAAGCGGTTTTCACCGCTGCTCGAAGGGCAGCCGGAGCGCGACGACGTGCGGCCGGTTGCGCGCGGGAAGACAGGCGTTGGGAGCTATGAGGACCCGGGCGAGCAGAAGCGCAAGGGGCGGACGAAGGGGAAGACAGGGCGGCCGGGGCGGTGATGGGCGCGGCTCTTTTGGTACATACAAACGCCGGACTTGATCCGGCGTTTTGAGTCCACAAGGAAGTAGCAGTGTCCGAATCGTCCTGTGCTATGTCACCGCCCATCCCTACCGGCAACCGGCCCCGGAGACAGCCTCGGCGGCGGCCTCTATGCCGGAATCCATCATGTCAGGCGAGAATGAAGTGACATGGAAGTTTAACGACGAGGTCCGTTTCTACGATCCGGCGAGAACTGCTGGGGCAAGGCAAAAGAGCAGTCACGAACGTCGTCCCTTGTATGCCCGTCCGCATACCCTCATTTTCTATCGATTGAACGCATTGCTTTCGGAAGCATCAATCGACATGAACTCGAATGTAGTTCTCGAAAATCTGCGGCAACAATAGTTGTTGCAGTATTTTGAATGCAACTTTATATTGATCAACATTTACTTGTGACGTCTTGTAGTTCGCGCGGGGAAACGACCTTGCCAAGAGAACGTATGACCAAGACTGACGTGAGCCTCGTTTATGAGGTTCACGGATATCACGGCCAAGTTTCACCTTTTCTCCGAGCCGGACAGGGGGCGGAAGTCTATCAGTTTAAACTGGCAATCGAAGGAGATTCCTGGGCAAATATATTGTGGCCATGGAGCAGATTATTTGGATATAATCAGGCATTCTCAAATTACATTGATAAAGATGTCAGATTTTATATAAATAATGTTGGATGGCCGGGGGACACATTCGAGAATATCATCGCCAAAACGTTTTCCAGCGATCCGGGTCAGCGTGACAAAGGATTGCGAGTTCCTATCCAGAGCGGCATTTTCGATTTTCTGATTTTGTCCGGCGGTGGCAACGATTTCCTGGGCGGCGGTGAACTTACGAAATTCCTTAAGCCCTTTGTGAACGACGTCAGCGATCCATGGGACTGTTTGGACAATGGAAAAGTTGATCGAATATTCTCCCGAATCCGTACCGGATACCTGAGGTTGATCGAGGCGGTCAATTTGTGGTCCCCCAAGACCCATATTTTCGTGCACGGCTACGATCACGCCATACCGCGCGCGGGTGGCCACTGGCTTGGCACCCCCTTTTCTTTGAGAGGATACGACCCGCGCCTGAGGATATGCGTCGACATCGTTAGGGCACTTGTGGATCGAATGTATGAGACGCTCTACGAGATCGCGGCCGACAACGGGCGCGTCCACGTAGTCAACCTGCGAGGCTGTTGCAATAATAATTGGCACGACGAATTGCATCCAAACGCCTCGGCTGCGCGGCTGGTGGCGCAGCAGTTCATCGTGTCGATGACAGGAGCTCCACGGGCCGCTACTTCAACTGAAAGTTGGTTTAACCTTGAAGGGAGGCAGAGAATGGACGCGGATCACATTGAAAGGCTTGTCGAACTCGGAAGCAGCAGACGCAGCATTGCGGACGTGCACCGACGCGCCGCCGAATATATGCACGGCACTGGCTCCGTCTTTCCGCGTAATGCGTGCGCGGCAACGCTGAGCGCATTCCTGCAGATGGCAGGCATACCCGTGAGGACAATGACTGGAGCGGGAAGACTGGCAGAACAAATCGAGAGGGACCGCAACTGGGACCGTATTCCCGTGGGCAGGCAAAGGCCAGGGGACGTTGGAGTCACCTACGATACAATGGCGCCACCCGGTGCAGACCATGTTTATCTGGTGGTTGGCGTTCAGGATGCCGACTTAATGACAATTGCAGACAACCAGGCACCCCGCCCGCATGAACGCTATGCCAGTGGCCGAGGACGGACACGTACCAGTTACTTTCTTCGAGCGCCCGGAATGCGGTTCTTCCGAGATAGCGACGAACTAGAGGTGGTGGATTACTCGGCGTTTCCATTCGAGGACGAAGACACGAACCGTCTCAGTGATCCGGCTGACGGTCCCCTAGACCGCAATTGGCAGGGAAGCCCGGTAATCGACGATTCCGCAATAGAAAAGATCGCCCAGCGGGTGGCGGAAATCATGCGGGAACGAACGAGGAAGTAGCATCGCATTTCGAACAGAACATGGAAGAAAAAGCGCGACACGTAGACGAGGTTGCCACGGGATTCTGCGGGCCGTCACGAGCGTCTAACCGATGCGCCTCCGCATGGCAAACGACTGTTGCCCTCTCGCGGGAAAAGTCTCCCCTGCCGCATGGCCTGGGTTCTACGATCCCGGCGAAAACTGGTCTGGCGTGGAGTGCAGCGCCTGCGGTGCGGATGCCGAGAAATGGTGGGGAGAGGTGATGGAAACCGCTTCTGCCGATGGGTTTAGAGACCTCAACACCGTGGCCCCTTGCTGCGGCGCCACCGTATCATTGAACGACTTGCGGTATATCTGGCCCGCCGTGTTCGGCCGCTTTGCCCTCGAGGCCCACAATCTAGGCATCGGCGATACCACCGAGGAACAGGACCGGAAGATGGCTGAATGCCTTGGAGCTCCACTGCGGAAAATATGGGGGCACGTTTAGGTTATATCAGGACACTCGCCCGGGCCTATCACGCCAACCAAAGCACCGCCTGCATGAGGGACGAAGCCGCTGCCCATGCCGGACCTCCGCATCGACCCCTTGCCCTCCGCCGCCGAACTAAACGCCCTCTGGTCCGCCGCCTGGGGGCGCCCCTGCCCCGCGCGACTTCTTCCCCGTCTTGTCCCGCAGCCTCTCCCGGCCGATACACCTCATCCGTCATTGATCGGCAACAGCTTTGCCCTAGCTTCTGCTGGCGGCCGCCACTGCCGCTTCGGGGGACGACATGCATGAACGAACGCCTGAAACGCGCCGCATGAATCCGGTTCGCCGCATCGCGCTTCGGCCGGCGGCCGGGCGGTTGCCGCCGCTTCGCCGGCCCAGGAGACAAGGATGCGGATCATCAATCTTTCAGCCGGCCTCGCCTTGATCCTGACGCCGGCGGCAGCTTACGCGGACACGACACATCAGGGGAACGCCGACATGTTCAAGACCCTTCTCCCGAAAATAGGCCTCCGCTCCGAAGCGCAGCCCATCTCTGCCACGCCGCCCGAAACGCTGGCGCAGCTGCGCGACGCCGTTGCCGAGCGCCTGCGTAGCGAGCCCGAGGTCGAAGAGGTTGCGATCGACCCCGGCAATCCCGCCGTTCTCCGCGTGCGGCTTGCCAATGGTGGACGCGAAGCCGTGACGGGAACGGTCGATGTCACCAACGTCTACGGCAGGCTTTATACGCTCCGCAACGATCTGGACCGCGAGGCCGCCATCGAGAATCTCGTGCAGAGCGTTCTCGTCACGGTCCGCAGGCCGGAACTCGACCTGCAGCATGTCTTCGCCAATATCCGCTTCCGGCAGTCTGGGAATGAACAGGATGCGGCAACGTCCCTGGCGGAGGACCTTGCCGGCGACGTGGCGATTGTCTTGCAGCTGGACACGCCGCAAAGCCTGGTCGGGCTCTCGCGCGCCGATCTCGGCGAGCGCTCCGTCGCCGAAATCCGTCAGGCCGCGCAGGGGAATATTCTGCGGGAAATGTCGAAGCTCCAGGAAGAGCGGGTCAACGATCACATGATCGCCTACCGGATCGACGATAACCCGCCGCTGACGCCGGCCATCGTGCTGACGGATGAATTCTGGGCGATGGTGGACAAGAATTTCCCGGATGGCGCCTTCCTGATCCTGCGTCAGCGCGACGAGGTCGCCGTGATCGACCGAAAAGCGCCCTCCGCGCTGATCACGGCCCGGCAGCTGATCGACATGGCGAAACACCGCGGCGTCGACTTTCTCTCCGACAGGATTTTCGAGCGGCGCGACGGCCGGCTCGTCACTGTGACGGAATGAGCTACAACGTCGCCCTCACTTGATCCGGAAGACCTACATCCCCGCTGAAGGAAGGGAACCGCCAATGCTGGAACTGCGCATCGACCCCTTCCCCTCCGCCGCCGAACTGAACGCGCTCTTTTCCGCCGCCTGGGGCAGCCCGCACAACCGCGATTTCACCCCCATCCTCTCCCGCAGCCTCGCCCATATCGGCGCCTATCAGGACGACCGGCTCGTCGGCTTCGTCAATGTGGCCTGGGACGGCGGCATCCATGCCTTCATCCTCGATACATCGGTCCATCCCAACATGCGAAGGCAGGGAATCGCGACGCGGCTGGTCAGGGAAGCGACGCGGGTTGCGCGGGAGCGCGGCGCCGAGTGGCTGCATGTCGATTTCGAACCGCACCTGACCGGCTTCTACCGCGCCTGCGGTTTCGGACCCACGGAAGCAGGCCTCATCAAGCTCGTGTGACACCTCCCGCGCGGAAAGCCGGACAAGTCGAAGCCAGCACCAACCTACGATAGCGCCGGCGATGGTCGCGCGGCGCGGCATCACCGAAGAACTCACTGAAACCACAATTTTCGCGAGAGCATCTCACTCAAAAATGAAAGATAATACTATTTAGGAGACCAAAGTATCGCCTTGAGTTCTCAAATTAAAATTGGCTGCCCCAGTATTTTACCCTTAGTTTTTCATTAAAAAAGCAATGAGAAGACACAATTTTGCATTGAAAACCTAATCGGGGATTGGCATAGATCCCCGAGGGGTTGTCGTCCGCCGAGCAATAAAACAGTTCTTTCGGGGATGTCTCATATTGCCGAGTACAACGCATCTTTTGGGGAAGATATATATGGCCTTGAATATTCTGGACACGAACGGCGCCACAGTTACCAAGACCGGCGCTGAGTTCGAAGCTTACGATGTTATCCGCCATTCCGCCGCTAATCCTCTCTCCGCCGTCGCCCTCACCGTCTCAGATTCCAGCGTGGCAGACCTCGCCGACGAGTTGGGCTCGGTTTCCGCGAGCGTCAGGGGCTCGAGCGGCCCCAATACCATCACGACGGGCGCCGGCAACGACACCATAGTGAGTGGTGGTGGCGCAGACACGCTGAGCGGCGGCGCCGGTAACGACTTGCTCAATGGTGAAGCAGGCAATGACACGCTGAATGGCGGCGACGGCAATGACGAGATTTACGGCGGCGTCGGCAATGACGTCCTCAAGGGCGGCGCGGGTAATGACACGATTAGCGACGGAGATTATTTTTCCGATGTCGCTGAAACCTTCAATATCGATGCCGGCGATGGCAACGACAACGTGATTTTGTTCACCGGCTCTTTCGCCAAGATATCGGGAACGATAGACGGCGGGGCCGGCACCGACACGCTGCAAGCCAATGATCTGACAGGCCTGACGATCAAGAACGTCGAGATTCTCCAGCCTGCGACATCCAGCGTGACCGCATCGACGGCACAATTCGAATCCTTCGATAAAATCATCGGTACCGGCTCCGATTCTTCCGTGCAGCTGGTCTTGACAGACGGCGCCCATGTCGATCTTTCCGACGAGTTGGCAGGCAAGCTAAACTACATCTTTGGCGGCCCTAACGTTTCCGGCATCGACGTCACGACCGGGAGCGCTCGCGACCTTCTCACCGGAACTGCCGGCAACGACATCTTCGACGCCGGCGACGGTAACGACTACATCAACGGCAATGGTGGAAATGACCGGTTGATCGGTGGCAAGGGCGACGACGTAATCATCGATGGTGATGTTTCGAGTCTTTCATCAGAAGTCTTCAACATCGATGCCGGCGACGGAAACGATATCGTAACCCTCCAGACACAGTCTCAGGGGCTTTCCGGCACGATCGATGGCGGTACCGGCATTGATACACTGCGCGTATCCAGGCTAGCCGGGCTGACGATCAAGAATTTCGAAATTCTTGAAACGAATGAGTATGGCTTTACCGGTTCATCCGCGCAGTTAGAAAGCTTTGACAAAATCTCGGGAACGAAGGACGCTTTCGGCTCCTCCATCGCCATCTTGAGATTGACGGACAAGGCCCATGTCGATCTTTCCGACGAGCTTGGAAACAGTCGGGCTAGTATATTTGGCACGGTCTCCGGTATTGACGTCAAGACTGGCGGCGGTGACGACATATTTACGGGAACCGACGGCAACGATATTTTCGATGGTAGCGGCGGCAACGACACGATCAACGGCAATGCCGGCAACGACAAATTGACCGGCGGCGATGGCAACGATCAGATCTTCGGCGGCGTCGGAAATGACGTCATCAAAGGCGGCGCGGGCGACGATAAAATCACCGATGGCGATAATATGTCCACCGCCCCTGAGGCCTTCGATATTGATGCCGGCGATGGCAACGATGCCATCAACTTGCAGTCACACTCTTCCGCGCTTTCCGGAGTAATCGATGGCGGCGCCGGCACGGACACGCTGCAGGTCATCAAACCTACTTTAGGCCCTGGGCAGGAATCCATCGGGCTTGCCGGTTTCACGATCAAGAACGTCGAAATCCTCGAAACGGCAGGAGCCGAGGTTCTCGCTTCGGCCGCCCAATTCGAAAGCTTCGACAAGATCGTCAAATACGACAAGCCGGGCTACGAGAATGATGTCCTGGCGCTGACATTGACGGACAGCGCCCATGCCGACCTCTCCGACGAGCTGGCAAACCGCCACGTCGACATCTTCGGCACCGCCTTCGGCATCGACGTCAAGACCGGCGGCGGCGACGACTACTTCTTCGGGACCGACGGCAACGACAGGTTCGAAGGCGGCGCCGGCAACGACGTGCTTTTGGGCGGTGCGGGCATCGATACGGCGGTCTTCTCAGGCAATTTCGCCAAATACACCTTCGCATTGAACAATGGCAGCCACATCCTGACGAGCGCCCTGGAGGGCAAGGATACGCTGACCGATGTTGAATTCGCCCGTTTTGCCGACGGCGTCTACGATTTCGCCAAGGGAAAGTTCACGCCCGACGGCAGCAACATCGCGCCCACCAATATACAGCTCTCGAAAACTTCCCTGTTGGAGAGCACACCGATCTGGACCACGGTCGGCCTGCTCAGCGCCAAGGACGCCGATGGCGACGCGCTAACCTATACGCTGATCGACGGAGCCAACGACCACTTCCGGATCAATGGCAACCGCATCGTCACCTCGAAGGCGCTGGACTACGAGACCGCCAAGTCACACACGATCAAGGTCGCTGTTTCGGATGGCAAGGTCACGGTCGAAAAGGACATCACCATCAACGTGCTCGACGTCAACGAGGCCCCCGTCAACAAGGCGCCCACCAATCTCGCCTTCTCGCGCAGCTCGATCTCCGAGAATGTCGCGATAGGCACCTCCGTCGGCCTGCTCACGGCAAAGGATCCGGAAGGCGACACGGTGAAATGGCGGCTGACGGACGATGCCGACGGCATCTTCAAGCTCGTCGGCAACAAGATCCAGACGAAGGCTGCAATCGACTACGAAAGCACCCACAGCCTGACCTTCACCGCCGAAGCCTACGACGCGGCCGGAAACGTCACCAGCCACGATTTCACGCTTGCTGTGAAGGACGTCTTCGAGCCGTTGTTTGCGCTGTCGCACGAGGCGTTGATCTAACCGCGACAGGATTGCCTGGCACCGAGGTGGGACTTGCAGTCATGCAAGCCCCACCGATGAGTGGCCGCGCGAAATCAGGCATCCGTCAGTCAAACCGCTCGTCGATATGCTCCACCTGAGCGGAAATCACATTGTCGATAACGAC
The DNA here is from genome assembly GCF_037002925.1 of Rhizobium aouanii. Lineage (NCBI taxonomy): Bacteria > Pseudomonadati > Pseudomonadota > Alphaproteobacteria > Hyphomicrobiales > Rhizobiaceae > Rhizobium > Rhizobium aouanii. Next base: position 271,369 of record NZ_JBAMYD010000008.1, read on the forward strand.
ATGCGACAACAGCGTCGGGCCGACGGCCCATAACTCGCGCATGTGGTCCGTATCCTCGTGCCGGCGATGCGCTTCCTCGCTGGTGAAGGCCTCGGCCAGCAGAATCTTGTCGGGATGCTCGGGCATCGGCACCAGTTCGATATAGAGACAATCCGGGTCGAGCCGGCTCTGTTCGAGATGGTTCTGCGCCGCTGCCAGATAGGCATGGCGCTTTCCAGGCTTGGTCATGAAGAATCCAACGATGCATTTCATCTCGCCCTCCCCAGCTTGATCTGGAAGTCTCGCCCGGGTGCCTGTCACAAGCAAGTGCCGAGTCCTGTCATCGGAACACGGCCGATAGCGGCCGAGCCAAACCTGATCACTCTTCCAAAAATGCCGCTCCACCTCAGCGCCTGCTTCCGCTATGATTCACCGCTTATCCGAGGAGAGCCCGCATGCGCCTGCCCACATTCATCCTCGCCCTAGCCGTGTCGGCGGTCGCAGCCTTTCCTGCATCGGCGCAGACCTACAAGACGCCGAAGGCGCTGCTCAAGGCGCTCTACAGCTACGACACCGACAACAGCGACGCCGAGGCGCCCTCGCCCTACTCGACTTTCTTCTCCGACCATCTGAACGAACTCCTCCAGACCGATCTCGACAACACACCGGAAGGCGATGTCGGCGCGATCGACTTCGATCCCGTCATCGCGGGTCAGGACGGCGCGGCCAGCAACGTCAGGATCGGCCAGCCGATCCTGCTGGATGACAAGGCCGAGGTGGAAGTGGAGTTCGAAAACGGCGAAGAGGTGACGCTCTTCTACACCCTGGTACGCGAACACGGCGGCTGGAAGGTCGACGACATCGCCAACCAGCAGGGGAATAATCCGTGGAGCTTGAGCGCGTTGCTGAGGGATGCGCAATAAGCGGGAAGCCTTTGGGGGTCTCGCCTACGACGAGGATGGAGCGGACAATTGCACTAGCGGTAGAATAAAAGCCGCAGGCGCCAAAGAGAGCCCTCATGGTGAGGAGGCCCAAGGGGCCGTCTCGAACCACGAGGGCGGGCGTGGAAGCTCCTTACCTGCATGCCACAAAGCCCCCTATGCAAAATCGAAGGTTATGGCGCCGGTGGCCGCCCCGTCCTTCGAGGCTTCGCCCTGCGGGCTACGCACCTCGGGATGAGGGCGGAGCAAAGACCGCGCGAGGAACACCGGAGAGCAGACTTTGCGATCCTTATCACAATGAATGAGACTGATCGGTGTGCCTGCCGCCCCAACCACTTCCTACAAATCCCTGTCCGGCCGTCGAATCCGTCCGTCATCCCGTTTCGGCACGGAATCCCGATATGGCACAGCCGTGCAAGAATTCGTTAACCCCTCGTCAAGTATCTGAATCTTAGGCGTTTCCCGGTATCGATGCGGGCATGCCACAATAATCCCGCTTGCTTTTTGCCCGAAATGCTGGCACGAATTGACTTACTCGGGCATTTGCATGCCGGTGACTGGACTGATGTGGTAATCCCTTCCGTTTGGAAGGCGGCGCGGGACTACCCGCCTACGTAGACGTTCTTTCCCCGTACGTGACTTCTCCGACTGACCCTTCGTCCCAATCGATCGGGGCGAAAGCTAAAGCCGTCCGCTTCCTCTCGGGGGCGCGGATACTACACAGACTAAGGGAAAAGGACGATCCCAATGGCCACCAAGGGCACCGTAAAATTCTTCAACCAGGACAAGGGTTTTGGTTTCATCACGCCGGACGGCGGCGCAAAGGACGTTTTCGTCCATATCTCTGCGCTGCAGGCTTCTGGCATCCAGTCGCTGCGCGAAGGCCAGCAGGTTACTTTCGACACCGAGCCGGACCGCATGGGCAAGGGCCCGAAGGCCGTCAACATCTCGGCTTCGTAAGTCAGACATCGCTTCGGCGGCATGAACGGCGCTCCGCAAGGGGCGCTGTTTCTGTTTGTGGTGATCGGTGGTCATTTGTCGATCGCACAGGCAAGTGTTATATGCGCGCTTTATGGATGGTCCCGCCCCTCGCGGCGGTGGGGCACCGCATTGCGGCGCCCGGTAACAAGGAACAATGGAACGTCGATGACTCAGAAGAGGCCGATTTTTGCGGTCGCCCCGATGATCGACTGGACGGATCGGCATTGCCGCTATTTCCACCGGCAGATCAGCCGCGAGGCGCTGCTCTATACCGAGATGGTGGTGGCCGATGCGATCATCCACGGCCCGCGCGACCGGCTGCTCGGTCATGACGCCACCGAGCATCCGCTGGCGCTGCAACTCGGCGGATCGGACCCGGCAAAGCTTGCCGAGGCGGTGAAAATCGCCGAACCCTACCTCTATGACGAGATCAACCTCAATGTCGGCTGCCCCTCCGACCGTGTGCAGTCGGGCACCTTCGGCGCGTGCCTGATGCTGACGCCGGAGACGGTGGCCGAATGCATCGCGGCGATGAAAAGGGTTGCAACCGTGCCGGTGACGGTGAAATGCCGGATCGGCGTCGACGAGCAGGAGCCGGAACAGGCGCTGCCCGAACTGATCAGCCGCGTTCTCGATGCCGGCGCCGACGCGATCTGGATCCATGCGCGCAAGGCCTGGCTGAAGGGCCTGAGCCCCAAAGAAAACCGCGAGATCCCGCCGCTCGACTACGAGATCGTCTATCGGATGAAGCAGCACTGGCCCGAAGTCTTCATCGGCATCAATGGCGGCATCCGCACGCTCGACGAAGCCGCCGTCCATCTCGACCATGTCGATGGCGTCATGCTCGGCCGCGCCGCGTATCAGAATGCGGCGATCCTAGCCGACATCGACCAACGCTTCTTCGGCGCGCCTGCGAGCGAGCCGGACTGGGAGGCCCTGCGTGACCGGATGATGGCCTATGCCGAACGCCACATCATGAGCGGCGGCCGGCTGCAGCACGTGGCCCGCCACATGGTCGGCCTCTTCACCGGCCTACCCGGCGCCCGCCGCTACCGCCAGATTCTCTCCACCGATGCCGCGAAAACCGGCGCCGGGCCGGAAGTGCTGGCGGCAGCCTTTGCGGCAGTGGATTTTTCGGGGACCGAGCAGGAGGCGGTCAGCGCCTGACGCAAACTAGTGTTTTGTCGTCACGCTCCGCTCTGGCGGTTCGCGAGGGCCGTGGATGATCACATCGGCCACCACCATGTGGGTATAAAGCAACGTCCGCCCGGCTGATCTGCAGGTGGAAATACCGGCAATGCCGATCCGTCCAATCGATCATGGGGCCTACGGCGAAAAGCGGAAACGCCGCATGCGCCCGCCTTTCTTGCGAAATCTGCGACGAGTCACGACCTGGCCATCGGCAGCAAGATCTTCTTCTCGATCCGGCCCGCCACCGAGAACACCAGGATTTCCGTATCCCTGCCGATCCTGCTGCCATCCATCAATCGGACGATATCATCGACCCCGCCGACCGGGCTGCCATCGATGGCGAGGATATAATCGCCCTCCTGCAGCCCTCCCTTCGCCGCTGGCCCCGCCGGCTCGACGCGGCGGATGCGCACGGAGGTCGTCTGCACCGTGCCCGCCGCAAGAGCCACCCGGCGCGGCAGCACGATCGTATCTCCAGCTATGCCGATGAAGGCGCGTCTGACCTGGCCATAGCGGAGAATCTCCGAAACCACGAAATTGGCCGTATTCGACGCGACGGCAAAGGCGATGCTCTGCGCGCCCTGGATGACGGCGGTGTTGACGCCGATAACCTCCCCGCCCGAAGACACCAACGGCCCGCCCGAGTTGCCGGGATTGAGCGCCGCATCGGTCTGGATGACATCTTCCATCAGCCGGCCGCTAGCCACCCGCATCGACCGGCCGAGCGCCGAGACGATGCCGGCGGTAACTGTCCATTCGAAGCCGAGCGGGTTTCCGATCGCGATCGCGATATGGCCCCTGCGCAGGCGCTGCGAGTCTCCGAGCTTCGCCCAGGCGCCGGTGCTGGAATTGGCGCGAATAAGGGCGATGTCGGTATCGACATCGCGACCCAACACCCGGCCCTCGGTGACGAAGCCGTCCGGCGTGGTGATGCGGACGACCTTGGCGTCATCGACGACATGGTTGTTGGTGATGATCAGGCCGTCAGGCGAGACGGCGAAACCCGACCCGTGCCCCTGCCGGCCTCCCACCCTCTCGATCCGGCTGACCGCCGGCCCGACGATGTCGATTGCTGCTGCGATCGATTGCGAATAGGCATCGATCAGCGCCCCCTCATTCTGAGGCGCTATGTCCTTATCCATGTAACCCATTATTTGATCCTCAGGCGGCAATAACGGCCGTCCCGTCGCCGGCGAAGCCGTCGCGGTTGCGACGGTCCGCCATGGCGCTGTTGTACGAGGATTAGATGGTTGGGCGATGAACCGCGTTCAAGTGAGCGCCGGCAGCGGCATACACGCGGCGGCAGAACGGGAATACACCTACCCCGGACAGATATATTGAGCTACCCGGACGGATATATTGAACGAATATTAAAAAAAAATGGCTCATTACAGACGTTCGCCGTTAAACCAGTCACCTTCGCTACGCCGATGACGAACGAGACTGAGGCGTCCGACAGCCGAGATACCGTGGATTAAAAGAATGTTCGCAGCGCGAAGCAGCCAGGCGAGGATCACCCGCCCCCGCGTCATGCGAAATGGGCGGGTGCTATACCCATCTCGCGGAGACATACAAACTTCTGTCATATCAAAAGAATAGAAAGAGGCATTCAATAAGCACATCAACATATTCGGGTTGATCAGGCGCGACCTTCTTGTCCCTAGCCTCCGGCCCAACGGCGCTCGTGGCCTTGTCAATTCTGCAGGCAACGGCGCAAACTTCTGACCGCATTAATCCAACCAACCCCAACCAACGGAGCCAAAAGATGAGCACGGTTACCACCAAGGACGGCGTCGAGATCTTCTACAAGGATTGGGGGCCGAAGACCGCCCAGCCGATCATGTTTCATCACGGCTGGCCGTTATGCTCCGACGATTGGGATACGCAGATGCTGTTCTTCCTCGAGAAGGGCTACCGGGTCGTCGCTCACGACCGGCGCGGCCATGGCCGCTCGACCCAGGTGGGCGACGGTCACGACATGGACCATTATGCCGCCGATGCCGCAGCCGTCGTCGAGCATCTCGATCTCAGGAACACCGTCCATGTCGGCCACTCCACCGGCGGCGGCGAAGCAACTCGTTATGTCGCCCGCCATGGCCAGCCGCAGGGCCGTGTGGCCAAGCTGATCATCATCGGCGCCGTGCCGCCCATCATGGTCAAATCCGATGCCAATCCCGGCGGCCTGCCGATCGAAGTCTTCGACGGCCTGCGCAGGCAGCTCGCCGACAATCGCGCGCAATTCTATCGTGACCTGCCGGCCGGCCCGTTCTACAGCTTCAACCGGCCGGGCGCGAAGGTTCTGGAACCGGTCATCAACAATTGGTGGCGCCAGGGCATGATCGGCGGCGCCAAGGCGCATTACGACGGCATCAAGGCCTTTTCGGAAACCGACTTCACAGATGATTTGAAGATCATCACCGTGCCGACCTTCGTCATGCACGGCGATGACGACCAGATCGTGCCGATCGCCGATTCCGCCCTGCTCTCGTCCAAGCTCCTGCAAAACGCCACGCTGAAGGTCTACGAGAAATTCCCGCACGGCATGTGCACCACCCACGCAGACATCATAAACCCCGACATCCTCGCCTTCATCAAAGGCTGATCCGCGATGTTACCGGGCGCCGACGAGGCGTCCGGTTGCTGTTATGGCCGTGACTCCATGTCGATCGATTGACAGCCAGTTACGCATTTTCCCATGAAACCGTTTTCGCCGATTTGCGTTTAGCGGCCATGAAAAGAGAACGTGAACCCTCATCAAAGGCTTACCGGCAGGATCGTTTCGAAAATACCGAGCGAGCCGCCAAGGAAACCATCGAGGCGGAGCAGCGGGCCCGCCGCGAAAAAACCAAGCGGCTGAAAGAGCTGCGCCTGTCGCAGCAGGGCGCCAAGGACCCAGCAATCAAATAGCACGCGCATGCTATCCATCGGGCCGACACGCCGATCGGTCACATATCCATGCCCTGAAGCCCTCGCCCGTCTTACCGCGCGAGGCGCGGAATTGTTTTTGAATTCGGACCTTCGCCCATCTTGCAGAGTAAAGGTCGCGAAATTATCTTTTTTTCACGAAAGCGATTCACGGCATCCAAAAAGGGCAGATTGCGATGTCAGACAAGCTGTTCAGCACGCGTGACGAACCGCTCGCCTCGGAAGACCTCGATGTGTGCAGGCGTGTCCATGAAGCTCTCTGTAGCGGGCTAAAGATCGACCGATCAGGCAAAGAGGCCGACCGCTTAGGCGCCCTCATTATCGAGCTCTACCGCCAGGGTGTGCATGACGAAAGCCAGCTTCGGTTGCTGGCCGGCGGAAGGTGAGCCTGATAGCGCGCCTCACCTTATCACAACGAAGGGCGGACCGACTCTTCCCGCCATTTCCGGCACCGACACGCACATGGAGACCCAGGGCGCAGAAACTGGCGCCGCTGCTGCATGAACACACGACGATGGGGGCCGGCGCAGTCATTCCAGTCAGCACCTAGCGCATAAGAATCTTGTCCCTGTCCCAGGACATTCCATCGGAAAATTCGATCTTTTCAATGCCCCAATGGCCCTCAGCCAAGAACTGCTTCTCGACGGTGATCACTTCGCCCGTGGGCTTGACGATCACCATCAGCTTTGCCGCATCCCGCAGCAACATCACGTCGGAAGCGGTGAGATCGGTCAGGCGAAGTGTGTCGATCTCGTTCGACATGTTGACGATGTCATCGATGACGTCGGAGCCATGGCCGCTGGCATAGACCCCTTCCTCACCGCGGATTTCATCCTGTCCGCCTCGGACATACACCACATCATCGCCCGCACCGGCATGGATCTGCTGGTTGCTGTCGGCATCGGATGTAAGGATGATGTTGTTGACGACCCGCCCGCTGTCACGCGATGTCCTATCGTAGATGCTTATCGACAAAATCAGGCCCAACCCAAGGATCAGGGCCGTCCGCCGCACGCAACAATTCAGCATTCTTCCAGTCCCCGACAAGACGCGCCCCGGTGGCATCGACCGCCGCCGGTAGCCAAGCTCTGTTTGGAAGGAATTACCACCTTGAGATGTCTGTTGCGTTAACGCTACCTACTGCGAGAAGACCGATCCCGACGCACCTCGAGCAAATCCCGTTCTCCCGCCAAGGCGCCCGCCATGAACGTATTGAAAGCCCGCACCCGTGCCGTCCGGCTGAGATCAGCATGCATCAGCAGCCACAGTTCGGACACAGCATCCGGCAGCGGTTCCCCCAGCCGCACAAGCCTCTCCGGCACCACATCGCCGAGATAGCACGGCAGGATCGTGCGTCCGGCGCCGGCAATCGCGAGGTCACGCAGGGTAAGCAGGCTATCTGCGCGCGCGGCGATTTCGCTTGGGTCGACATACGCGCGCACCCAGCGGCCGGCAACGGTGCCGGCAAGCGTGTCGTCGGGCGCGAGCCACGGGCTCGTCTCGGCGCCCCGCGCGGCATAGATTGCGAAGGCCACCGCGGAGACGCGCCGACCGATCAGCGTCTCGGATGGTCCGGCCATCGGCCGTATCGCAGCATCCACATCATGGCGCACGAGATCCACGGGTAGGTTCCCGACCGCCAGTTCCACGACGATATCGGGATAGCGGACGCGAAACGCCGCCAGATGCCGCGGCAGGATACTGGAGGCCAGCGTATCGGTCGTTGCGACGCGCAGCACGCCCTCCAGCCTGAGGTCCCTGCCGGTCAGCCGCCGCTCGAGGTCGGTAACAAGCGATGATATCTGCCGCACGGAGGCGAGCAGTTCCTCGCCACCTGGCGTCAGCAGATATCCACTCGGCAGCCGTTCGAAAAGCCGTAGGCCCTGCGCTTCTTCGAAGGCGTTTACCCGCCGCAGCACGGTAGTATGGTTGACGCCGAGCGCGCGCGCCGCCGCCGCAAGTCCGCCATGTTCGGCGACCGCCAGAACGCAGCGACGGTCGTTCCAGTCCAGATGTCGATGATTTTGCGCCATCCCTCATCTATAACCGATCAGCCGGCGCGGCGGGAGGCCCGCTTGGGCGAGGCGCCCGCCTGTGCGCAGGTGCATCCCGAGACTGCAAACTCACAGATTGCCGATCCCGCACATTGCGGTTAGCTCTTTCAGCAAACACAGAAAAGGAGATATTCCATGGGCTCTCCCAATCCCGAACTCAGCAACCTCTGGCTTGCCCGGGCTTTCAACGATCAGGATGTCGAAGCCGCAGCCGCCCTCTATCACCCCGACGCCTCGATCGTGCAGGTCGACGAGGTGCATGGCGGCACCACGATCGCCCGCGGCGCCGATGCCATCCGCGCCACGATGGCCGCCTATATCGGCCTGAAACCGCATATGGACGTCGTCACCCACCACACGACCGTCTCGGGCGATTTCGCCATGACACGTTCGCAATGGCTGATCGCAGGGCAGGACCAGGATGGCAGGCCGGTCGAGGTCCATCATCACGGCATGGAGGTTCACCGCAAAGGCGAAGATGGCACCTGGTACTTCTTCCTCGATCATCCCTTCGGCGCCGACCCCAGCTGGGCCGTGTCGCGCCCGCCCGCGACAGTGTAATCGCCCAGCTTGATGCCCAATGCCCGCCAGCAAAGGAACCCGCCATGCATTCCCTCACCGCCAATCTCTTCAGCCTTTTCACCATCGGCCTCGTCCAGCTGGTCGCCGTGATATCGCCCGGGCCGAGCTTCCTGATCACCGCCCAGACCGCAGCCGCGCGCTCGCGTTCGGATGGCGTCAAGGTGGCGCTCGGCCTCGGCTCCGGCTCACTCCTCTGGGCGTTAGCCGCCCTTCTGGGGCTGAACATGCTGTTCCACGCGCTGCCCACTCTGTTTTTCGTCATGAAGGTGGCCGGCGCCCTCTTCATTCTCTGGGTCGCCTTTCAGATCTTCCACCACGCCAGCGAGCCGCTCGTCATCGAAGATCGAGATGGCGCCGCCAATCCGTTCCTCAAGGGACTGCTGACGCAGATCTCCAACCCGAAGGTTGCCGTGTTCTTCGGCTCGATCTTCGTTTCGATGCTGCCGGCCGAAGCCCCACTCTGGATGACGATCGCGCTGTTTGCCATCGTCTTCCTCAACGAATTCTCCTGGTATTCGATCGTCGCGATATTATTTGGGTCGGGTCGCATCCGGACATTCTATATCGGCATGAAGAGCTGGATCGACCGCATCACCGGCCTCTTCCTCGGGGCGCTCGGCCTCAGGCTGCTCTGGAGCGCCCGCGAGACTGCGTAAAAACAAAGACCTGAAGCGCGAGGAGCCAATCTGAAAGATCGCGACGCGCTCTGGGACTGGTCTGTCTGCCGTCCGGAGTGTGCGCAGCCTGTTGCGTTAGCGCCCACGCACACACCGCCTCATTCCTTCCCAAAATGAAACCTGTTCCGCGTTATCTCCTCGATACATTTGTTTACCCAAGGTGAGTGAAATGAACAGATTCGCCATCATTGCCCTGTCGGTAGCGACGGCCTTCTCCGGAATGCCGGCCTCGGCAGGCCCGGCTTTCGTGCCGAGCCCGGTGCAATCGGCGCAACCAACGTCCCAAAGCACCGATGCTCGGATCATGAGCATTGGCTGCAATAACTTCACGAACTGCCCGGGTCAGTTCAGCAATAGTCGCAGGTGGTATCGCAATCGCCATCACTATCGGGACCGGCACTACTACCGCGACGACCGCTATGGCTGGGATCGGCGTTACGATCGGCGGTATCGCCGGAACGACAACACCGGCGCCATCATCGGCGGCCTGGCGGCCGGCGCCATCATCGGCGGTATCCTCGCCTCGCAGCCGCGCGCACGTGCCTATAGTTCGCATGCGGACTATTGCTACAGCCGCTATCGGTCCTATCGCGCCTCCGACAATACCTACCAGCCGAACTACGGCCCGCGCCGCCAGTGCCGCTAGCCCGCCCATCCATGAGCGCAAGCCTCGCATGAAGATGCGGGGCTTTTTAATTGCCGAAAGCCGTGCGCGGCTTCTAAGGGACCACAGACTGTCACGCCTTCCAGCAAATCGCCTTGCCCCCTATCGACCAGCTCTATATGTATGAAAGCACGGTACGTTAGCAGATGCACACATACATAACCCCTCCCCATCCCAAAATGAAACCTATTCCCTCCCCCCGCGTTATCCCCCCGATACATCCGTTGACCCAAGGTGAGTGAAATGAACAAATTCGGCATCATTGCCCTGTCGATAGCGACGGCCTTCTCGGGAATGCCGGCCTCGGCAGGCCCGGTCTTCGCGCCGAGCCCGATGCTATCGGCCCAGCCGGCGCCTCAAAGTCCCGATGCCCGGATCATGACCGTCGCCTGCAACCCATACTCCATCGTCTGCTCGGGCGATGGCGATAACCGCAGATCCTACCGCAACCGTGACCGCGACAATGATCGCGATCGCGACCGCCGCAGCTACCGCGATCGCGACAATGACCGCGACCGCTACAGCTACCGCGAGCGCCGCTACGACCGTGACGACCGCTGGGATCGCCGGTATCGCCGATATGACAACCGATACGACAATAGCGGCGCCATCATCGGCGGCCTGGCAGCCGGCGCCCTCCTCGGCGGCATCATCGCTTCGCAGCCGCGCGCACGTGCCTATAGTTCACATGCCGAATATTGCTATAGCCGCTACCGGTCATACCGCGCCTATGACAATACCTACCAGCCGAACTACGGCCCGCGCCGCCAGTGCCGCTAACCCCGGCCCATCCATCAGAGCAAGCCTCGCATGAAGATGCGGGGCTTTCTTAATGTCGGGAGTGTCCCGAAACAACCTCGTCCCGCTTCCCAACAGCGCTCAGCCGTGCTGTCGTCCAACTCCAGCCGCGTGAGCGATTGATGACAACTGGAGAAAACAGCAATCCCGCCGGCCGCGTCGTCCTGCGGGATCTCAAAACCCTTTCGGGCAACGAAGACGATATTCGTGACGGATTTCCAGACGGACGGAGCACAAGCCTTGCCCGCCCTTGCTCCGTCCGTCCCGTCAGCCTGGGGCGGGCTGAGTGCTGATCGCGGCGGCTTGTCGGGGCCGGCGCCGGATTCTCTCAGTAGGTCGCGGTCGGTTTTGGCTTCTTCTCGGTCCACTGCGGCGGCGCGCCGTATTTGGCGGCCACGGCCCCCATCAGTCCGGGCGGCCGGCCGAAGGCGTCGCAGGCGGCGTATTTCGGTTTGCCGCCGAGCCAGGATTTCATCCGCTGCCCTGAGGGCAGCGTGATATCCAATCCCTTCGGCTCCTTGCCCTTGATCAGCATGCGGGAAAACTCGCTGCTGAATTTCGAAGCCAGGCTATAGGCATCGCCGACTTCGGAAACGCGGGGGTTGTTCTGCAGCGAGTTTGCCCCGCGCGACCAGACGATTGCCGCCCGCTGCACGCCACCGCTGTCGACGGCCTCCGCCTCGACCGCCAGTCCGCCAAGGCCGGCCGGCAGCCGGGGCACGCTGACGGGCAGTACGAAACCGGTGCCGACGGTCACGACGGTCGAAACACCCGCCATCGCCTTGTTGGTCGGCACAATGTCGGTGACGACGGAGCGGATCGTCAGATCCGCCGGCTGGCCGGCAGAGACCAGCTGGTATTTGTCGCTGAGCGAAATGCAGAGCGCCCGGTCCAGAGCGTTCGCCACCATCACGCGGTCGGCGTTCGATTTGACGCGGGTCGCGGCGTTGAAAGCGAAAGTCGTCGGCACGATGCTGACCGTCTTTGCCGGACTGAGGCGCGTCCCATCGACATAGACGCGCGACTTTGACAGCTTGCCCTTCGGCGCGCCGAGATTGCGATAGGAGGAAAGCGTGCCGGCCTCCTTCAGCGGCACTGAACTGCACCCGGCCGCGGCCATGGCGAGCGCAACCGGCAGAGCGAGGGACAAGCCCCTCGACGCCACGGGGAAGGAAAATGGGAATAGGTTGCTGCGCACGCTGTCTGGCCTCCGTCGCCGATGAACTCGAGCGAAAGTGGCGGTCGAGAATTGCCGCAGCATTACAGATCGCTTCCCTGAGCCTTTACTGATCAGAACCAAGGCGGATGCCGCTCAAGCAAGCCTGACCTATGCGAGTTCGATCATCACCCGCGTCCCGTCAGCACCGCTTTCGATGCTGACCTCGCCGCCGTGGTTTGCGGCGATCTGTTTGACGAGGCTGAGGCCGAGACCGGCGCCCCTGCTCTTCGGGGTGACGCGATAAAACGGCTCGAACACCAGCTCCCGATGTTCGGCCGGAATGCCTGGCCCTTCGTCGGCGACCGTGATCCGGCCGCCGCCGGAGGGTGAGCCCGACACAGAAACCGTGATCATGCCGCTGTTGCCTCCGTGGTCGATGGCATTGCGTACGAGGTTGCTCACCGCCCTTGGTAGCGCCGAAGGGCTGCCCTTGCGTTTCAGGCTCTTGACCTCGCTCTGAAACGAAATCTGATAGCCGGCGGCAATCGCCAGCGGCGCCAGATCGGCAACCGTCATTTGGGCGATCTCGACGAGATCAACCATTTCGTCGAGATCGGCGGCCTGGTCATTGCGCTCGAAATCGAGCAGTTGCTCGGCCGCTTGCGCGAGCCGCGCCACGTCGTCGAGCAGCCGCTGCCGCTCGCGCCCGTCGGGCATGCCGTCGATGCGCGTCTGCATGATGGCGATCGGCGTCCGCAGCTCATGCGCCGCATCGAGCAGGAAACGCTGGCGTTTCTTAAACTCGTTCTCAAGCCGCTCAAGCGTTCCGTTAAAAGCAATCACCAATGGTGCGATTTCCGTGGGAATACCATCCACCGGCAATCGGGCTCCTTGCCGGCGGGGTTCGATTTCCGATGCCTTGCTCGCTATATCCTTCACGCCGGCCAAAGCGCGCGCTACGACGCGGGGGATCGTTAGAAAAACCCCGGGCAAAGCGATGGCCAAAAGTGGTGTGTAAATGAGGTAGGTTTTGCCGAGTATTGCCAGAAATGCGGAGCTTCTGCTGGCGTTTCCGCCGTACATCACTCTGTACTCGCCTTCTGCCGTGTCGACACGGTCGATGGAGGCGACCTCGGTCGTACCAGACGCCCCTCGTATGTCGGCGTCTTTGATGAGGTAGACGTACCGGGCTAGGTCCATATAGGGCGCCGGTATTACGCCGTAGGAGGCCGTTTCTCCACTGGGTGTTGCGACGAAAAACCAGAGCCTGTTGTTCTCAGCCTTGAACGACCTGAGACGCGGGCTATCAGCTATGACGATCCTGCCCTGCGAGTCGCGCGTAAGAGCTTCCTCGAGGGCTGCAGTCAGTTGAACCTGCATTCCTTCATTGGGCGAGAGGATGCTGGTGGCGTAAATGCAAAGCCCAATGATCACCGTCGCAACAACAGCCACGAAAACGATACTGAGCTGCCAGCTGAGCGTCCACCAGAGTGAAGGGTTCGACTTGGTCGCCTCGCGCATCATTCTTCCTTCATGAGATAGCCCACGCCGCGGATATTATGGATCGCTACACCGGCGCCGGCATCGATCAGCCGCTTGCGCAACCGTGAAATATGCGCGTCGAGCGCATTCGACTGGATCTCCTCTTCGTAGTTGTAAACCGCTGCTTCCAGCGTCGAGCGCAGCACGGTCTTCTCCTTTCGCCTTGCGAGTGCTGAAAGCACCAGAAGCTCGCGCCGGGGGAGATCGAGCGGCGTAGCATCGACGGTGACGCTCAGATGCAGCGGGTCGATCACCAGCCGCCCGGCCGTGATCTTGAGTTCGGCCAGTTCAGGCGATCGCCGCAGCACGGCCCTGAGCCGCGCCATCAGCTCCTCGACCAGGAACGGCTTTCCGAGATAGTCGTCCGCCCCGAGGTCGAGGCCCTCGATCCGCTCCTTCGGTTCATTCAGCGCCGTCATCACGATGATCGGCGTATCCTTCCCCGTCCGCCTGAGCTCAGGAATGAAGCTCAGCCCCTCTCCGTCGGGCAGGCGCCGGTCGAGCAGGATTGCATCGTAGAGGTTCTGCCGCGTCAGCTCGACCGCATCGACCAGATGCACTGTGTGGTCAGTAACGATCCCATGTTTGCCGAGTGCGGCCGACAGCGCCTCGGCCAGCTCCCTCTCATCCTCTATCAGCAGTATCCGCATCGCCTGTCCATTGTCTCGCTCTCCCCTCTGTCCGCCACAAGGGTTGCGGCAGCATTGCGGAGCTTGCAAGGCAGCCGGTCATGCTGCTGCAATTGTTGAGGTCCAGCACAAGAATATTCGCGGCAGCTGGAGATCAAGATGATCCGACCAATCCTTCGTCTTCTGACGAGACACTTCCTCTCCGCTTTCATCCTGGCAGCGCTGCTCGCAGCCCCGCTCGTCATCCTGCACACGCTTCACGAAAAGACGGCATTCGAGAACGGCCTGCTGATGGACGTCCGATGATGCAGCGAGCGAACCTTAGGCGGTCTTACTGTCCGCCATGCAATAGGCCGAGAATGCCTGAAGATAGGCCTGCACCCTGGAACGGTTCTCCGCTGCCTCGACGGCCTTGAACACCTCCGCCGGCTCCAGCTCCATTAGAGGAAGCCGGACGACAACGTCGCCGCGAACCGGTCGCTGACGGTCGCAAGAACGGTGCGAGCGTCGCTGTCAATGCAAAAGGCTAGGCGCGATTGAGTAGCATCCAAAAAAGCGACTTTTGCTTGAACTGACCGAGCCTCGCGTTAGCCTGGGTGCTGCTGCCGAATCGGCTGGAATCATCCCCGAGGAAATACACATGACGGCTTTGATCGAGGCGCGGGGCGTCAGCAAACGCTTCCGGCAGCACAAGCGATTTCCAGGCCTGCTGGGCGCTTTGAAGACACTGGTGACCAACGAATATACGGAAGTTCTGGCGGTTTCCGACATCGATTTCGACATCGCGGCGGGCGAAGCCGTGGGCTATCTCGGCCCCAACGGCGCCGGCAAATCGACGATGATCAAGATGATGACCGGCATTTTGGTGCCGAGCGACGGCACGCTCTCGGTCCTCGGCCGGACACCACATCTGCGGCGGATGGACAATGCTCGCGAGATCGGCGTTGTTTTCGGCCAGCGCAGCCAGCTCTGGTGGGATCTGCCGCTGGTCGACAGTTTTACCCTGCATCAGCGCATCTACGACATTCCCACCGCCCGCTATGCGGATAATCTCCGGCGCTTCAGCGAGTTGCTGGATCTGACGCCCTTTCTCGACCGCGCTGTGCGCCAGCTCAGCCTGGGTCAGCGCATGCGCGCCGAGATCGTGATGTCGCTGCTGCACGATCCCAAGATCCTCTTTTTGGACGAGCCGACCATCGGGCTTGATGTGGTCGCCAAGGATGCCGTGCGGCGTTTTCTCGCCGAGATCAACCGCGAGCGCGGCGTCACCATCATCCTCACCACCCATGATCTGCAGGACATCGAAACCATCTGCCCGCGGCTGATCATGGTCGATCATAGCAGGCTGATCTTCGACGGTGAATTGAAGAGCCTGCGTGCGGCATTGGGCTCGGCCCGGCGGCTGACACTCGAATTTGCCAGCGACCCCGGACCGCTGCCGTTACGCACCGCGGCGCTCGTCAGCGACGAAGGCTTGCGCAAGAACTATCTCATCGAGCGTGAAGACATCTCGATGGTCGCGATCCTGTCGGAGGTCGGCAGCGGGCGGGGCCTCAAGGATGTGGCGCTGCACGAGCCCGACATCGAAGAGGTCATCCGCACCTTCTACCAGCGCCGCAATGCCAAGGCCCTGGCATCATGAGCGCCTATTTCGCCTTCGCCCGCAGCTCCTTCCATTCGCAGCTCGCCTACCGCAACGAAGTATGGGCCAATATCTTCGGCAAACTCGTGCAGGTTTTCGCGCGCGTCGCCATCTGGCAGGCGGCCTATGCCGGCATCGGCGGCATCGTGGTCGACGGCGTTTCCCTGCAGCAGATGGTGACCTATGCGCTGCTCGGCGGCGCGGTGATGGGAGCGACCCGCCCGGAAAGGATCATCGGTGAGATAGGCCGGTCGCTCAAGACAGGCGATATCGCGGTCTGGCTGCTCAAGCCCTTGTCCTATCCGCTCTATCTTTTCGCCAACGAATGCGGCAGCTTCGGCTATCGCCTGATGACCCAGGTCATTCCGACCATCGCCTTCACCGCGTTGTTTTACGGCATGCTGCCGCCGGCGACCCTGTTCGATGGCTTGATGTTCATCGCCTTCTGGGCGCTGTCCTTTACGCTACTGTTCCTGATGTCGGCGCTCTTCGGCCTCGTCGCCTTCTGGCTGATGACGAGCTTCTCGCTGGACTGGATCCTGAGCGCCCTGCTGCAATTATTCTCGGGCCTGCTGATACCGTTCTGGTTCTTCCCCGAACCGCTGGCCACGATTGCCCGCCACCTGCCCTTCGCCTGGGTGGTCTATTATCCCAATGCCGTCTATCTCGGCAGGCTGTCCACGGCCGATGTCTGGCTCCATCTCGGCCTGGGCCTTGCCTGGGCCGCGCTGTTCCTCGCCGGCGTCCTCTGGCTGTGGCGCTGCGCCTCCACCCGCATCACCGTGCAGGGAGGCTGATCGTGCTTATTCATCACCTTCGCGTCCTGCCGCTGCTGGTGCGGATGCATGTCCGCTCCCAGATGGAATATCGCGGCGCTTTCTGGCTCGACCGTCTTGCGCAGATCCTTTCCTATGGCAGCGTCTTTGCCACCATCGGCATCCTGCTCGCCCGCTTCGATACGCTTGGCGGCTGGACCTGGCCGGAGCTGGCGCTGCTGTTCAGCTTCCAGCTGCTGGCTTATTCGCTCGGCGCCGCGATGAGCTTCGTGCAATTGCGCGACCTCGAAGAACTGGTGCGGCTCGGCACTTTCGACACGTTGTTGGTCAAGCCTTTCAGCCCCTGGGCCTATCTGGTTTTTTCCGGCCTCAATATCGGCTATGCCGGCCACGTCATCCTCGCGGTGGCGCTGATGGGCTGGGCCGTTCTGTCCGTCGACTTCGCCTGGTCGATCTGGTCGGCATCGTTCCTTATTGCCGCGCTCCTCAGCGCGACGCTGCTGACCGCGGCGCTCATCACCATGATCGGCGCCACGGCGCTGATCTGGGTGCGCTCCAACCACCTGTTCTCGATCTTCTTCGGCTTTTGGGAATTGACGCGCTACCCGCTCAACATTTTCCCCGGCGGCATCCAGACCATCCTCATCACCGCGGTCCCGCTGGCCCTCACCAGCTCGGTCCCCGTCGGCGCCCTGCTCGGCAAACCCATCCCGATCCTCGGGGACTGGGCCGGGCCTGTGGCTCTCGCGGCCGGCCCGATCTGGGTGTTGATATCAATCGCCTACTGGCGATATGCCACCGGCAAGTACCAGGGCGCCGGCGGCTGATCGAGCCGACCGACCTCCCTCGATATCAGGATGCCTGCGACACCGATCGCGCGCGGACCTCGATGAATGCCGCAGTCAGCTTCGCGAGCACCGGCGAAGTGCATGTTCCGATAGCGCCGCCGATCGGATCGACGATGTGGATCTGCCGGAGATCCTCCATGAACTCGTCCCACAGCGGCGGCCCGCCTTCTTCGAGAAGCTGCGCACGGATGCTCAGTTCCTCGCTCACAGGCAGATGCCGTCGTCCCCAGGCGCCGATCATGGCAAAGACCGGCACGAGCTGGATCGCCGGCTCCGCCAGGCTGTAGATCGCTTTCTGGCTGTGGCTCGGGTCGTCCCGCTTGCTGATGAATCCGAGCGAGAGCAGACGCTTCAGCCTGGCAGCCAGAATGTTGGAGGCAATCCCCTCCTCCGAATGGGTCAGAAGATCGCGGAAATGGCGGCGGTTGCCGAACATGATGTCCCTGATGATGATGAGGCTCCACCGATCGCCCAGCACTTCCATCGTCAGGTTGATCGGGCAGCCCGAACGCAGTTCAATATCCACGAATTCTCTCCTTAAAACTGGTTGCAATATAGGATCACTTATGCGACAACGCAACTAGTTTCGGTCCGCAATCAGATGGAGGAGAGCAACATGTCCAAGGTGCGTGTCGCAGCATTTTCCCTTTCCGTGGATGGTTTTGGCGCCGGGCCGGAGCAAAGCGTGAACGATCCGCTGGGCAAGCGGGGAACGGAGATGTTCGAATGGTTTTTCCGTACCCGCACCTTCCGCGCGATGATCGGAAAGGACGGCGGTTCTGAAGGCGTCGACGAGGATTATGCGGCCCGCGGCATGGCCAATTTCGGCGCCTTCATTCTCGGACGCAACATGTTCGGCCCTATCCGCGGCGATTGGCCGGATGATGCCTGGAAGGGCTGGTGGGGACCGAACCCGCCCTATCATGCACCGACCTATATCCTGACGCATTATCCCCGCGAACCGATCCACATGGAGGGCGGTACGACGTTTCACTTCGTCACCGGCGGCATCGAGGAAGCACTTGACAAGGCGAAGGCGGCGGCCAGCGGCAAGGATGTGAAAATCGGCGGCGGCGTCAGCACCGTCCGTCAGTATTTGCAGGCCGGCCTGATCGACGAACTGCATTTCGCCATCTCGCCCGTCGTGCTCGGCAAGGGCGAGGCGATGTTTGCAGGCATCGATCTCCCGGCCCTCGGCTTCCGCGTCGCCGAGCATGTCGCAACCGAACACGCCACGCATATCGTGCTGGCGAAATAAACGAGCCCCGACCGGGATTCCTTCACGCCAGCGCATGCCGCAGGATACCTGCGGCGGCAATGGCGATGATGACATCAAGACGGAAATCCCGACGCAAAAGATCCTGGCAGGTGCCGCTCTGAAGGCTGCCTGCCAGGGCGTGTAAGTTTTGCAGCCGGCTACCTCTCAACGCCATTCGAAGAGGATATCGAGCTGTCGATGCGGACCTGATGACGCAAAGCCGTTGCCCGGCCGCGCGCGTGCCGGCCGGGCAACAGCAGGTTCATTGTCGGAGCGTCACCGCTGTACAGCGCCGTAGCGCAGCCCGTCGACCAGCAGGGAAACCATACGCCGGGCATGTTCGGACCCTTGGGCGTAGGCGTGCATGCTGAGGCTTGCGGCTGCATTCAAAAGATCCTCGGCGGCGATATCGGTGCGGACCTCGCCGGCGGCAGCGGCGGCGTCGAGAAGCGAGCGAAGGGCCGGCTGCAGCCGTTGCTGGAAGTAGGCGGGCAAGGCATCGAAGGCTGGGTTGCCGGAGTGCAGGGCCGCCGCAAGCCCGCGCTTGGCCGCGATGAAATCGACGAAACGCTGCATCCATCTGGCCAGCGCTTCGCCCGGCGCATGTTCGGCGGCAAGGATCGGCGCAGCGTCGGCGCAGGCGTCGATTTCGCGGCGGAAGACGGCAACGACGAGGTCGGAACGCTCGGGAAAATGCCGGTAAACGGTGCCGATGCCGACGCCGGCCTTCTCCGCGATCTCGCGCACCGGGGCGTCGACGCCGGAGGTCGCAAATACCGTCAATGCCGCCTGAAGCAGCCCGTCGAGATTGCGCTTGGCGTCGGCGCGCACACGCCTGTCCGCCCTTTCCCCGGGCTTCAGGCCGTCCTCCTGCTCTTTTCTCTCATCGCTCATCATTCACTCACTTGCAAAGCGGAACATTGTTCCGTATATAACCGGAATACGGTTCCGTTTATGCAAGTTAACACAGCGCGACGGTGTTGGCCACATCGATGCGCACGAAGTCCGCCTCCCCAATAAAAGGAACAGACGATGCAATACCGCACGCTTGGAAGAACCGGCATCAAGGTCAGCCCCTATTGCCTCGGCGCGATGATGTTTGGCTCTGCCGGCAATCCCGACCACGAGGATTCGATCCGGATCATCCACAAGGCGCTCGATGCCGGCATCAACTTCATCGATACCGCCGATATCTACAGCCACGGCGAATCCGAGGAGATCGTCGGCAAGGCGCTCAAGGGCCGGAGCGACGACGTCGTGCTCGCCACCAAGGCACATCTGCCGATGGGCGACGACCCAAACCGGCAGGGCAATTCGCGCCGCTGGCTGACGCAGGCGGTCGAGGATTCGCTTCGTCGCCTGCAGACCGACCATATCGATCTCTACCTGATCCACCGGCCGGCACCCGACACCGACATCGAGGAGACGCTATCGGCCCTCACCGACCTGATACGGGCGGGCAAGGTGCGCGCCGTGGGATCGTCGACCTTCCCCGTCTCGGAAATTATCGAGGCGCAATGGGTTTCCGAGCGCCGCGGACTGGCACGCTTCCGCGTCGAGCAGCCGCCCTATTCAATCCTCAATCGCAGCATCGAACGCGAAGTGCTGCCCGCCTGCGAGCGTTACGGAATGGGCGCGATGGTGTGGAGCCCGCTGGCGATGGGCATGCTCACCGGCAAATACCGCAAGGGCGCGCCGCAACCCGACAGCGCCCGCGCCAAACGTTTCCCCAGGCAGATGAACGACGAGCGCCGGCTGGACGCGGTCGAACGGCTCATCCCGCTCGCCCAGCAGGCGGGGCTTTCGCTGGCGCACATGGCGATGGCCTTCACCATCGCCCATCCCGCCGTCACCTCGGCGATCATCGGCCCGCGCACGATGGAGCACTTCGACGATCTGCTTGCCGGCGCCGGGGTGAGCCTGACGGACGAAATCCTCGACCGGATCGACGCGATCGTCCCGCCCGGCACCGACGCCGGCCCGTTGGAGGCGGCCTATAATCCGCCCGCGGTAACGCAGCCGAACCTGCGCCGCCGCCCGATAGGGGAGCGCTTCGCCGCCTGACCGAGGGGGTGAGGCCCGGTCGGCCGAACGCCCTGAGCCATGCGAAGAGCCGGACAGCGGCGCCTCACCCTCCTTCAAATCCTGTGCTTGTCACAGAAATCCAGCCACGGCGCGTCTGCGCCGTGAATGACTCCCATCCAAGCAACAAACTCTCGCGCGCTCAAGGACTTGGGCGCACAGGATTCCTGTGACGAGCACAGGAATAACGGAGGAGAAGTGAGCAGCACAAAGCCACCTGGGTTTAAAGGCGCTTTTCAAAGAACGTGTCCGGGTATGGGTCGTCGTTGAAACGGTCGATCTCACTCCAGCCGGTTCCACGATAAAGCAGCGTTGCCTCGGGCAACGCACTATTCGTATCCAGACGCAGGAGTTTGATGGATAACTCGCGGGCGATGTTCTCGGCGGCCGTCATAAGACGCCTTGCGAGCCCAAGGCCGCGCGCGGATGGGGCGACCCAGAGCCTTTTGATCTCCGCGACCTCGCCGCCATTGCCCTTCAGCCCGACACAGCCGATCGGCAGGCCATCCGACATGGCCACCAGGAACGCACCGTGCGGACGGATCATATCCCGGGCGTCGGGATCGCGAGAAAGCGATACATCGAAACCCTTCTCGAAGCGGCGTGCGAGTTCACCGTAATATTCGTTAAGACAATAGCTGGCATCCTCGTGCCGCGGGTCTTTCTCCTCGAGCACGATCTGCTCACGTCTCAGCGAGGAAGCGACGATATCCATGGCGCGCAGCAGTTCATCCGGGCGGCGATGGCGCGCCAGAAACGATTTCGCCTGCGCATTGGAAAGCGTTTCATAAGCCTGAAACTCGCTATGGCCGGTTTCGGTCAACCGGGCAACGCGGCGACGCGCGTCCTGAGGGTTCGGCAGCGTCTCGATGAGACCCTCCTCTTCCAGACTGCGCAGCAGACGGCTCATCAAACCCGAGTCGAGACCGAGATAATCGCGGATCACCGCAACATCCGATTGCCCCCGGCCGATCGAATTGAGAACACGGGCTGCACCCAGCGGACGGCCGCGTCCGAGGAAAGACGTATCGAGAGCGCCGACTTCGGAGGTGACGGCACGGTTGAAGCGACGGACACGAGCGACAGGATCGTAAATCATGTTACCTGACTTTAGTCAGATAAATGATCCTGTCAATTCCGAGCACTCAAAGGAAGGGCATAAATGAGCCGCGCACTTCCCCGCCATCCGCCTTGCGCAGCAGCATCGCCTGGCCTATGGGATGGCAACGTTCCCAAGGCCCCTCCCGTGTTCCGTTTTGCCCTTCACGCCCTGATCGTTCTCATCCTGACGCTGCTGACGCAGATCGGCGGCATCGTCTATCTCGCGGTGCTGGCCGCCTCACGCGTCTGGGGCTTACGGAAGTTTCTGGCAAAGCTTGCGATCTTCGTGCTTTGCTATGCCGGAGCCACTTTTGCGGCGAGCCGCGCCGCGCCGATCTTCGGGCGAGTTCCCCTCTCCTGCATCGCCGACGCCACGGACAGGCTCGTGGTCCGCTCCCCGATCTATTGCCTGCTGAACCGCAACTACGTCACACCCGAGCTACGCGACCTGGCAAAGGCGCTTGCCGCCCACATGGACAAGGAATTCCCCGGAACCGTCACCGTCGCGCTGGATGCGAATTTCCCCTTCTTGAACGGCTTTCCGCTGCTGCCGCATCTGTCGCATGCCGATGGCAAAAAGCTAGACTTCGCCTATTATTACAAGGATGCCGACGGTGCCTTCCTGAATGGCGCCACCCGCTCCCCCATCGGCTACTTCGCCTTCGAGCAACCCGCCCCCGGCGACGAACTGCCATGCGAAGGGCGCAACGACTGGCTCACCACCCGCTGGAACTTCGATGCGCTGCAGTCTCTGTTTCCGGCCTATCGGATCGAGGAGCAGCGCACATCGGCAGCGATCGGCTGGTTGACGAGCGAAGGCGTGACACGCTTCGGCCTGCAGAAGATCTTCATCGAGCCGCATCTGAAGAACGTGCTCGGCATCACCGACGGCCATATCCGCTTTCAAGGTTGCCGCGCTGCCCGCCACGACGACCATATTCATATCCAGGTCGACTAATGGTCCGCCTCTAAGGAGCGTCGCCGTGCGGTATAGATCGCCGTCGTCATGTTACGTTCGACGCGTCCGCCAAAACGGGATGCGGCAATGGCTTCCAGGGCATCGAGCAGCGCGAAGCGCTTGGACGGCGGCAGTATGGTCACGTTGGAATAGGTTGCGTAGAGCCTGCGGACGGCAGCCGGATCGAGCGTCAGCGTCCACGAGAGAAATTGCGGCTCGTCGGCAATGAAGCCGGTGGCGGCCAGTTCCCCCACACGCGCGTTAGCTTCCAGCCCGTGAGGCAATCGCGCCGCATCGCCGCTCGACAGGCTCGACGGATGACTCGCGAACAGATGCACCGTTTCGTCGTGGAAAACATCCGGCCGGCCCGCGTCGCCGAAGACGTTCCACCACAGGGCGACCGCTCCGCCCGGCCGAAGCAGACCATGGATCTTCTTCAGCGATGCCGTCGGGTCGAGCCAGTGAAACATCGTCGCGGCAGCGACCAGATCGAAGGAGGCCGGCTTGAGATCGGCGGTCTCGAAAGGGGCCTCCACGATGTCGAGACAGGGATCGTCGATCGAGATGCGAAGGTAATCCGCAAGCCGGCCATCGGGCTCGACGGCAACGAGGCTGCGCGGCCGGTGACCGAGCAGCGCCATCGTCGCCAGCCCCGAACCGGCGCCGATCTCCAATATGTCGATGCCGGCCCTGAGACCGGCGCGCTCGCGCAGGGCCGCCCAGGTCGCTTGCGGATAAGGCGGCCGCGCGCTGTGATAATTGGCAGGATCATCGCCAAACGCTTCGCGGCCAAACCGCCGGTCAAGCTTTACCCTCTTCATCGCGGACTCCATTCGGCCGAGGCGCTGTGGCACCCGAGATCTCAAGAATGACTGATTTCGGTAAGGAGCCAATCACGAAATGCTTTGAGCTTTCGCTGCTGGCAAATGGTGGCTCCGAGCGCGCGGGCGGCTGGCTGCAGGAGAAATTCGGTGTCCTCTGGTAGGTCAGCCATGAAGTTGCGCTCCGCCTTAACGGCGGCCGCGACCGCAGGAAGGCAAAGCGAATGGTCCTGGCCATGTACAGGATGAGGAAGATCATCATCGCCCATCTTGAAGCGGCCTATGCTGGCTAGTCCCTTTGAACTCTTGGCTGGCATTGGCAATTGCACCACGCACAAGCATACTGCTACCCGGGATGCCCCATTGAAATTGAGGGTGATCGATGGAAACTGCGGTCAGGGACCTGTTTGTGCGATATCAGCAGCTCTTCAATCGCGCGCTGAGTGGCGATGTGGATTTGGATGCGAGCGCGTCGTTCTACGCTTCCGCGTTCATCGCAGCCTCGCCCGCCGGGGTCATGGCCGGAAAAAACGACGACCAACTCGGACGGATCATGGAGCAGGGCTATGAGCGGTATCGGGCGACAGGCACGAAAGAAATGCGGATACGCGATCTCCGGCTCTCCCCGATCGATGAGTGTCATTGCGTGGCTCACCTTGCCTGGACGGCGATCTACTCTCGACAGGACGCACCGGATATCTCGATAGATTTCGATGTCCATTATCTCGTTCAGAAACTGAATGGAGAGCCGAAGATATTTGGTTGGGTTTCCGGCGACGAGCAGGCGCTCTTGAAAGAATACGGAATCGTCTGACACAGCGCGTCCCCAATCGCGCAAAAACAAAAAGTTAGACCATCTCCGCGCCAGGAGAAACCAGGAATGATCTAGCCTCCGCGACGACGATACGATCCCTCGCCCGTCAGTGCCCGCCTTCGGTCTTGGCAAGCAGCCTGGCCAGCTCTTCGAGCTCTCCGGCCGAAAGGTGCCGGAGTTCCGCCGGCGGGCGATAATGCTCCGTCAACAGCTCGTCCTTGGTGACAGCGCCCTTCCCGGTCAGCTGTACCAGCTTGACGCGGCGGTCGTGTTCCGGCGTTACGCGTTCGGCAAGACCCGCACGCTCCAGCCGGTCGACCAGCCATGTCGCGGTCGAGGCGTCGCACCCCCATTGGCGAGCAAGCGCGCTGAACGGCTCCCCCTCGTCGTGCAAGGTGAATAGAGCCCTGGAATCGTTTGGCGTCAGCCCCCTCGGAACGCCTCTCCCCTGGGATGGGGATCGAGCCACGACGCCTATCTCAACGGCAGCTCGAAGCTTCGCTTCAACGTCTCCATCGGCACGTCGGTCTTGACGCTGAGGACGCTCGGAATGCGCGTCAGGTGATCGGCCTGAAAACGCCAGTAGCTATGCAGATCGGCGGTGACGATCCGAAGCACGGCATCACATTCCCCTGTCGTCAGGTAGCATTCCATCACCTCGGGAAAGCGCCTGACGGCTTCGGCGAAGCGGAGCGTGACCTCGGCGTCCTGGGTCTTGAACCAGACGCGGGCAAAAACCGTCAGTCCCGCCCCGACCTTTGCAGGGTCCAGCACGGCGACGTAGCGATCGATGATCCCGGCATCTTCCAAGAGCCGCACGCGACGCAGGCACGGCGAAGGCGATAGCCCTACCTCCTTCGCCAGATCGACATTCGAAATACGCCCGTCACGCTGAAGCACGCGCAGGATATGGCGGTCGATCGGGTCCAGGATGACTGGCATTTGATAGCTCCGATTCATACTACAGTGGCATGATATGCTAAACTCTCGCAATTTTACGGATGCTTCGCAAGCTCATTGCGCAGGACTTGGCCTATCGTTCCAGCATCGAGATGGAGGTGGGTAAATGACCAAGATAGAGAAAATCGTGCTTTCCTATTCGGGCGGGCTGGATACCTCGATCATCCTCAAATGGTTGCAGGAAACCTACGGATGCGAGGTGGTGACTTTCACCGCCGATCTCGGCCAGGGCGAGGAACTCGAGCCGGCGCGAGCCAAGGCGGAGATGGCTGGGGTCAAGGACATCCGCATCGTCGATCTGCGCGAGGAATTCGTCCGCGACTTCGTCTTTCCAATGCTGCGGGCAAACGCGCTCTACGAGGGGCAGTATCTGCTCGGCAGTTCCATCGCACGGCCGCTGATTGCCAAGCATCTGGTCGGCATCGCCCGGGAGGTTGGCGCGGATGCCGTTGCCCATGGTGCGACAGGCAAGGGCAATGATCAGATCCGGTTCGAGCTGGCCGTCAATGCGCTCGACCCGTCGATTAGGGTCATCGCGCCCTGGCGCCAATGGAACATCCGCTCCCGCATGCAGCTTCTGCAATATGCCGAAAAGCATCATATCCCGGTGCCGAGCGACAAGCGCGGCGAGGCGCCGTTCTCGATCGACGCCAACCTGCTGCACACCTCGACCGAAGGCAAGATTCTCGAAAATCCGGCGGAGGTCGCGCCCGATCATGTCTATCAGCGCACCGTCGATCCGGTCGACGCGCCCGACACACCCGAGATCATCACCATCGTCTTCGAGAGCGGCGATCCGGTTTCGGTGAACGGCAAGGCCATGACGCCAGCCGCTTTGCTGACCGAGCTCAATCGATTGGGTGGTCGGCATGGCATCGGGCGACTCGATCTGGTTGAAAACCGTTTCATCGGCATGAAGTCGAGGGGAATATACGAAACGCCGGGAGGCACGATCCTGCTCGCGGCCCATCGCGGCATTGAATCGATAACGCTCGACCGCGCCGCCGCCCATCTGAAGGATGAAATCATGCCCCGCTACGCCGAGCTGATCTACAACGGCTTCTGGTTCGCGCCCGAGCGGGACATGCTGCAAGCCCTGATCGACCACAGCCAGGATTTCGTCAGCGGCGAGGTGACGCTCAGGCTCTACAAGGGAAGCGCCTCGGTCCTTTCCCGCGCCTCCCCCTGCTCACTCTACTCCGCCGACCTCGTCACCTTCGAAGAAAGCACCATCGCCTTCGATCATCACGACGCGGAAGGTTTCATCAGGCTTAATGGACTACGGCTCAAGAGCTGGGCCGCCCGCAACGGCAGATGACCGCCCGATCTTACGTCAGCCAGCGCACCTAACGCTCACGACGCTCCAAACGCCTGCACTTCGACCGGCGGGAACCGGACGAAACGAGCGGTTGGCCGAAGCAGTCAAGGCATCCATGGAGAAGCCCCAAATCCGATTTCAAACGATTTTTAAAATAGCCACTCCGAAAGCTAATCGATTTTAATTTTATCGTTAAAATTTTCTTGTTGCAGCGCAAAAGAATTTAGACATTAATTTTTGCAGATGCTCAGTTTATTCGTTGGAGAATTCGCATGACTGTGACATTTCCGCTAACCGAAAAGCGCGACGCCGAGACATTGCTGAAACACTTGACGTCGCACAATCTCAGCGTTCCGGGAAACTGCGTCGTGTCGCTCAAGGCGCACGTTGCCCAGGTCTCATCCTCTCATACGACCGCGCTCGGCACCGCCCGTACCGCCTGGTAGTCCGCGAGACGTCGAGTTGCGGCAACCGAGTTGGCCTCAGCTATCGTAGACGACAGCAATCTTGTTTCCGGCGGGGTCGCGCACGTAAGCGGAATACCAGTTCGGCCCGTAGTGCGGACGTAGACCGGGCGCGCCGTCGTCCGTTCCGCCGTTTGTCATGGCCGCATCGTAAAAAGCGTCCACCTCGGCGTGGGACTTGGCCATGAAAGCAACCATCGAGCCATTTCCGGCGCTCGCCGGTTCGCCGTTGAACGGCGTGCAAACCCATAGAACGAAACCGTCACCCTTCCCGCCTTCGGAATAGGCGCTCCATCCGGGAAATTCCCGATGTTTGCTCCATCCGATCGTTGCCAAGGTCGCATCATAAAACCCATTCGATTTGACGGAATCGATTGCACCGACTGTTGCGTAGACACTCATGACCTTCCCTTCCCTGCTGCGGGTCACTTGCCCTAACCCGCAGCATCAAATTATTGTAATCTCACGGACAAACGCTTCATTGGCGATTTGAAAGAGAGTCCCGTACCGATGACCTATCTCAAACATGCCGTGCTCGCCGGGGCCATCACGCTGGCAGCAACGGTGACATCACTGCATCAGGCGCATGCCAAACAATGTAAGCAGGAAAGCTTTGAAGAGACAAAATACGTCGTCTGCACGCTGGAGCCGGGCAAAGCCGACCTGCGATTGTTCTGGAAAAACGCCGATGGCGCGGCATACCGCACTTTTTCAAGCCTTGCCGAAGCCGTTCGCGCCGAGGGCCGAACCCTAGCCCTGGCCGTCAACGCCGGGATGTATCGGGCCGATTTTTCGCCGATGGGACTCTATGTCGAGAATGCCAGGGAATTGAACCCCGCCAATACGACAAAGGCCGAAAGCTCCGCCGGTCAGGTGCCGAATTTCTATAAGAAGCCGAACGGCGTGTTCTCTCTGGGTGAGGCAGGTGCCGGGATACTCCCGACCGATGAATTTCTGAAGCGTCGGCCCAAGGTGCGGTTCGCCACGCAATCCGGCCCGATGCTTGTCATTGCTAACAAGCTGAACCCGATCTTCATCGTCGGCTCGACAGACCGAACCCGCCGCAACGGTGTCGGCGTCTGCGAGCATGGCACAGTTCGTTTCGCGATCAGCGAAGACGGCGTGAATTTCCACGATTTCGCAAGGCTCTTCCGCGACCATCTGAAATGCCCCGATGCCTTGTTTCTCGATGGCGGACGGGGTGTCGGACTTTACAATCCCGAAATGGGCCGCAACGACTGGTCTTGGCACGGCGGCTACGGCCCCATCTTCGGGCTCGTCGAATAGCGCACTCGCATTTGGCCAAAGGCCCGACAGCAGCAAGTCACCGTTTGCGCGGCAAGACTAGAGCGGTTCAGCTTTTAACGGAAACGCAGGACCGCTCTAGCCTTTTGTTTTTACGCAATTCCGGACGGAAAACCGCTTCGCACTTTTCCTGGAATTGCTCTAGCCCCTCCCCGCACGCGCCATTTCGGCGCGCATCCAGCTCGAGTCTCCCCAGGTCGAGAGCCAGATCATCAAGTCGGTCAAGGCACCGACGACGGGCAGGAGCAGGGCGTGGCTGAGGCCCCGCCCTTTCTGGCTGCTTTCGGCCGTCCTGAGATGCGCCAGTTCCTGTTCCTGGATCGACGCGATGAGGGCGTGAAGCTCGGGATCGCGCTTTGCAAGGAAAGCCAACTGGTCTTCGAGATGGCGATGGACCGTGCTTTCGACCGCCTCGGTGCAAATCCAGATCATGTTGCGCCCGGCAAGCGCCGTCAGGAAGCCGAGCACAGAACCGCCGAGGCTCCAGAATGCCATGACACGACAGGGCTTGGCGCTCCTTGCAGGCATCGCCTCGCGAAACAGGCGGCAATGGTCGATCTCGTCCCCACGCATCTCTTCAAGCGCCGGCACGATGTCGGGAAACAGCCGCCGAGCCACCAGGATCTGAGCACCATAGATCCTGATAGCGCCGAACTCGCCCGCATGGTTGACCTTCAGAATGCGACGGATGGTGACATCGGGGTCGCGCCTGCCCGACCTGCTCGACGGATTGATCATGACCACCCTGCTCCCGGTTCCCTTGCGCGCAATAGGCAGGACAGCCGCCGCCATCGTCAAGGGGTGCGGTGATGGAGAAGGTCCCGTTCGCCTGCTTCTAGTCCGCTGATGTTATCCCGGTTTACGTGAGGACCAGCCGCTCAGGCCGCAGGCGAGGTCGGCAAGAGTTCGTCGATCTCCTCGGGAATGAAGCCGCCGGTCTGGTGTTTCCACAAGCGGGCAAATAGCCCGTCTTGTTCGACCAGTTCGTCCGGCCTGCCCTCCTCCACGATGCGCCCGTGATCGAGCACGACGATCCGGTCCATCCTGACGATGGTCGACAGGCGGTGTGCGATGGCGATCACCGTCTTTCCTTCCATGACCAGGTTGAGCCTTTCCTGGATGGCGGCTTCGGATTCGCTGTCGAGGGCGGAGGTCGCCTCGTCAAGCACCAGGATCGGCGCGTCCTTCAGGAGAACGCGGGCGATGGCCACGCGTTGGCGCTGGCCGCCTGACAGTTTGATGCCGCGGTCGCCGACGAAGGCGTCGTAGCCCCTGCGGCCTTCGCCGTCGGAAAGATCGGCGATGAAGGCATCGGCGCTTGCCATCTTCGCCACCGCTTCGATCTCGTCCTTCGTCGCCTCCGGCCGGCCGTAACGGATATTGTCGCCGACCGAACGGTGCAGCAGCGCGACGTCCTGTGCGATGACCCCGATGGCGCGGCGAAGGCTTGCCTGGGTGACGGCGCGGATATCCTGCCCGTCGATGAAGATCGCGCCGTCCTCGATGTCATAAAAGCGCAGGAGCAGGTTGGCGAGCGTGGTCTTGCCGGCGCCCGAGAGGCCGACCAAGCCGACCTTCTCGCCTGGCTGGACCATCAGCGACAGATCATCGATGACAGGCTTGCCGGACTTGTAGGCGAAGCGGACATGGTCGAAACGAATCTTGCCGCTCTCGACCTTGAGGTCTGCCGCATCCGGCCGGTCGGTGATCGTGGGCGGCGTCGTCATGACCGGCATGGCATCCCTGATCGTGCCGATCGCCTGGAAGATCTGCTGGCCCATTTGCAGGAAGGTGAAGGTGTGGCCAGACAGCCGTTGGAGGACATAGACGGCGCCGGTAAATTCGCCGATCGTCACGAACCCCTCGACGAGGCCGGTAAAGCCGATCGACAGAATGGACAGCCAGTGCAGCACGTTGAGGACGACGACCGTCAGCTCGGATGTGCGATAAATGCGTTGTTCGCTTTGCTGCGTCTCGATCGACTTGCCGATAATACCGCGGATGGTGCCCGCCTCGCTGTCTTCGGCGGCGAACTGCTTGACCATCTGCATGTTGGTGTAGAGATCGGTGATGGCGCCGGCGATCAGGCTGCGCCGCTTGGCGGAGCGGCGAGCGCGCTCGGTAAAGATCGGTGCCAGCCTGACGGCGAGCAGGACGTTGAGCGTGATCCAGATGACGGTCGGCACGGCGAGCTGCCAGGACAAGGCGCTGAGCAGGATCACGGAGCCCACCATCTGCATCAGGAAGCGTGGAATGGACTGGAAGGCGGAAATGAGCTGCTGCTGGACAGCAGAGGCCACCTGCTGCAGGCGCGAGGCGACCTGGCCGGCATAGAGATCATGGAAGAAGCCGAGATCCTGCCGCTCCACCGCCTTGTGGCCCTGCCACTGGATGGCGGCCGGCATGCCGATGCCGAGCGTATGCGAGGTCAGCGTGTTGACGAGGAACGAGGCGATCGGCATGGCCGGAAAGAGCAGCAGGCCGAGGAAGGTCAGCAGCGGCCATTCACTCGCCAGGAAAGCGGATGCACCCTGTTGCGTAACACCGTCGACGATGACCGACAGCCCCCAGACAATGCTTAGATTCATGGCCTCGTTCGCCATGGTGCAAAGCGTCACCACAATCAGCACACCCCGAAACATCGAGATGAAATGCAGGAGTACCGCCACCGGCCCCTTCGACGGCAGCGGCCGGTAGGGGATATCGAGCGGCCGGATCAGGCTTTCGAAAGGACGATAGATCGCATCTGAAATCGACATGAGCCACTCGAATTAAAATCGGGAGGAGGCGTGGACTCAGCTACGCAAGGTCGCAGAAAACCATCTCCAGACTGCAATCTCAATTATAAATTTCGGAACATCTATGAAAGGGGCGTTGCCGCGAGAGCCGAGCCCACGGCAAGGCGATCGTTTTCAAATCCGGGCGGACATCATTCGCCCCGGGCCAGGGCTGCGGCCTGTTCCAGCGAGATCTTCCCAACCAGGGGGTCGGCATGACGGTGGGCGAGCCTCCAGTCTGATCCATGCCGGCGATAGACCTGAGTGACACGCAGCGACCAGTTCTGGTCCGGCAGACCGCCTACCTCACCATGCTGGCGCTCGATCATCACCAGTACGATCAGATCGTCACTGACATAGGACTTTTCCACCTCCAGGGTTCCCCAGCCATTGCGGAAGAAGCGGGCGAGTTCGGCCAGATGCTCGGGACTGTCGTCGAAGCCATGGCTGGCGGAACCACCGAAAGGCTGCATCAGGGTGAAATCGTCATCGAGCCGGACGAGGCTCGCCCACCGCGTCATGTCGCCGGCCATGAAAGCCGCCGCCTGTTGTTCTGTGCGGCGGATGATGTCGAGCAATGCCGCATCGGATGCCGGAGCGGCATGGGCGACGCGCCCTGTTGCGGCGACCGCCATTGTCAGGGCAGTTCGCCGGGAAAGGGTTGCGGCTTTGTGCACGGACTTGTCGCCGCGCGCCGTTTTGCTTTTGAAAAGGGACATCGGATCTTCCTATTGGTGATCGGCCGTACCGGAATGGTCGCTATCTCCCACTTTCAGGGTAATGAATCCAATGATATGATTTCAGTAATATGCTGAACCAAATTGACCTATCCAGAATCGACCTCAATCTGCTCGTGCTGTTCGAGACTGTCATGGAGGAAGGCCATGTCGGGCGTTCGGGGCAGCGGTTGAACCTCTCGCCCTCGGCGATCAGTCACGGCCTTGGCCGGCTGCGCATGCTGCTGGGTGACCCGCTATTTCTCAAAACACCGAAGGGCGTCGTTCCGACAGACCGGGCCGAGGAGCTTGCAGCACCCATCGCCGATATATTGGCGCGCGTTCGCAGCGTGGTGGCGACAGCGCAACCATTCGATCCAGCGCGCTCTCAGCGGCGATTTACGATCGGCGCGCCCGATGGCGTTTCGTCTGTATTTCTGCCGCCGTTGCTCGGCCTGTTGGCCAAGTCCGCTCCCGGCATTGCAATCAGCATCCGGCAATTGCTGCCGAGACAGGGCGAGCCATCGCCTGATCTGGCTTGGCGCGATGCGTTAGCCGCGTTGGAAGCCCGTGACATGGACATCGCCATCATTCCTCAGGCCGAGTTTCCAGTCCGCTTTGCAAGCCTGCTGCTCTACGAGGAGGATTTTGTCATCGCGGCCCGTCAGGGCCATCCTTTGCTGACAGATCCGACACTGGCCAACTACTGCGCCGCGCAGCACCTTGTGGTCTCGCATCTGGGCGATACACATGGCTTTGTCGACAATGTGTTGGCCAGCCATGGATGCTCCAGGCGGGTGGCGCTGACGGTCCCGTACTTCATGTTCGCGCTCGCCGTGCTTGCGGAAACCGACTTTATCTCGGCCTTGCCACGCCGCTTCGTCGAGATGCATGCCGCGCGGTTCGGCATCGTCAGCGTCAATCCTCCCCTGCCACTCGGACGCTTCGCCATAAACGCGACTGCGCCGAAGGCGGCAATGCGTGACGAAGGCGTGGCCTGGCTGGTAAGGCTCCTGCAGGCATCCATGGATAACGCGATAGATAAAACCCGCGCTCGCAGCGGAGGTCGTCGGGCCCTGCGAAAGGCGGGGGCTCGCGCCGCCGATATACTGCGCCGATAACGGAAGACCTGACGTCGGATCGCCCAATTGCGGTCATCGCGCGATTGAGGCAGGATGCCGGATTTGAACGGGGAACAGGATCGAACCGACGCTCATGCTGACGGGCTCATGTCATTGCGGCAAGGCAAGCTGGACACTCCAAGGTGATCCCGGCTCGATCACCGCCTGCAACTGCACGCTCTGCCGACGCTACGGCACGCTATGGGCCTATGACTACGAAGGAGAGCGCATCGCTCTCACCGGTGAGACCGCCTCCTACACCCGCGCCGACAGGGACGAGCCGTCCCTCGAAATCTTATTTTGCCCATCCTGCGCCTGTGTCTTGAGCTGGCGCAGCCTTCGGCTTCGAAAGGATGGCCGTCGGCGCATAGCCGTCAACATGCGGCTTGCGCCGCCGGATCCCGTTCAGGATCTGCCTATCGATCATTTCGACGGCCTGGACACGTTTGAAGACCTTCCATCCAAGGGGCGCTGCGTGCGCGATCTCTGGTTCTGAGCCGACTGCGAGGAGCGACACGGACCGGATCGGGCCAGATGCGAGCCCCTGGTAAAAGGTCGTTCTGCGCGAAGCTGCCTCAGCCGCGCCGCGCCGCCTCGATCGTCGCAATGTCGATCTTCCTCATGGTCATCATCGCGTCAAAAGCACGCTTTGCCTCGCCACCGCCTGCCGAGAGCGCTTCGGAAAGGACGCGCGGCGTAATCTGCCAGGACACACCCCACTTGTCCTTGCACCAGCCGCACTCGCTTTCCTGGCCGCCATTGCCGACGATGGCGTTCCAATAGCGATCGGTTTCTTCCTGATCATCAGTTGCAATCTGAAAGGAGAAGGCCTCGTTGTGTTTGAAGGCAGGACCGCCGTTCAGGCCGATGCAAGGAATACCCGCAACGGTGAATTCAACAACCAGAACGTCCCCCTGCTTGCCGTCAGGATAATCTCCCGGTGCCCGAATGACGGCCCCCACGGCGCTGTCGGGAAAAGTCGCGGCATAGAAGCGGGCAGCCGCCTCAGCGTCTTTGTCGTACCATACGCAGATCGTGTTCTTTGCCATTGCGTGATCCTCTCGCTCTTCGTTCGCATTGCCCACTGAAATAAGAGGCAAACCGTCTTTCTCCAGCCCAGTCCGAGCGATTTCACACGGGACGATTGCGCGGCGCTGCTAAATGGTACTTCGGGACAAGCGGGTATGAAGAAATTGCGGAACCGTGGATAGGGTTCCGCAAGTGCGTTCAGCATCGCTTGCATTCACTTTTGCCGGAATGCCGCCGACGCGACGCGGCTCTAAAACATATCCCGCCCGTCGCTGCGCGGATCGCCGGCCACGCGGTGCGGCTCGTAGAGGCCGCTCAGCGCTTTGCGCCGCCACGGCCGGGCAATATCGCCGTGATTGTCGTCGATATCGGCGAGCGATATCGCGGCCGTTCCATCCGCAGGGCATTGCGCTGCCCACCGGCCACCGGGAGCGACGATCCCGGAAGACACTGGATCAGCTAAACCGGGATGTGCAAGTATGGAGAAACTCACCCAGTACCTGTTGCTCGCCGCATACCCCTGCACTTCTGCGGCGAAGGAGGTATCATTGGCCGACGTCCCCCCAGTGGACGAAAACAACACGCAGTGGACATCGAGCCGCTCGTATTCGGTGAAAATTTGAGGAAAGTTGCACTCCATGCCGAGCGCACAGCCGAAACGGATGCCGTCGACCTCGAAGGTCACGGGGATCGAACCCGGCGTGTACATGAAGGAGATCTTGGTGTTGGACAGCAGCCGCTCGTCGTAGCGCGTCACCAGTTCGCCGCGATCGGAGACGACATAAAGGCTGTTGTGCGGCCGGTGCGGCGGCGTCAGCGGATGCACCGAGCCGATGATCGTCCAGAGGCCGAGTTCGCGCGCCAGCTTGCGCGTTATATCCAGCTCCTCACGCAACACGGCCCATTCGAACCGCCGCCAATCGGACGGCCCGATCTCTCTCGGCCCGATTTCCGACATGATGCGCTTGTTCGGCGATGATGTCGTTCCTTCGGGAAAGTGGATGAGCCGCGCCCCTGCCTCTCGCGCCTGCCGCATCAGCAGGCGCATCTCCTGTCCGCTCTGGCGAAGCTTGTCGGCATCGCGGGGATCGTCTGCATGGGTGGTCTGGGCCACGGCCAGACGCAAGCGTCTTGCCTCAGGCAGTGCATCGTTCGCCGACCTGGGAAGAACATGCATGCGGGCGGCGGTGTAGGATTCACCCGTCTTGGCGGCGCGCGCACGCACCCGCCGTTTGAAATTTCCGTTCTCAGTCATATCAGGGCCTCTCACGTTCCGGACATCGTTCCCCAGCAACAGGCCCGAAACATCAGGACCAAGGATCACGACCCGAGACGAAAGTCCCTTTGCCTCCGGTTGAAGACCCTGCTGGGGAAGGTCCTGGGAGGTTCGGCGGTAGGCCACGCCGAAGCAAAGATGCCGAGGCGGCCGCGATTCGTCAATTCGGGGAATGGCCGGAATCGGCAGGCGCCGAGGCGCCTTATTTCGGGCGTTCCGCCTTATCCACTCGCCACGGCGGATCGGTGCGGTTCGATCCGGCGAAATAAAGGATGATGCGATTGCCGCCGGGGTCAAACAGCTCGGCCTCGCGCCAGAGCCAGCTCTTGTCCTCCGGTCCGGTGACGAAACGAAGACCGGCCTCGCTGAGACTGCCGACCGTCTCGTCCAGCTTCTCGCACTCGAAATACACCGTGGTGCCGCCACCGCCGCCTTCGCCTTGATGCAGGGAGAAGGTGCTGTCTCCGTCCGGGCAGACGAAGCGAGCATAGCGAGGACGAGCGTCGACGACCGGCCTGAGACCGAGAGCGCAGTAGAAGTTCCAGCCCGCATCGAGGTCAGGCATCGTAACGGTTACTTGATTCAGGCGCACGATCTATCTCCTCGGCTGAGTTCGCCCAAAACGGTGCGGCGGCTTGGCACCACGACATTCATAAAAACAAAGACCTGAAGCCGTCGCATGAATCAAATTCTAATCGAGCAGTTTTAGTGTCATCGACACAAAACTCGTGTCAGACTGCGCAAACTACGCGCACGCCGGCGCACCGATCGAGAGGGCCGAAGCCATGCACAAGTTCACCGTATCAATCACTCGGGAGATCGAGGCCGACACCGCCGACGAGGCCGCCTTGCTCCTGTATCAGGAACTATCAAGGGGACCGATCCCCGACCGCTACTCGGTCGTCGACGAGACGAAGGCAACTACGGAGGTAAAGCTGGATCGGCAAAAGGCCGACGAATTCGCCAGCATCGACCATACCGCTGACCCCGGCAACTGGTGAGCGCCGGGCGGCCACAGGAGACCCCTGCTTTGCGCCGCGAGCGCATGTGCGGTAGTGGCAGATCCCGTTCGCCGGCGCAGATGCCGGATGCAAACAGCCGCTCCGTCGAAAATATCGCAAGCCAAGGAAAGTCCGTGACCTCACCAATCAAAATAGCCGTCGCCGGCGCGAACGGCCGCATGGGGCGCGCCATCCTGCCGCTGCTGGCGGCCGATCCGGATTTTGCGCTCGTCGGCGGCATCGGCCGCGAGGGCTCCGCAGCCGCCGGGCTGATTGACCGTTCGGCCGCGATTAAGGCGGCCGACGTGATCCTGGATTTCACGACGGGACCTGCTGCCACCGAACTTGCCGGCCTGTGCGCGTCGGCCCGCGGACCGGCCCTGGTGATCGGCGCGACGGGTTTCGAGCCGGATGAACTCGAACGGATCGCAAAGGCCGCCCGCGCGATTCCGATCCTGCGCTCCGGCAATTTCTCCATCGGCGTCAACATGCTGGTCGGCCTGGTCGCCCAGGCCGCGCGCGCCCTTCCCGCGCATGGCTGGGATATCGAAATCCTCGAAGCTCATCACAACAGGAAGATCGACGCGCCGTCCGGTACGGCGCTGATGCTCGGCGAAGCCGCCGCCGAGGGCCGCGGCGTTTCCCTCGCATCCGTCGAGCGGCGCGGGCGTGACGGCATCACCGGCGAGCGCCCGCCCGGCGAAATCGGCTTCGCCGTGTTGCGGGCCGGCGGGCTCGTCGGAGAACACAGCGTCCTGTTTGCCGCCGCAGAAGAAGTCGTGACGCTCTCGCATTCGGCTCTCGACCGCGGCATGTTCGCCCGCGGCGCGCTTGCCGCCGCCCGCTGGATCGCAGGGCGCGCACCCGGCGAATACGCCATGAGGGATGTGCTGGGCCTGCGTGAATAAGGGAAACAGGCTCACAGCATATCGAGGATTGCCGAGGCGACGACGACTTCGGTTCCAGCCAACCCGACGGAGCAAAACAGCGTCGTATCGCCAGGTGATCCTCGCCCGGCTGCTTTCCCGGCCATGATATCGGCAAGGTCGGTCATGCGGTGCTCATTGCCGGAGCCGGCCAGGAAAAAGGGCGAAGCATAGGCGCGCGTCTGTTCGGGAGAGTCCGTCGCGATCACGGCGGCGACATCGGCGATATCCAGGCCGAGTTCGTATCCCCCGCGCGTTTTCGGGCCGACGGTGTTGACGTGCACGCCGGGCTTCAAATCCCTGGCATGAATGACGGGCGTCCGGCTCGTCGTCGCACAGATGACGATGTCGGCATCATCGACGGCTTCAGAAGCGCTGCCGGCAGGCTCCACTTCTATACCCAAGGCGTGCTGCATCTCGGCTGCAAAGGCGGCGCGATTCTTCTCGTCGCGGCTATAGACGCGGGCGCGGTCCAGTTTTCGGACGGCGGCCGCTGCGGCAAGCTGGGTTCGCGCTTGCGCTCCGCTGCCGAGGATCCCGACGGTCCTGGCATCAGGCGCGCTGAGATGGCGGATGGCGAGACCGCCGATCGCACCAGTTCTGAGGTTGCCGAGACGCTCTCCGAGAATAATGCCCCTGAGCCTGGCGTCGTCGGCCGACCACACCGCGACGATCTGCGAATGCTCCAC
Source organism: Rhizobium aouanii (assembly GCF_037002925.1). Lineage (NCBI taxonomy): Bacteria > Pseudomonadati > Pseudomonadota > Alphaproteobacteria > Hyphomicrobiales > Rhizobiaceae > Rhizobium > Rhizobium aouanii. The sequence goes on from NZ_JBAMYD010000008.1 coordinate 309,373, forward strand.
CCCCTCGAATGTTTCATAGACCCGGAAGCCCGCAAGCGGTTTTTCGCCGAGAATGCCGCCGACGGTGAAGACGAGATCGCCGCGATCGGGAAAAGAGACATGGTGCCGGGGCGGAGAGATCAACCGATTGTCGGCTCTCGCGAGAAAAGCGGTCTCGAGAGCATCGATCGCGATCATCATCAGCGCGCTGCCGGCCAGATCCTCATCTTTCAGAATTTTCGTCACGGCCAAACCTCCAGCCCATGCCGGCATGCTGCAACCCCAACCCCACTTGAGGTCAATAGGTCAGGCAAGCCAATATGCGCTGAAACATCCGCGTGAGACCTAACCGACCAGACGGCGAGCCATCATAACGTCGTCGATCTCCCTGCCCTCCTCCAGAACCCCGCCTGGAATCCTGCCGATCTCGGAAAAGCCTTGCCGCTGATAGAAGCGTATTGCCGCCGGGTTCTCCGCGCTGACGAAGAGTTCCAGCTGCAGGATGCCGATATCGCGCGCGTGATCGGCTACCGCGCCGAGCAGCTTGCCGGCAAGGCCCGTTCCGCGCAGGCTCCTTCTGACGTAAACCATGATGATCGTCGCGCGATGGGCCATCTTGCTCGACCGCTGCCGAACTAGGCCGGTTATGCCGACGGGTTCGCCATCCTGAAAGGCGATGAAAACCGGCTCATTCAGGCGATTGCGCCACTCCTCGAGAGAAAGAGCCTCCCAGTCCTCGTAGCGGCTTGCAAAGAGGGACGGTTCGGTGCGAAGCGCTTCCAGACGGATGCGCCGGAAAGCCTCCACTTCGTCTGCCCTGACATGCCTGATCGTCGTGCCACTTCCATCCATCGGGACCTCCTGCGAGATGAGAGGTACTGTCAATACAGATGGCCTCAGCCGATGCAACCGGTGTCAGGAAGCTTCGTAGTTCAGCATAGCTTCGAAGTTACGAAATCGAACGGAAATCCGTCATCTCAGGCGCCGGTCATCACTGCGCCGGGCTCCCCAGCCGGCCACCCTTCCGGACGACCGGTTCGCCGGGCCGACCAACCACCGATTGATCGGTCGGCCTCGCTGCCGGTTCGCCGGTTGGCCCGACCACCGGTTCACGGGCTGGCCCGTCGACCGGCTGGCCGGTGGATCGGACGACCAAGGGATCGGCTGGCTGGACGGCGGATTGATCGGTTGGCCCGGCAACTGGCTCATCAGTTGAGTCGGCCACCGATTGATCGGCTGGATTGTCGATCGCGAACGGTACAACTTCAAGGACGATGAAGAGAAGAACTATCCCGACCAACGTGCATGTCAGCGCGTAGAGAAGGAAATATTTCAGTGCATATCCCTCGCTGATTGGCGGCACCAGCTTGACAATGGTGCAAATGATATTTTGAGCATCATTGAACGATACTTGCGACGAAGGCAATAGATTTTAAGTTGATGTGAATAATTTCAGAAAATGGACAGCAGACGACAGGTAATTGTTGGAGAGTGAGCAAGCATCTCCCGCGATGCTCGATTTATCTTTGAGCATCGCGGTAAAGGCGAGAAACACGCCAAGGGCAACTGTCGCCGCCGCAGCCGCTCGGATACTCGTGTATCGCGCCTGGAATTCGCGATGGCTGCAGCCTCGTGGTCGTGAAAAAGGTTCGACCGTCGGTAGTGACGACGAAATCGACACCCGCTGGAACAACCACTGGAGCCCTGGGGATATGCTGCGGCTGCGGCGCCGGCGCTGCTGAAAGCGCGGGCGCAGTTTCATCTTTGTGCGGGCTTGTTAGGGTCGAGCAACCGTCCTATTCCAATAGCCTCGTCATTTGCCACGGGCCAAGGCTGCAACCGCTCACCATGAAAATTCTCTCGCTATTTCGAAACAAGAGGCTCGCCTGGGATCCCGACACATTTCCACTGCCCTGGGATACCGGCCGCCCCTCCATCTACCGCTTCATCAAGGACAACGGTGACGATGCCGAGTTGCCTGACAAAGCGATCTATTTTTCCAAAACTGAAATTTCATGGGTCGGCGGCGCCGTGGACCACGTGGTGCAGCCCGACAGCGGGCCGGCACGGGCGAAAGCCTGGGGCATCTATTCCGCCCTCAAGGCTGCACTTGCCAGACCGTCGGCCGATAGCCTGAAACTGCTCTACGACACCATGACCCAGCATGCGGCAATCGAATATATCGACAGCCTGGCCGGCTTTTCGGCATGGGAACTCGACAGCGGCAAGCTTCAGGACCTCATGCGCTGGCTGGCGTCGAACGCTCCGGACCGCGAAGTGGTGAAGGCAGCGATCGCGCTGCTCGGCAGCAAGCGCAATCCCGAGAATATCGGCCTGTTCAGGTCGTTCAGCCGGCACGATGAGTTCGCGTTATTTGCCAATGTCGCGCTGACCAATACGCTCGATGATCCGGAGATGGAAATCTGGGAGGTTGCCAAACACCTCAACGGCTGGGGCAAGATCGATGCCGTCAGCCGGCTCTCGAATACGAAAAATCCCGATATCAAATCATGGCTGCTGCGACACGGCTGCGCCAATTCGATCATGCATGAATATCTCGCCTATACCTGCGCCACTGCGGGCAATCTCATCGAAGCCTTGAGCGCAGAAACCATCGACGAGGAGCTGTTATCAGGAGCCTCCGATATCATCGATGCGCTTTTTGCCGGTGGTCCGGCCGAGGATATGTTCGACTACCCCGATGGTGCCGAGGCCGTTCGTCTGTTTGTCAGCCACATGGGCCGCGACGGACTGAGCCTCGCGCAATGCGCCGCACTTGTGCGGATTGCCGAGTTTCTCGCCGTCGAGGAAAGCGACTGGGATCGGCAGCCGGGCTGGTCGCCGCAGGCGCGCCAGGCGATCCTGCATCATGTGTCGGCCATCCTGCAACGGCAACCACTGGCGGCGCTGGCCGATCCCTGGCTACTAACGGATGACCATTTTCGCTTCTATCACGCCATAACGCTCGCCAGGCATCTCGATATGGATATCTGGCAGATCTACCTAAACCGGCAGCTGGCCGGCCACAATTCCTGGTACTTCCTCATGCGCACGGACGATCCGGAACGGATCGATCGGGTGCTGGATCTCGCCCGCTCGCAACTCGCCTTTGACGACGTGGCGACAGGGCCGCAGCTGGAAATCATCGGCCATGGCAAGAAATACGAAACCCATGCCGCCTTCGATTACATCGTGCAAGATTTGCGCAGATTCCCTGGCAAGGGCTGGGACTTCGTCGAGGCCAGCCTCCAAAGCCCCCTTATCCGCAACCGCAACATGGCGCTAAAGGCGCTGGAGGCCTGGGGCCGGCAAAACTGGCCCGTCGATGCCGAAGCTCGCCTCTCCGCGGCATGCGAAATCGAGCCCCACCCGGACGTCAAGGCGGCCATCGGTCGCCTGCTCGCCGGCCAGGATATTAGGCGCGAAGACGGATGAGTCCGCAAGCTTCACGATGCCGCGCCGTGCCAGCGCGGCTGCGTGTTCCAGGCTAACGCCATTGACGAGAGGTCGGCCAAGACAGCACCGGCGATATCGGCTAGACTGCCTGCGCCGACAGCTTGCTTCGAGGGGGTGCCTTCCGGGTCGGTGGCGGCAGGGGGATCCGCATGACGGCAATTGCATCTCTGTTTCAGGAAGCCGCCCGCCTTGCGGCAGGATTCCGGCAGGCAGCGCCCGCCCGCCATATGCCCACCCACGACTACGCAGCCTCGCTTGCCTGTTTCGAAGAGCCGCTGCCGGCGGCCGGTTCCGATATGCTTGATGTCATCAGGCGTCTCTCGGACGGCGCCGAACCCGGGCTGCATGCGACCACTGGGCCGCGCTTTTTCGGCTGGGTCATCGGCGGCTCCCATCCAGTCGGCGTCGCGGCCGATTTCCTCACCAGCGCCTGGGGCCAGAATGCCGGAAACCATGCCGCCGCCCCGGCCGCAGCCGCCGTCGAGACCGTCGCGGCGAGATGGCTTCTCGATCTCCTGAAGCTGCCGGCCGAAAGCTCAGTCGGCTTCGTCACGGGCGCGACGGTGGCGAACTTCACCTGCCTTGCCGCCGCCCGCGGCGAGGTGCTGCGCCAGGTGGGCTGGGATGCCGATGCAAAGGGCCTGTTCGGAGCGCCTGAGATTGCCGTGCTGATCGGCGACGACGCCCACACGACCGTCTTCTCCGCGCTTCAGTTCCTCGGCCTCGGGCATGATCGCGTGCTGCGCCTGCCCACCGACGCGATGGGACGGATAGACCCGGCCGCGCTGGTGGGCACGCTCGATACTGTCTCTGGACCCGTCATCGCCGTTCTCCAGGCGGGCAGATCAATACTGGCGCCTTCGACGATTTCGCCGCCATCATCCCGCTGTTGAAGGCGAAAGGCGCCTGGGTGCATATCGATGGCGCCTTTGGCCTCTGGGCGCAGGCATCAGCGAAGACCAGCCACCTCAGCCGCGGCATCGAAGTGGCCGACAGCTGGGCGACCGACGGCCACAAGTGGCTGCAGACGCCCTATGATTGCGGCTATGCCATCGTCCGCAACGAGCTCGCCCATCGCCGCGCCATGACGATCGCCGCGAGCTATCTGCCGCTCGCCGGCGAAGGGGAACGCGATCCCTCACACTACGTGCCCGAGCTTTCGAGACGGGCGCGCGGCTTTGCGACCTGGGCGATGCTGAAACATCTCGGCCGCGACGGCATCGCCGCCTTGATCGACCAGTGCTGCGCCTCAGCGCGGCTGGTGGCCGATCTCCTGTCGCAACAACCGGGCATCGCCATCCTGAACGAGGTGACGCTGAATCAGCTCGTCATCCGCTTCGGAGCCGACCTGCCCTCCGAAGAAGGCGACGCGCTGACGCGAAAGACGATCGGAAAGATCCAAGCTGACGGCATGATCTTCGCCGGCGGCGCCAAATGGCGCGGCCGTGATATCCTGCGTCTCTCTGTCACCAATTTCCAAACGACGTCAGATGAGGCCCAACTCGCCGCACAAAGCATCATCGCTGCGTTCAAGAGTGTCAGCCGAGGGTGACGCATCACCCCTTAGGTTCGCTCGTGCCTGGAATTGTGCTATCGCGGACGTCGCTCACTCCAAAGTCCAAAGCCGGCATCGCTCAGCTCTCAAGCGCAAACGGCTGATATACCTTGATATTCCTGACGATTACTATTTCATGGACCCTGCGCTCGTGCAGCTACTGAAGGTCAAGGCACACCGGCATCTCTAAGCTCGGTCAACCGCAAAACGCCGCCCGCGCAAGGCGGGTAAATTCTTCCGTCCGTCCCGCTTTGCGCCGGTGGTGGCACTTGCGGCCAAGCTGCGGGACCGGTCAAACTTGTTGAGAGACATATTCCGGAAATTCGGCCGCACCGCGACT